>NZ_VJOL01000044.1 GCF_007556705.1 Tepidimonas thermarum | reverse complement strand
GCCGCAGAACACGTCGCGGACGTGCCCGGCCTGCGGCCATGTGTCGGCGGACAACCGCCGTTGCCAAGCCCGGTTTCTATGCGTCGAATGCGGTTTCGAGGAAAACGCCGATCTGGTCGGCGCGATCAACATCCTTTCTCGCGGGATGCAACTGTTGCGAGACGAAGGGCAGGACACGCCGCACGCTTGCGGTGGGATGGAGGCGCTTGCCTCTGTCAGCCAGGATGGCCTGTGGATCGAACCGCACAGGCGGTCGGAAGCAGGAACCCACCGAAGCGACTCATTCCGGCTCGATGCCGGGGTGAGCGCCGTAGGAATCCCCCGACTTTAGGCGGGGGAGGATGTCAACTACAAGCCGGCCACGGCCCCTGGGCGTCGGCCACTTCGATGCGGATGCGCGATGGGTAGTACGGGCGCGTCGACGGCCACTCCTGCACCCATTCGCCGCTCTTTCCGTCTTGGTAATACCACTGCAGAGTACGCAAGTCGCGGGCCAGCGGGGTGCGGATGGCCGCGGCCCACTCCAGCACCATGCCCGCACCCTCAAACGGCAGCGCTTGCGCAATCCAGTCCACCGAACCATCTGCACGACGGTCGAGCGCCACGCGTATCACGTGCAAGCCACCGCCAGGGCCACGCTCGGGCAGCGGCGCCACCCACAGCGCACCCGCCGGATTGCCGTTGAAAAAGAGGACGACACCACCCTGCTCCGTGCGGCTGATGAGCCGGATGCCTTCCAGTTTGCGCTGCAACCAGTCCTGCACCGACTGCATGTGTTCGGTACGGGTCATGGTGTCTTGGGCACGCTGCTCGGTACGGCCGATGACGCCATAGGTGGCGAAGGCGAGTGCCACGGTCACCCCGGTGATGGCCAGCGCAATGAGCAGCTCCAGCAGCGTCAACCCGCTGGAACGGCGCGCGGGCGCAACGGGCCGGCGCGGGGTGGTCACGGTGCGCTCCGATACGGTTTCCACGCAGACAGAACATAGATCGGGGCATCCCGGTCCGGACTCGAGACTTCGACCGTCAAGTGCGCCACCGTCACGGTTTGGTCGGGTAGCAGCTCCACCACGTCATGCAAAACGGTGGTTTGCGGCCGAACCTGCACGCGCCACGTCCACATCCCGGCCTGCCCCTGGGAGGTGGCCATGAAATCCTCGGCAAAAGTGCCCATGGACAACACCGAGCGGGCGACCATGGCCGCCTGTTGTCGATCCGTGACCTCGGCCACCGTACGGGCACTCTGCCCCACCGAGCGCGCCATTGCGCCCAGGGCCATCGCCGCGATGGCGATGGCGATCAGCGCTTCGAGCAGGGTGAACCCACTGGCGCGCTGGCGCCCCACATCGCCCCGATGACCCCGGATCACGTCGGCCCACCCGCACTGTCAACCTGCTCGACCGTGCCCAGCGCCCAGTTGACCTGAAACGCAACCCCGTGGCCGCCCTGTTGCAGCACAAGGCGCCCGCCGTAGGCCGAGCCGTCGGCGCGAAACACGAACAACGGCGGCGGGGTGAAATCGCGCTTGGGTGCCTCGGCGTCGCCAGCAGCCGCCACAAGCGGCTCGGAGCGCACTTCGACCTCGGCCGGCAAAGCCACACGGCGCCGCGGATCGCCCCCCACGTACAGGATGCGATTGCCGTCCAGGCGCACATCGACCTCGCGCCCGTTCTGCAAGGCCGACATCCTGCCCGCTTTGAGCAGCGTGGCGACGTCGCGCACGGATTGGTGATAGGCCGCTCGATCCATCCAGACATCGGCCCGCGAGCCCACGACGGCCACCACCAGGGCCGCGATGCCGAGGACGATCAGCAACTCAAGCAGGGTAAAGCCGCGCGGGCGCATGGTTCAGTTGTAGATGTCGGCATCGTCGCCCTCGCCGCCTGGTTTGCCGTCGGCACCGAGCGAGTAGATGTCCGGCCCGCCATGCCGGCCCACCGGTGTGTACTGGTATGGGTTGTTCCACGGGTCGAGCGGCAAACCCTTTTTCAGGTACGGTCCGCGCCAACCGGACACGTTCGCCGGGCGCTCCACCAAGGCACGAAGGCCTTCGGCCTCGGTGGGATAGCGGCCGATGTCCAGCTTGTACAGATCCAGGGCCTGTTCGATTTCGGCGATCTGCACACGCGCGGTCTTGGCCTTGGCCCCCCCGAGCTGGTCGAGCAGGCGCGGTCCGACCAGACTGGCCAGCAGCGTGAGGATGACCAGCACGACCAGCAGCTCGACCAGCGTGAACCCCGTGGCGCGCGGCCGCGCACCCACCCCGCGCGCAGCCGAGAAGACCGACGCCTGCGGCGTCCGGACGACGTTCATGAAAACCCCTTTCCGTTCAAATGGTTTCGTTGATGGAGAGCACCCCACCCAGAATGGCGATGATAATGAACGCCACAATGGTACCCAAGGCGATGATGATGAGGGGCTCCACCATGGACAGCAGGCGCGCCAGAACCCGGCGGCTGTCCTCCTCGAACCGCTCGCCCAGCCGGGTCAGTGTGGGGGCGAGTTGGCCGGTTTCTTCCGCCACCCGGATCAGGGCGGCGGCCCCGCGTTCGCCCAACCGCTGGCCCGCAAAACCGTCCGACAGGCGCCGACCGGCCTTGGCGTGTTCGACCAGGGGCCGAGCCTCCGCTGCCAGGGCGTGGTTGGTCAAGGTCTCGGCCGCGTAACGCAGGGCATCCAGCATGGGAACACCCCGCTGCAGCAGCATGCCCAGGGTGCGAAAATACACCGCCGACTGCAAGGCCGCCACGACATCCCCTAGCACGGGCAGGCGCAACAGCAGGCGATCGACCGCCAGGCGGCCCGACGGACGGGCATACCACTGGCGCACCAGCAAAAAGAAGGCCAGGGCCACTAGCAGGCCGATCTGCCAGTGCAGCCGCACTGCATCGCTGAACGCCAGCACCCAGCGGGTGGTCAGCGGCAGAGCATCGCCCATGGAATCGAACAAATCGCGAAACTGCGGAACGACAAACAGCAGAAGGAGGATTACCGACAGAACGGAGACGCCAAGGAGTATGGCCGGATAGGTCAGCGCCGTGATGAGTTGCCCGCGCTGGCGGGCGTTGGCTTCCAGTTGCTCAGCAAGATCGGTGAGCGCCGCTTGCAAATTGCCCGACACCTCCCCCGCCCGAATCATCGCCAAATACTGCCGCCCCAAAGCCGCTTCGTAGGGCAGCAGCGACTGGTGCAATGTCTGGCCGCCACGAATGCCGTCGGTCACATCGGCCACAAAGCGCTTGAGGCGCTCGGTGGGCGCCAAATCGCGCAGGATGGCCAGAGCCTTGTCCAGTGGCAGGTTGGCCCGCTTGAGCTGGGCCAGCTCGCGCGTGAACAGCAAGACGTCGGCTGCGCCGAGTGACGGCCGCTGGCTGTTCCCTGCGGGTTCGACGGACATCTCGCCGGCGCTGAGCTCGACGATGCGGATCCCCTGACCCAGCAGGCGCAGGCGTGCGGCTTCGAGCGTGCGTGCCTGGAGCACACCCTCGCAGGGCTTGCCCTGCGCATCGATCCCCCGATAGCGTACGGTTTCAGTCATCTTGACGGGTCGCTCGCAACACTTCTTCAACCGTCGTCAACCCAGCGGCGACTTTGGCCGCGCCATCCTGCACCAAGGTACCGCCAACGTGATGAAAGTCCCGTCCGTCGAGATCGGCCCCCTTGGCCATGATGGCCCGTTTACCGGCTTCGTCCAACTCGATCAACTCGTGAATGGCCAACCGCCCATGGTAGCCCGTGCCGCGGCAGGCCGGACAGCCGACGGCACCGTAAATGGGTGCTGCCACGGGCAACGCGGTGCTCAGCAACGCGCGCGCCTTGGCAGCCGCGTCCGGCGCCAGCGGCTGCTTGCACTGGTCGCACAAGCGCCGCACGAGCCGCTGGGCCAGCACGCCAACCAGCGTGGCCGCAATCAGGTAGGGTTCCACCCCCATGTTCACCAGCCGCACCACTGCACCGGCCGCACTGTTGGTGTGCAAAGTAGACAGGACGAGGTGGCCGGTCAGCGCCGCCTGCACCGCGATGCCAGCGGTCTCACCGTCGCGCATCTCGCCGATCATGATGACGTCAGGATCCTGGCGCAGGAAAGAGCGCAACACGCTGGCAAACGTCAAGCCGATCTGGGGCTGTACCTGAACCTGATTGAGCCAGTGCAACCGGTACTCCACCGGGTCTTCGACGGTGAGGATTTTGAGCGCGTCGCCTGGCAACTCCCGCATCGCAGCGTAGAGCGTGGTGGATTTGCCCGAGCCCGTAGGGCCCGTGACGAGCACAATACCGTGGGGTGTGGCCAGCATGCGCCGCCACGCCGCGAGGGTAGCGGGCTGGAAGTTGAGCCGGTCCAGCGACAGCATGTCGACGTTGCGCTCCAGCAACCGCATGACGACGGACTCTCCGTACGCCGTGGGCACGGTGGAAACGCGCACGTCAATCTCCTTGCCGCGCAGGCGCTGCTTGGTGCGACCGTCTTGGGGCAAGCGGCGCTCGGCAATGTCGAGCTGCGACAGGATCTTGATCCGCGAGACCACCGCCGCCACGTCCCGCGTGTCGATTTCATCGATGACGATCAAATCCCCATCGACACGCGCCCGAACCAGCGATTTTTCTTCGTAGGATTCGATGTGGATGTCCGAGGCGCGCATTGAAACGGCCTTGTCCATGATCTCGTTGACCCGGCGGATGATTGGCGCCTCGGATGCGAGATCGCGCAAATGCTCGATGAACTCGGCGGTCCCCCCCGGCACACCAGCATCCGCTTCTTCGACGAGATCGTCGCTTTGCAACCACTCTTGATGGCGTTGACCAATTTCCGACGCCAAACCGAGTCGCCATTCGGGCGTGCGGCCCAGCGCCACGCGCAGCCCCTCGGAAACCACGGGGTCAAGGGGATCGCTGGCAACGAAGGCGGGGAGTGCCTCATGCGCAACCACATCCCCGAGCGGCAGAATGTTGTGCGCCAGCAGAAAGGCTGGATTCAGAGGCCCAAAATCGGGTTTGCTGGCGGGAAACAGTTCCGCTCTGACCAACGCGATGCCGGTCTGCAGCGAAATCGCCGCGTACACATCCGCCTCGGACACCAAACCGAGCTGCGTCAGCAACCGGCCGATGCGGCCACCCACGGATTTTTGCACTTCTAAGGCCCGCTCGAGATCGGCAGCGGAGAGCTTGCCCTGGGCGATCAGAATCTCACCCAGCTTCTTGCGCGGCATATCGCTGACGGCAGACGGATACGTCATGGAATCGCTGAAACGGTTTATGGGTAACGGCGCGACGGCGGCTGCGCGTCGAAACCGCGCCAAAGTAGCCACCGGGTCAGCCGATCGAGTTGCGGCCCTGCGTAGTATCGCCGGTAAGCGCTCGCTTGGGCGAGGCGCGAGCGACAACGCCAGCGCAGATAGTCGTCCACATAGGTGCGATCAAGGCCCCGTTCGCACAGGCGCTGGCCCAGCGCCACCGCCTGGTGCCACGTCTGCGCGCCAAGTTCGCGCACGCGCCGCCACACGCCCGGCCCATCGAGCACCAGGCGACGTCCCCGCGCCCACACCCCGCGGTCACGGGCACCGATCTGATTGGCACCATGCTGACGGTAGTACACCGTGGCGTGCGGAATGAAGGCGCGCCGCCCGCTGCCGGCGATCACCGCGCACCACCAGTCATGCATGATGGCTGCCGGGGGCAGCGGCAGCGCCAATTCGAGTAACCGCTGATTGCCCAACACGGTGCAGCCGGTCACCTCGTTGACGCTGAGCAGCGATTCGCGGGTGGCAGCGGCTGGATTCAGGCCTTCGTAGCGCACCATGGACGGATGGACGACCCGTTGCGTGGCGTCGACCACACACAAATCGGTGTGCACGAGACACGGCAGATCGGCACCACCATTGGACTCGAGCGTTTGCATGCAGGCCGCACTCCGGGACAGTTTGTCCGGCAACCAAACGTCATCTTGATCGGCAAAGGCAAACCATCGGGCACGGCCCTGTGCCAGGCAGACGGTCATCAAATGCTCGAAGTTGCGCAGCGCTCCGCGCCCGGACAACGGCGATGGCACCAAAACCAACCGGTCGGGAAAGCGCTGCGCATACGCGCTCAGGATCGCCAACGTGTCGTCGGTCGAGCCGTCATCGCTGACCAAGATCCGGAATGACAGGTAATCCTGGGCCAGCAGTGACTCGATCTGCGGGCGCAGAAAAGCGGCCCCGTTGTACGTGGCCAACAGGATGTCGATGGGTTCAACGTGCGGTGCCGGCACGGCCAAGCTGCCGATGGATGAGATGAACGTAGGCATCCGCTACACGGTCCCAGTCGTACCGGCGGCGTACCACCCCTTGGACCCAGCGGCGCCGCCGCTGCGCGAGGGCTGGCGCCAGATGGCGCAATGCCAGCAGCGCACGGGCCAAGGCAGCGGGCCCGTCGAAGTATTCCGCCCCGGCTCCCGCCACCTCACGGTTGAAGGGATTGTCGTGGGCGATGATGAGGCTGCCGCACGCCATGGACTCCAGCAGCGAGGGGTTGGTGCCACCGACCGAGTGCCCATGCAGATAGACGGCGGCGTGCGCCCGCAGGGCCGTGAGCTGAACGGGGTCATAGACCGCGCCGATGAAGCGGATGCGCTCGCTTTGCAAGGCGAGCAAGCGGCGCTGGTAGGGCGTTTCCCCGCTGACGTCGCCGACGACGATCAACGGCCAATCGCCCGGGTGTTGCAAATAGCCCTGGACGATCTCCAGCACATGGTTTTCGGGTTCCGGGCGGGCCACGACCAGCGCATACTGACCCGGCATCAGACCCCAAGCGGCAAGTGGCGCAGGGCTGACCTGGGTCGGCTCGACCAGATGGGCACCGTAGGCGATGGTGGTGCACGGCGCGCCGTGCGGATAACGCTGGCGAAATCGCTGGGCAATCGCTTCGGCGTCGGCAATCAGGCGCGTCGCCGTGCGGGTGGCGACCCACTCCATCAGACGCAGGTACCACCGGGCAGGCGCGCTCCACTTGCTGCGCGCCCACTCCAGACCATCGACGTTGATCCAAACAGGCGTGCCCCAAACACGAGGCCACCAGCAGGCCCAGGCAGCACCGTACCCGAGCATGTACACGAGGTCATAGCCGCGACGGGCATCCCATAGGCAGGCACAGTCATAGGCGATGACGGAGGCCGGGCCCCAGCGGGGGCGCCGGCGGTAGCGAACGCGCACGCCACGGTAGGTTTGATCGGGCGGCGGGATGCCGTCAGCCTCGGCGTACACGGTGACGTCAAACCCGCGTGTGACCAAGCGTACCGAAAGCTGTTCGGCAAACGTCTCGAAACCACCGTAGCGCGCTGGGATGCCCCGTGTGCCGAGAATGGCCACGCGCAACCGCTTGTCAGACACCGACACGCGTATTGCCACCCGCTCAAAGATCGCCCAAACAAGCGCCCGCCTGGTCCTTGGCCGACAGCAGCGGCGTTCGTCCCTGCAGGGGCCACACAATGCCGATCGTGGGGTCGTCCCAACGGATGCAGCGCTCGAGCTCCGGCGCGTAGTAGTCGGTGGCTTTGTAGAGGAAATCGGCGCTGTCGGTCAGGGTCAAAAACCCATGCGCCAGCCCGGGTGGGATCCACAGCTGGCGGTGGTTGGATTCGCTGAGCTCCACCCCCACCCAGCGGCCGAAGGTGGGTGAATCGCGGCGGATGTCCACGGCGACGTCAAAAACCGCACCGCGCACCACACGCACGAGCTTGCCCTGCGCGCGCGGGGGCAGCTGGTAGTGCAGGCCACGCAGCACGTCCCGGGCCGAGCGGCTGTGGTTGTCCTGCACGAAGGTGATGCCGCTGAGCCCCGTGGCCTGCTCGAAGTCGCGCTGGTTGAAGCTCTCGACAAAAAAGCCGCGCGCGTCGCCAAAGACCTTGGGCTCCAAAATCAGGACATCGGCAATGGCCGTGGGTGTGACGGTGTAGGGCATGGGCGTTACTTGAGCAGACTCAGCAGGTACTGGCCGTAGCCACTCTTGGCCAGCGGTGCTGCCAGCCGCTGCAACTGGTGGTCATCGATCCAGCCCTGGCGCCAGGCGATTTCCTCTGGACACGCGATCTTGAGGCCCTGGCGGCGCTCCAGTGTGGCGATGAACTGGCCGGCGTCGAGCAGGCTGTCGTGGGTGCCGGTGTCGAGCCAGGCGTAGCCGCGCTTCATGATCTGCACGTTGAGCTGACCCCGCTCCAAATACACCTGGTTGACGGCCGTGATTTCCAGTTCCCCGCGGGCGCTGGGCTTGACCGCGCGGGCAATGTCGACCACCTGCTCGTCGTAAAAGTACAGACCGGTGACGGCGTAGTGGCTCTTGGGGGCCTTGGGCTTTTCTTCGATGCTGATGGCACGGCCGTGCGCGTCGAACGCGACGACGCCATAGCGTTCGGGGTCGTGCACGTGGTAGGCAAACACGGTGGCGCCGTGGGTTTGCGCATCGGCCGCGTGCAGCAGGGGCTGAAAGTCGTGCCCATAGAAAATGTTGTCGCCCAGCACGAGCGCGCTGGGGTGACCGGCGACAAAGTCGGCACCGATGATGAAGGCCTGTGCCAGACCATCGGGGCTGGGCTGAACGGCGTACTGCAGGTTGATCCCCCATGGATGGCCATCGCCCAGCAGCTGCTGGAAGCGCGGCGTGTCCTGCGGCGTGCTGATGACGAGCACGTCGCGGATGCCGGCCAGCATCAGCGTGCTGAGCGGGTAGTAGACCATCGGCTTGTCGTACACCGGCAGCAGTTGCTTGCTGACCGCCAACGTGGCCGGGTGCAGCCGGGTGCCGGAGCCACCGGCCAGGATGATGCCTTTTCGCATAACAACAAACCGCCCGATCCGAACGGATCCGGCGGCAACAAAATGAAAACGACCGCGGAAGCGGCGTGGGGTCAAAGATCGCCGCTGGGCTTGCGCACCAAGCGCTGGACGTCGCGATCCATCGGCAGGGCGTAATCATAGCCCCTGAGGATCTGCCCCGTTTCGGACCGCACCAGCTTGATGTTGACGTAGACGTACTGGCCAGCAACCGAATACGTGCCCACCAGCACCGCGGTTGCCTGGTGCACGCGGGCGATGTCCTTGATCTCGCGCGACAGCAACAGCTCACCCGTTTGCTCGCGCACGAACACATCGCCGCGCAGCTTCATCTCGCGCACGTCGATGCCCGCTGCGGCCGCGGCCGAGCTGTACTGCTCGGACAGTGTACGCCCCAACGGCGACGACACCCGCAAGTCGTTGACATCGACAATGGTGGCCACCAGCAAGGGCGACACCAACGCCGGTGGCAGCCCCGCCAGCAGTTGGGTCATGGCATCCCGGTTGGCCTGCAAAAAGGGATGCGCAGCGGCCTGCTCGTAGGTCGGCAGCGCGGTCTTGGGCGCTGTCGAGCAGCCGGTCAGCACCACCGCGGTGGCAAGGGCAAAAGCGGTCCAGCCTTTCATTGCGACACCACCTTGAATTCGCGGGGTACGGGGCCGCGCGCCACCTGGAACAGCGTTGCGTCGCTGTCCTCGACGTAATAGACGTCCGTGTTGCGCACCAGGTAGCGGTCGCCCTGCATGATGGTGGTGGTCAAAATGACCTCGGTGTGCGTGGGGCCGCCGCTGTACTGGCTGCGCGCCACATCGGCCAACGCGGCATACCCCAGCCCACCGGCCATGGCCGCATCGGGGTGGGCATGCACCCCCAGGTAATGCGCCACGTACACGCCCGCGGTGATCGCCGTGAACACCCCGGGGATCAGGTGCGGGCGGTCGCTGTTGTGCCGCACCACCTGCGCCTGGTAACTGACCCGCACGGGCGCATCGTCGCGTTCCACGACGGTCTTGCCCTCGTTGACCATGCGCGTGATCAGCAATTCCCGAAACGCCTGGTCAAACGCGCTGGGCGTTGACGGCAGGCTGACCCGCAGGGGCTGTCCGGACGCGGGCGTTTGCGCCAGCCGGGCCAAGGTGGTCGACACCACGTGTTCGGCCACGGCATCCCAGTGCCCGGCCGAGCGGACCTTTTTCTGTGCGGTGTAAGGAAAGTTCTCGGCGACGGGAATGGGGGCATGCGAGCAACCCGCCAATCCCACGAATGCAGCCGCAGCAAGCGCGGCCATGGCGGTACGGGATGGTTTCAAGGAGCCTCCGTGCGCAAAAGCGTGGACATGATTTGTTTGCTCGGACGGTAGCACGCGCCCCCACCACCGTCAAGACGATGGCCGTCGGGCGAGCGGATTTGTCGCGGTTTACCCAACACCACCCGCCACTGTGGCGTCGTTGGGCTCATGGCGCAGCAAGGCTGTCCACCCACCGCTGCACCCCCTGCGTCCAAGGCGGCAGGTGCAGCCCGAAGGTCGTGCGCAGGCGCGTCGTGTCCAGCCGCGCGTTGGCCGGGCGCCGCGCGGGGGTGGGGAACGCGCTGCTGGGCACGGGGTCGATGGTTTGCACCCGCCAGCCCGCCTCGGGCCAGCGGCGGCGGGCGGCGTCGATGAGCGCGCAGGCATAGCCGTGCCAGGTGGTGACGCCCGCGGCCGCCAGGTGGTAGGTGCCGCCACCCTGCCCTGTGGCCCACTGCTGCCGCAGCGCATGCGCGGTGACGTCGGCGATCAGGTCGGCCCCGGTGGGGGCGCCAAACTGGTCGTTCACGACCGTCAGTCGCTCCCGCTCGCGCGCCAGCCGCAGCATGGTGCGGGCAAAATTGCCCCCCCGCACGCCGTAAACCCACTGCGTGCGCAGGATGAGGTGGCGCGCGCCGCTGGTGCGGATCGCATCTTCACCGGCGCGTTTGGTCTGGCCATACACGTTGAGCGGTGCGGTGGGGTCGTCCTCCCGCCAGGGCCGATCGCCCGCGCCGTCGAAGACGTAATCGGTGCTGTAGTGGACCAACCAGGCGCCGCAGGCAGTGGCGGCCTGGGCCAGGACGCCGGGGGCCTCGGCGTTGATGCGGTGGGCGCGTTCGGCGTCGGATTCGGCCTGGTCCACGGCGGTGTAAGCCGCGGCGTTGACGATCGCCGCCGGCCGCAGCGCTGCGACGGTTTGCCGCAGGCCGTCCAGGTCGGTCAGGTCGCCGACCAGGGGCGCGCCGGTGTCGGGGTGGGTGCCGCCGGCGCGGTCGAGCGCGATGACCTCCCCCAGCAGCGCCAGACTGCGCTGCAGCTCCCAGCCCACCTGGCCGTTTTTGCCGAGCAGGAGGATGCGCGGCGCGCTCATGCGGTGGCCGTCCCGTATTGACGCGCCACCCACTCGCGGTACGCGCCGCTTTGCACGCGCTGCACCCACTGTGGGTGGTCCAAATACCACTGCACGGTCTTGCGGATGCCGGTCTCGAAGGTCTCGGCCGGGCGCCAGCCCAGCTCGCGCTCGATCTTGCGCGCGTCGATCGCGTAGCGCCGGTCGTGGCCGGGGCGGTCGGGCACGTGGGTGATGAGCTCGGCGTAGCGCTCGATGGGCTGGCCGCTGCGCGCATCGCGCACGCCGCGCGCGGCGGCCGGGGCCAGTTCGTCGAGCAGCGCGCATATGGCGTGCACGATCTCGAGGTTGCGCTTTTCGTTGCAACCGCCAATGTTGTAGGTCTCGCCCGGCCGGCCCGCCTGCAGCACCCGGCGGATGGCGCTGCAGTGGTCTTTGACATAGAGCCAGTCGCGCACTTGCTGGCCGTCGCCGTAGATGGGCAGCGGCTTGCCCGCCAGGGCGTTGACGATCATCAGCGGAATGAGCTTTTCCGGAAAGTGGTAGGGCCCGTAGTTGTTGGAGCAGTTGGTGGTGAGCACCGGCAGGCCATAGGTGTGGTGCCAGGCGCGCACCAGGTGATCGCTGGCGGCCTTGCTGGCGCTGTAGGGGCTGTTGGGCTCGTGGCGGTTCGTCTCGGCAAAGGGCGGATCGGTTGGGCCGAGGGTGCCATAGACCTCGTCGGTGCTGACGTGCAGGAAACGAAACGCGGCACGCTGCGCGTCTGGCAGCGCGCTCCAGTAGGCGCGCACCGCCTCCAGCAGGCGGAAGGTGCCCACGACGTTGGTCTGGATGAAGTCCTCGGGCCCGTGGATGGAGCGGTCCACGTGGCTCTCGGCCGCGAAGTGCAGCACGGCGCGCGGGCGGTGCTGCCCGAGCAGCCGCTCGACCAGGGCACGGTCGCCGATGTCGCCCTGCACGAAGATGTGGCGCGGGTCGCCCTCCAGCGTCGCCAGGTTCTCGCGGTTGCCGGCGTAGGTGAGTTTGTCCAGGTTGACGATGGGCTCGTCCGACTGCGCCAGCCAGTCGAGCACAAAGTTGCTGCCAATGAAGCCGGCACCGCCGGTCACCAGTATCGTCATGCGCGCTCCATCCTCCACGGGGTCAGGCGGCACCGCTCGCCCGGCGCCACGCGCGGCATTGTGGCACGGCAGCGGCCGCGTTTGACCGGTCGGTTGCGCATCCGCCTCCGTTGGGGGTCATCCCCTTTTTGGGGGATGGTGGCAAACCGCTGGCCATCCTACGATTGCGGTCAAGACGATTCGTATGCCAGCGCCCCAACGGGCCGAGGAGGTCGTCCCCCATGCGCAACACTCCGGGTTCGCGTCGGTTCCTTGCCGCCAAAATCCGCCGGACCGCCGCGCTGGCGGGGTGGGTGCTGGCGCTGTCCGCACCGGCCTTTGCGCAGGTGGAGGCCAACCGCGCCAGCGCCGAGGAGCTTATGCGCCTGCCCGGCATCGGCGCCGTGCGCGCCGAGCGCATCGTGCAGGCGCGCGCGCAGCGGCCGTTTGCCGACTGGGCGGATTTGCAAGCCCGCGTTGCCGGTATCGGCCCGCGCACCGCGGAGACGCTTTCGCAGCATGGTTTGCGGGTAGACGGACGCAGCTATGGCAGCGACTTGGCCCGTGGGCGCGCGGGCGCGACCGCCCGCCCGGGATCGATTGCAAAAAAGAACGAACGTTCGTATGATTGATATATGAGCACCACCCAAGCCGCCACCCAAGCCGCATTCGACGCCGCCCTGCAGCGCGTCAAGAGCCTGACCCAACGCCCCGACAACGCCACGCTGCTCAAGCTGTACGCGCTGTACAAACAGGCCACCGAAGGGGACAACACCACGCCCAAGCCCAGCCTGACCGATCTGGTCGCGCGTGCCAAGTGGGACGCGTGGTCGGCCCTCAAGGGCACCCCGGCCGAAGTGGCGATGCAGCGCTACATCGAGTTGGTGGACACGCTCGATTGAGCCGGTAACGTGGCCATTGCCTCCAAACGCCGGCGCCGCTCCCCGGCGGGCAGGCGCGCCCATTCGCCCACGGCGCGGTAAAAGCGCGCAAAGTCGCCGCCTTCGCGCTCGAACAGGGCCATGAACGCGGGCACATAGGCCTCGTAGGTGGCGTCGAGCGCAAACAGCGCATTGTTGGCCTGGCGCACCCAGGCATCGTCGGCGGGCGGCGGGTCCCAGGTCGCACGCAACGCCTGATACCGGCGTTGAAAGTCGTCGAGGATGCGGCGCTTGTCCGCGTGTTGGTGCGCCACCGGCGCGTCGCGGGCGTAGAGCGCCTGCAGCTCGGCGCGGGTGCGCCGCAGCAGGTCGCGCCAGGCTTGGCGGCGCTGCTCAAAGCGCGCGTGGGCGGCGCGCTCCTGCGGCGTGGCCTGCAAAGCGAGCCAGCGCTGCACCCCCAGGCGTTCGACCGCGGTGGCAAACGACTCGTTGAACGCGCTGTCCCCGGACACATACACCACTTGGTGTGCCAGCTCGTGGAACAGCAGGCGCGCCACCTCCGCCGCCGGGTAGCGCAAGAAGGTGCTGAGCAACGGATCCCCGCCCAGCCATTGCGTCCAGCCGAGCGTGGAATACGCCGGCACCGGCAACACCGCCACGTCCCACTCGGGCGGCAGGGTGCGCGCAAAGGCGTGCGCGTCCTCCTCGCGGTAGTAGCCGCGGTAGGCCACGCAACCCGTCAGCGGAAAGCACCAGCGGTGGGGTTGCAGGTCCAGCGCCGGCGTGGCCACCACGTTCCACACGACGGCGGGCCGCTGCAGCGCGACGTAGCGCGTGTAGCTGGCGTTGTCGGGCAGGTGCAAGACCTCCAGGGCATAGCGCCGCACCTGCTGCGCGCGCCGCAGGGTCACGCGCAGCGCTTCGGGCGTGGCGGGGTCGTCCAGCCATGCCGACACCGGACGGGCGGCGTGCAGCAGCGCCAGGTGCCCCGCGACCGCCTGCAGGTAGTAGCCCGGGTCGAGCACCCACTGCTGCGTCGGGGTCGACCACGGCCCTGACGTCCCCTGTGCCGACGCCCCCTGCGCCGGCGGCGCGGCAACGGGTGCGGCGCAACCGGCCAGCATGGCGGCGGCCAGCACCGCCACCCCCGCCAGGCGCGCGCAGACGGCAGCGCTGCGCCCCAACCCGGATGCCCTGCCCGCCGCGATCACGCGCGCCGCACCTCCACCGCGCAGTCGTAGAACGTGGGCGCTTGCCCCAGATCGGTGAGGGCCTGGCTGGTGAGTTCGTTGACGTTGCGCCCGTCCGGGCTGAGCTTGCGCCACCAAATGCCCAGGCCCACCACGACCCCGGGGCGGGCACGTCCATTGAGCCGTGCGCGCAGCCTACACTGCCCGCGGTCGTTGAACACCTCCACCCAGTCGCCATCGGCGATGCCGCGCGGTGCCGCGTCGGCCGGGTGCATCTCCAGCGCCGGTTCGCCCTCGGCATCGCGCAGCGACGCCACGTTGACGAAGGTCGAGTTCAGAAAATGCCGCGCCGGCGGCGAAATCATCGCCAGCGGGTGGCGCGGGTCGTGGCCGGCCGGCTCGTGGTTGGACAGGACGGCCGGCAGCGGGTCCAGCCCCTGCGCCGCCAGGCGCGGGCTGTAAAACTCACACCGGCCCGACGGCGTGGGGAAGCCGCCATGGGCAAATGGGGCCTCGGGCAGCGGCAGGGTCACCCAGCCTTGGCGCATCAACACCTCGAAGTCCACCGCGTCGCCAAACGCCTGGCGGCACAGCGTCAGGTCGTCGTCGGCAAAGCAGGGGTCGTCAAACCCCAGGCGCCGCGCCAGCTCGCGAAACACCCAGGTGTTGGGCCGCGCCTGGCCCAGCGGCGCGATCGCCGGGCGGTTCAGCAGCACATCGGTGTGGCCGTAGCTCAGGTGGATGTCCCAGTGCTCCAACTGGGTGGTGGCCGGCAGCACGTAGTCCGCGTAGTCGGCGGTGTCGGTCGGAAATTGCTCGAGCACGACGGTAAACAAATCCTCGCGCGCAAAACCGCGCACCACCCGGCCTGCATCCGGCGCCACCGCCACCGGGTTGCTGTTGTAGACGATGAGCGCTTCGATGGCGGGACCAAAGGCCGGTGACGCCGGACGCAGCAGGTCGTCGCCAATCGTGCTCATGTTGATGACGCGCGGCTGCGGACAGGGGCTGCGCTGCAGCAAATCGGGGCGAAACAGCGCCTCGCGCTGCACGGGGTAACTGCCCGAACTGGACAACAGCAAACCACCGGCGCGGTGGCGCCAAGCGCCGATGACGGCGGGCAGACACGCCACCGCCCGCACCGCGTTGGCACCGCCGCGCGTGCGCTGCATGCCGTAATTCAAGCGGATGGCCACCGGTTCGCGGCGTTGCACGCACGCGCCGATGTCGCGCGCCAGGGCTTCGATCTGCGCCACCGGCAGCCCGCACACCGCCGCGGCCCGCTCCGGCGGCCACTGCAGCGCACGCTCGCGCAGTGCCTCCCAGCCCAGGGTGTGGCGTTGCACGTAATCCTCGTCCACCCAGCCGTGCACGATGCACTGTTGCATCAGCGCGTAGGCCAGGGCGGCGTCGGTGCCGGGCAGCAGCGCCAGGTGCTCGTGGCATTTCTCGGCCGTCTCGGTGCGGCGCGGGTCGATGCACACCAGCCGCGCGCCCGCGCGCTTGGCCTGCTGCGCATAGCGCCAAAAATGCAGATTGCTGCCGATGCTGTGGCTGCCCCAAATCAGGATCAGGCGGCTTTCGGCGAAGTGCTCCACCCGCATGCCCACCTTGCCCCCCAGCGTGTACGTCAACCCCGCGGCCCCGGCGGCGGAGCATATGGTGCGATCCAGCAGCGAGGCGCCCAGGCGGTGAAAGAAGCGTGCCGCCATGCCTTCGCCCTGCACCAGGCCCATGGTGCCGGCGTAGCTGTAGGGCAGGATGGTCTGGGGATCGCGCGCCGCCAGCGCGCGCAGCCGGGCGGCAATGTCGTCCAGCGCCTCGTCCCACGAGACGGGCTCGAAACGCCCCGCCCCCTTGGGCCCGACGCGGCGCAGCGGCTGCAGCAGGCGCTGCGGG
The DNA here is from genome assembly GCF_007556705.1 of Tepidimonas thermarum. GTDB lineage: Bacteria > Pseudomonadota > Gammaproteobacteria > Burkholderiales > Burkholderiaceae_C > Tepidimonas > Tepidimonas thermarum. The sequence continues at coordinate 5,898 of NZ_VJOL01000044.1, read as the reverse complement.
TGGTACACCCGCTCGAGGTAGCGGCTGACCTTGGTGCACAGCACGCCGCCCGTCTGGGGGTGCTGGGGGTTGCCCTGCAGCCGCACGGCACGGCCGTCGCGCACCGTGGTGACGAAGGCGCAGGTGTCCGGACAGTCGTGCGGGCAGGCGCCCAGGATGGTCTGTTCGGCCGGCGCGGCCGCGGTAACGTCAGCGGTGTCCATGGCTGCATGGTACGCCATGCCCACGCGCCCGCGAATCGCGCTAGGATCCGACCATGAAACTGATCGAGCCCATTGTCGAGCAGGCGGAGGCCATCGCCGCCATCCGCCGCGACCTGCACGCCCACCCCGAGCTGTGCTTTCAGGAGGAGCGCACCGCCGAGCGCGTCGCGGCGCTGCTGACCGGCTGGGGCATCCCCATCCACCGCGGGCTGGGCAAGACCGGGGTGGTGGGCATCGTGCACGGGCGCGACGGCGGTGCCTGCGGCCGCGCGGTGGGCCTGCGCGCCGACATGGACGCGCTGCCCATGACCGAGCTCAACACGTTCGCGCACGCCAGCCGCCACCCGGGTCGCATGCACGCCTGCGGGCACGACGGTCACACCGCCATGCTGCTGGCCGCCGCGCAGCACCTGGCGCGCCGGCGTGACTTCGACGGCACGGTGTACCTGATCTTTCAGCCGGCCGAAGAAGGCGGCGGTGGCGCGCGCGAGATGATCGCGGACGGGCTGTTCGAACGCTTTCCGATGCAGGCCGTGTTTGGCATGCACAACTGGCCTGGCCTGCCGGTGGGAACGTTTGCCGTCAGCCCCGGGCCGGTCATGGCCTCGAGCAACGAATTTGCGATCACGGTGCACGGCAAAGGGGGCCACGCCGCCCTGCCCCACACCACGGTGGACCCGGTGCCCGTGGCCTGTCAACTGGTGCAGGCGTTTCAGACGATACTGACGCGCAACCTGCGGCCGGTGGAGCCGGGCGTGATCTCGGTGACCATGATCCAGGCGGGCGAGGCGACCAACGTCGTCCCCGACCACTGCACGATCCAGGGCACGGTGCGCACCTTCACCAACGATGCGCTGGACCTGATCGAGCGGCGCATGCGCGAGCTGTCCGAGCAGCTGTGTGCGGCCTTTGGCGCGCGCGCGACGTTTGCCTTCCGCCGCAACTACCCCCCCACCGTCAACAGCCCGGCCGAGGCGGCCTTTGCCGCCGAGGTGATGCGCGACATCGTCGGCGCGGACGCGGTGGTGGCGCAGGAGCCGACCATGGGTGCCGAGGACTTTGCCTACCTGTTGCAAGCCAAACCTGGCGCCTATGTGTTCATCGGCAATGGCGACGGGGCGCACCGTGGCGCCTACGGGCCCGGGCACGATGCCGGGCCGTGCACCCTGCACAACCCGCGCTACGACTTCAACGATGCGCTGATCCCGCTGGGCGCCACCTTTTGGGTGCAGCTGGCCACCCGTTGGCTGGCCCGCGCCAGGCCGTGACCGGCCAACGGCCGGCCCCCCGCGCCGGCCGCCGCTTCAGGCGCGCGCCGGCATCGATGCCGCAAAGCGCTCGCGCGCCATCGCCAGCAGGCCGTCGAAGATCAGCCCCTCGACCAGCTCGAATGGCACCGTCATGTGCGGCGCCATCTTCCAGCCCGCGCCACCGGTCATGAGGCACACCGGCGTCTGCCCCGTGTGGCGCGACAGGTTGTCCCACATGCGCTGCACCGCCCCGGCAATCGCAAACGTGCCGCCGCTGGTCAGCGCGTCGCTGGTGTTGGTGGGAAACGCGCGCACCTCGCCCGTGGGCACGTGCAGGCCGGCCGTGCCCGACTCCAGAGCGCGCAGCATGATGCCGTGCCCCGGCAGGATGATGCCGCCCAGAAACCGCCCCTCGGCATCGATGGCCTCGACCGTGACCGCCGTGCCGACCATGACCACCACGCACGGCCGCGCCTCGCCGCGCGCCAGCAGCCGTTGACGGGCGCCGATCATGGCCACCCAGCGGTCCGACCCCAGCCGCGTCGGGTGGTCGTAACCGTTGACCAGACCCGCCTCGGCCGGGCGCGGCACCACCCACTGCACCGGCGCGTCCCACAGCTCGAGCTGTTCTTCCACGCGCTGGCGCACCCCCGCCCCGGCGACGATGCTGCCCAGCACCCAGCGCGGGGGGCGCAGCGCGCGCCAGTCGCCCTCGGCCAGGGTCTCGATGTTTTCCAGAAACTGCACGCCGTGCGCCAGCAGGCGCGCGCCCGGCTCGGGGCGGTCGTACAAGGCCCACTTCAGGCGCGTGTTGCCAACGTCCAGCGCGAGCAGCGCGGTCGATGCGGGGGCGGCGGTGTCCGGCGCAGTCATGAAAACATCATAACGGCGCCGCCGGCGCCGTCTCAGTTCTGGCGCCAGGGCAAGCCGCGATACCGCCAGCCACCCCGGTGGCCGCGCTGGCCGTTGTCGTCGGGATCGCCTTCAAAGCCCTCGAGCACGTTGTACGCCGTGGCGCCCAGCTCGGTGGCGCGGCGGGCGGCGGCGATCGAGCGCGCGCCGCTGCGGCACAGCATCAGCAACGGGCGGCCGTCCTGCGCCAGCAAGGCGCGCACGCCATCGTCGAAATCGGGGTTGGGCAGCATGCCGGGCCACTGTTTCCAGGCCAGGGGCACGGCACCGGGCACGTAGCCGACCCATTCGCGCTCGGCGTCGGTGCGCACGTCCACCAACCGTGCCGCGCCCTGCTGCACCCAGGCCCACGCCAGCTCGGGGGCCACGTCGCCCGCGTACCCCTGCGCAGGCCGTGGGGCCTCGCGCTCGGCCCCGTCGGCGTCGTGGCGGATGCCCCCGCGCAAATTGGCCGGCACCGCCTCGTCGATGCGGCGCGGCCGCGGCAGGTTGAGGCTGCCCATGAGCGCGACGAACGCCTCGAGCGACTGGCCCGCCAGCCGCGGGTTGTGGGCCTTCTCGTGGCCAATCGTGGAGTGGGTGCGCCCGTGGTAGTCGTGCCCGGGCCACACAAGCGCCTCGTCCGGCAGGGCAAACAGCCGCTCGGTGATGCTGCGGTAGAGCGCCGCGGCATCGCCCGATTGAAAGTCGGTGCGCCCGCAGCCACCGATGAGCAGCGTGTCGCCGGTGAACACGTGCGTGTCCCCCTCCACGCGCCACACGTAGCTCATGCTGCCCGCGGTGTGCCCGGGGGTGGCCATGGCCAGCAGCCGTTGCGCGCCAAAGTCCAGCGTATCGCCGTCGTGCAGCGGCCGGTGCACCGTGACAATGCCACACGCCGCCGGCGCGGCGGTGTGCGCGCCGGTGTGTTCGGCCAGCCGCAGCGCGCTGGTGATGTGGTCGGCGTGGGCGTGCGTCTCCACCACCCAGCGCAGCCGCAACCCATGATCGCGCAGCACACCCAGGTCACGTTCGAGCTGCTCGTCCACCGGGTCGATGATGAGCGCCTCGCGCGTGTCCGGGTCGAACAGCACGTAGGTGTAGGTGCACGAGTCGGGATCGAACAGCTGGATCGGCTTCATCGTCGTGATGGTAACGCGCCCGCCCCTCAGGCAAAACGCGCCAACAGCTCGGCCACGTCATCCGGTGGGGTATCGCCCTGGGCCATGACGCAGCCCACCATCATGAAAAACGACTTGTCCAGCGCCTTGCGCGCGGCGGCGAGCTGCTGCGCGACCTTTTCGCAGCCGGTATCGGCCTCGATCAGGCGCTGGATGCCGCGCAACTGCCCCTCCACACGCTTGAGGCGCAGCAGCAGGGCTTTTTTGCGGTCGGGATCGTGAACGGCTTGCATGGCATCGAGTCGGGTGACAACCGGAAGCGGTCTTGATACTGGGTATGGTATACCACAACGCCGCGGCCGCCAAGGGCCAGGCGCCGCCCACCACCCGCCCATGGCGTCGCCCAGCTTTTCCCGCTAATATTGACGTTTACGTAAACGTCAAAAGCCGGAGACGCCACCGTGACCCAACTGTCCGCCGACTACCAAGCCCTGGCCAACTACCGCCCCACGCACAAAGTGCGCTTCGTCACCGCCGCCAGCCTGTTCGACGGGCACGATGCGGCCATCAACATCATGCGCCGCATCCTGCAAAGCATGGGGGCAGAGGTCATCCACCTGGGCCACAACCGCAGCGTGGACGAGGTGGTCACCGCCGCGCTGCAAGAGGATGTGCAGGGCATCGCGGTCAGTTCGTATCAAGGCGGACACGTCGAGTACTTCAAGTACATGGTGGACCAGCTGCGCGCACGCGGCGCCGCCCACGTGCTGGTCTTTGGCGGCGGCGGCGGCGTCATCGTGCCGAGCGAAATCCGCGAGCTGATGGACTACGGCGTGGCGCGCATCTACAGCCCGGAGGACGGGCAGCGCATGGGGCTGCAGGGCATGATCGGCGAGATGGTGATGCGCTGCGACCACGACTTGTCCGGCTACGCGCCACGCAGCATCGAGGCCATCCAGGGCCACAGCGACGCCGCCTGGCGCGCACTCGCGCAACTCATCACCGCGCTGGAAAACGGCGCCGCCGATGCGGCGCTGTTGGACGCGTTGCGCCAAGCGGCTGCCGATGCCCGCGTGCCGGTGCTCGGCATCACCGGCACGGGGGGGGCCGGCAAGTCGAGCTTGACCGACGAGCTCATCCGCCGCCTGCGGCTGGACCAGGATGACGCGCTGCGCATCGCCGTCATCAGCATCGACCCGTCGCGGCGCAAGAGCGGCGGCGCGCTGTTGGGCGACCGCATCCGCATGAACGCCATCGGCCCCTGGCACAACGGCGCGCGCGTGTACATGCGCAGCCTGGCCACGCGCGACTTCGGCAGCGAAATTTCCGCCGCGCTGCCCGACGTGATCGCGGCCTGCAAGGTGGCGGGTTTTGACCTGATCATCGTCGAGACCTCCGGCATTGGCCAGGGCGATGCGGCGATCGTGCCGCACGTCGACGTGCCGCTGTATGTGATGACGCCCGAATTTGGCGCCGCCAGCCAGCTCGAAAAGATCGACATGCTCGACTTTGCCGAGTTCGTGGCCATCAACAAGTTCGACCGCAAGGGGGCACTGGACGCGCTGCGCGACGTGGCCAAGCAGGTGCAGCGCAACCACGAGGCCTGGAACCGCCGGCCCGAAGACATGCCGGTGTTTGGCACCATGGCCGCGCGCTTCAACGACGATGGCGTCACCGCCTTGTACCAGGCCCTGCTGCCGCGGCTGGCGGCGTTGGGTTTGGCGCTGCCGCTGGGGGCTGAGGGGGGGCGGCTGCCGCGCGTGGCCACCCGCCACAGCAGCAACCAAACGCCCATCGTGCCGCCGCAGCGCAGCCGTTACCTGGCCGAAATCGCCGACACCGTGCGCCAGTACAAGCGGCGTGTGCGCCAGCAAGCCAAGCTGGCACGCGAGATCCAGCAGCTGCGCGCCAGCGCCGAGATGCTGCGCGTGGACAAGCCGCTGCGGCCCAAGGCGGCCGAGGCAACGCTGGAGCTGGCCGAACAGCGCGAGCAACGGCTCGACCCCGACGCACGCAAGCTGCTGGCGCAGTGGCCCGACATGCAAAAGGCCTACGCCGGCGACGAGTACGTGGTGAAGATCCGCGACAAGGAAATCCGCACGCGGCTGACCCACACCACGCTGTCGGGCAACAAGATCCGCAAGGTCGTGCTGCCCAAGTACGAGGACCACGGCGAGCTGCTGAAGTGGCTGATGCTGGAAAACGTGCCCGGCAGTTTCCCCTACACCGCCGGGGTGTTTGCCTTCAAGCGCGAAAACGAAGACCCCACACGCATGTTCGCCGGCGAAGGCGACCCGTTTCGCACCGATTGTGCAACCTCTTTTCTGTAAATTTCCGGTTGGGTGGTCATGACAACCGGGTTACAGGTTGAAGTTGAGATAGACCTTGCCGGTCAGCCACTCGTCGTCGAGTTCGGCGAGCATTGCGGAAACC
>NZ_VJOL01000043.1 GCF_007556705.1 Tepidimonas thermarum | reverse complement strand
GGTTTCCGCAATGCTCGCCGAACTCGACGACGAGTGGCTGACCGGCAAGGTCTATCTCAACTTCAACCTGTAACCCGGTTGTCATGACCACCCAACCGGAAATTTACAGAAAAGAGGTTGCACAATCTTCGCCCTTGAATTCGACCGCGAGGGTTTCCCCGGCGGCAATCATCGGTAGGAGTTGCTCGGAAGTGATTTGGCCCATCGCTCGTCGGCTCCCATGCTAAACGCTACGTTGCTCATAGCCTCAGCGCAGGCGCATGTTCAACGCTCCGTTCAAAACCCCAACTCCCGCAAATTCGCCTCGATCGCCGCATCCAGCCGCGCCGCCTCCTCGCGCTGCTGCCGCCATTGGGCGGCAAGCCGGGCCATCTTCTCCGCAAACGGCTCGCCGCTGTCCTCCTGCTGCGCCGCGCCCACATAGCGCCCAGGCGTCAGCACGTGGCTGTGCTGGCGGATTTCATCGAGCGTGGCCGATTTGCAGAAGCCGGGGATGTCGGCGTATTCCCCCGCGCCCGGCTCACCACGCCAGGCGTGGTAGGTGTCGGCGATGCGTTGGATTTCCTCGTCGGTGAGTTCGCGCCGGGTGCGGTCCACCAGCACGCCCATCTGGCGCGCGTCGATGAACAGCACCTGCCCGCGCCGGTCGCGCCAGCCCTTGCCCGGGTTCTTGTTGCGCGCCAGGAACCACAGGCAGGCGGGGATCTGCGTGGAGTAGAAGAGCTGCCCGGGCAGCGCTACCATGCAGTCCACCACGTCGGCCTCGATCATGGACTTGCGAATCTCGCCTTCGCCCGACTGCTGCGAGGACATGGAGCCGTTGGCCAGCACCACGCCTGCGGTGCCGTTGGGGGCAAGGTGGTGATGGATGTGTTGCAGCCAGGCGAAGTTGGCATTGCCCACGGGCGGCACACCGAAAGTCCAGCGCACATCCTCGCGCAGGCGCTCGCCGCCCCAGTCGGAAATGTTGAACGGCGGGTTGGCGAGGATGTAATCGGCCTTGAGGTCGCGCAGTTCGTCCTTGTGAAAGCTGCCCTCGTTGTTCCAGCGGATGTCGGCGTCGATGCCGCGCACCGCGAGGTTCATCTTGCACAGCCGCCAGGTGGTGTAGTTGCTCTCCTGCCCGTAAATCGCAATGTCGCCGATGCGCCCGCCGTGCTCCTGCACGAACTTTTCCGACTGCACGAACATCCCGCCCGATCCGCAGCAGGGGTCATAGACGCGGCCGCGGTAGGGTTCGAGCATCTCCACCAGCACGCGCACGACCGACCGGGGCGTGTAGAACTCGCCGCCGCGCTTGCCCTCCGCGCCCGCGAACTGGCCGAGGAAGTACTCGTACACGCGCCCGAGGATGTCGCGCGATAGGTCGCCCGCCTCGCCCAGCGCAATGCCGGAGATCAGGTCGATGAGCTCGCCCAGCATCACCTTGTTGAGCGCGGGGCGGGCGTAGTCCTTGGGCAGCACGCCCTTCAAGGACTCGTTGTCTTTCTCGATGGCGCGCATGGCCTCATCGATCAACAGGCCGATTTCCGGCCGCTTGGCATGGGCTTGCAGATGCGACCAGCGCGCCTCCTTCGGCACCCAGAAGACGTTCTCGGCCAGGTATTCGTCGCGGTCTTCCGCGGCCGCTGGGTCTTGGGCCAAAAGCGCCCGGTGCTTGGCCTCGAAGGCGTCCGAGATGTATTTCAGGAAGATCAGGCCCAGGACGACGTGCTTGTAGTCGGAAGGTTCCATATTGCCGCGCAGCTTGTCGGCGGCTTTGAACAGCTCGGCCTCGAAACCGAGCACGGCGGCAGCTGGGTTTGCATGGCGGCTGGTGCGTGGCATGCTGGCTCCCTCATCGTGGGTTGGTGAACAGGGCCCATTGTGCATACCGCGCGCCCCGCTCACGGCCCAAGGCCCCGCCTACAATTGCGCCACCATGCTCGATATCGCCACCCTGCGCCGCGACCTCGACGCCGTCGTCGCGCGGCTTGAGACCCGCAAGAACCCCCAACCCTTCCTGGACGTGGCCGCCTTTACCGCGCTCGAAAACGAGCGCAAGGCCTTGCAGGTGCGCACCGAGGAGTTGCAGGCGCGCCGCAACAGCCTGTCCAAGCAAATTGGCGCGCTCAAAGGCAAAGGCCAACACGCCGAGGCCGAAGCCGTGATGGCCGAGGTGGGGCAGATCAAATGCGCGCTGGAAGCCTCGGCCGCGCGCCTGGAGCAGATCCAGGCCGAGCTGCAGGCGCTGCTGCTGGCCGTGCCCAACCTGCCGCAGCCGGAGGTGCCGGTGGGGCCCGACGAGAGCGGCAACGTGGAGCTGCGCCGCTGGAGCCCCGCGGGCGGCCTGGGCGGCGACCCGCTGCCGTTGCCGTTCGAGCCGCGCGACCACGTGGCGCTGGGGGAGCGGCTGGGGCTGGACTTCGAGACCGCGGCCAAGCTCAGTGGCGCGCGCTTTGCCGTGCTGCGTGGGCCGATTGCCCGGTTGCACCGGGCGCTGGCGCAGTTCATGCTGGACGTGCAAACCGGCGAGCACGGCTACACCGAGTGCTATACCCCCTACATCGTCAACGCCGAGACGCTGCGCGGCACCGGCCAGCTGCCCAAGTTCGAGGCCGACCTGTTCGCTGCCAAGAAGGGTGGCGCCGAGGGGGACGAAGCGGCGATGTACCTCATCCCCACCAGCGAGGTGACGCTGACCAACTTGGTGCGCGATACCATCCTGGCGGAAGCCGAGCTGCCCATCAAGCTGACGGCGCACACGCCGTGCTTCCGATCCGAGGCCGGGGCGGCGGGCCGTGATACCCGTGGGCTGATCCGCCAGCACCAGTTCGACAAAGTGGAGATGGTGCAGATCGTGCACCCTCAGCACAGCCACGCCGCGCTGGAGGAGATGACCGGCCACGCCGAAGCGATTTTGCAGCGCCTGGGGCTGCCGTACCGCGTGGTGTTGCTGTGCACCGGCGACATGGGCTTTGGCGCCGCGCGCACGCACGACCTGGAGGTGTGGCTGCCGGCGCAGGGGACCTACCGCGAAATCAGCTCGGTGAGCAACTGCGGGGATTTTCAGGCCCGCCGGCTGCAGGCGCGCTTTCGTAACGCCCAGGGCAAACCCGAGTTGGTGCACACGCTCAACGGCTCTGGGCTGGCCGTCGGGCGCGCCCTGGTGGCGGTGCTGGAAAACTACCAGAACGCCGACGGCACGATCACCGTGCCCGAGGCGCTGCGGCCCTACCTCGGCGGGGCTGAGCGGCTGTAACAGCCGTCAGCGCAGCCCCGCGCCGGCGGCGTCGAAGTCGCGCTGGATCAGCTCGATCTTGTAGCCGTCCGGGTCGGTGACGAAAGCGATCACCGTGGTGCCGCCTTTGACCGGCCCCGGCTCGCGCGTGATGGTGCCGCCGGCCGCGCGAATGCGTTCGCACGCCGCGTACACGTCGGGCACGCCGATGGCGATGTGGCCGTAGGCGGTGCCCAGCTCGTATTGCTCGACGCCCCAGTTGTAGGTCAGCTCGATTTCGGCCTGGCCAGGGTTGCCGCCGTCGTAGCCCAGGAACGCCAGCGAGTACTTGTACTCGGGGTTGTCGGAGGTGCGCAGCAACTGCATGCCCAGCACCTGGGTGTAGAAGTCGATGGAGCGCTGCAGGTTGCCCACCCGCAGCATGGTGTGGAGGATACGCATACTCGGTAGTGTCACTGAATACGGCCAAAACTGGTGCGCAGTGGGTCAATGCCCCCGCCGCCGCCCTTGCCAGAGCCGCCGCGGTTTTTGTTGCGGTTGCGCCGGCCACGGTCGTTGAGCGCGTCGATGCCGGTGCGCAGCGGGTCCGGCTGGCGTGCCGGGGCCGGGGCCTGCGCCTTGCGCGCCCCCGACGGCTGTCCAGCCCGGTTGTCACGGCCCGCGCCCTCGCGCGGCGGACGCGGCTGGCCGGCCGCGTCGGTGCCGGCGGCTTTGTTTTTGTTGCGGCGGCGCCGGTTGCGGCTGCGCCTCCCCTCGGTGTCGATGCGGGTGCGTGCCTCTAGCGGGGCATCGGCGTCGGCCCCGGCTGCGGCGTCGGCTGGGGCCTCGTCACCATCGTCGTCCGCCACGGCCGCCTGGGCAGCCGCGGGGCGGGCGGCGCCCGGGCCCTTGCGGGCGCGCATGCGCTCCATCATTTCGCGCCGCGCCGCCTTGGCGGCCGCAGCCATCACCTCGCGGCTGGGCGGCTTGCCCGCGCCACCCCACAGCACCTGGCGGCCCATGGCGATCGGCTCGGCCTTCTCGTCCGGCTCGGGCATGAAGTCGGGCAGCACCTGCACCGGGATCTGCTGTCCCGTGAAGCGCTCGATGGCCATCATCCAGCCCTCTTCATCCAGGCTGACGAAGCTCAACGCCTCGCCCTCGGCGCCGGCGCGGCCGGTGCGGCCGATGCGGTGCACATAGTCTTCCGGGACGTTGGGGATGTCGTAGTTGACCACGTGCGGCAGCTCTTCGATGTCGATGCCGCGCGCCGCGATGTCGGTGGCCACCAGCACCCGCAGCTGGCCGCTCTTGAAGCCCTCCAGCGCTTGCGTGCGCGCAGTCTGGCTCTTGTTGCCGTGCAGCGCCATGGCGGTGATGCCGTGGTCGTTGAGGAACTGCGCCACCTGGTTGGCCCCGAACTTGGTGCGCGTAAACACCAGCACCTGCGTCCAGCCGTTGCCATCCAGCAGGTGTTTGAGCAAGGCCATCTTCTTGTTGCGGCCCACGGGGTAGATGGTCTGGCGGATGCGCTGCACCGTGGTGTTGGGCGGCGTGACCTGGATGTGCTTGGGGTCGCGCAGCAGGCTGGCCGCCAGCGTCTTGATCTCGTCGCTGAAGGTGGCGGAAAACAGCAGGCTTTGCTTGTTGCGCGGCAGCAGCGCCAGCACCTTGCGCACGTCGTGGATGAAGCCCATGTCGAGCATGCGGTCGGCTTCGTCGAGCACCAGGATCTCCACCGTGGAGAGGTCCAGATGCCCCTGATCGGCCAGGTCGAGCAGCCGCCCGGGCGTGGCCACCAGGATGTCAGCACCCTTGGCCAGTTTTTCGATCTGGGGGTTGAGGCCGACGCCGCCAAACACCACCGCCGACTTGAGCTTGAGGTGCTTGCCGTAGGCTTTGACGGACGCCTCGACCTGGGCGGCGAGCTCGCGGGTGGGGGTGAGCACCAGCGCGCGGATGGGCCGTCGTTGGCCGCGCTTGGGGGTCTCGCCGCGCGTGGCCAGCAGATGCAGCATGGGCAGCGTGAAGGCGGCGGTTTTGCCGGTGCCGGTTTGGGCGCCAGCCAGCAGGTCGTGTCCGGCCAGCACGGCGGGGATGGCCTCGGCCTGGATGGGGGTGGGCGTCTCGTAGCCCTGCTCGCGCACGGCCTCGACGATGGCCGGCAGCAGTTGAAGTTCTTCGAATGTCATGTGGAAAATCGGGCGCCCATGCCGGGGCGCGCGGCATCGGCCCTTGCCGTTGGGTTGACGGGCTGCACCGCGGTGCAGCGCGCCCCAGGCGGCTCAGTCGGGGGCAGATGGGGTCTGAAGAAGCTGCGCCGGAACGCGACTGTCGGCCCATGCGCTGCACCGATTGTCGCATAACTGGGATAATTGGCCCGAACCCGGGCTGCGTTCCCGGGACATTTTTTTCACGATCCGTTGTTTTTTCGAGGGTAGCCTGCGATGGCCCAATACGTATTCACGATGAACCGCGTCTCCAAGACCGTGCCGCCCAAGCGGCAGATCTTGAAGGACATTTCGCTGAGCTTCTTCCCCGGCGCCAAGATCGGCGTGCTGGGGCTCAACGGTGCGGGCAAGTCAACGCTGCTCAAGATCATGGCCGGCGTGGACAAGGACTTCGAAGGTGAAGCGGTGCCGATGCCGGGCATCAAGATCGGTTACCTGCCGCAGGAGCCGCAGCTCGACCCCGACAAGACCGTGCGGGAGACGGTGGAGGAGGGCATCGGCGGTGCGCTGGCGGCCAAAAAGCGGCTGGAGGAGGTCTACGCCGCGTATGCCGAGCCCGACGCCGACTTCGACGCCCTGGCCGCCGAGCAGGCCGAGTTGGAGGCGATCATCGCCGCCGCCGGCAGCGAAAACACCGACTTGCAGCTCGAACTGGCGGCCGACGCGCTGAACCTGCCGCCGTGGGATGCGGTGATCAAGCACCTCTCGGGGGGAGAGAAGCGCCGCGTGGCGCTGTGCCGGCTGCTGCTGTCCAAGCCCGACATGCTGCTGCTGGACGAGCCCACCAACCACCTGGACGCCGAGAGCGTGCACTGGCTCGAGCAGTACCTGCAGCGCTTCCCCGGCACGGTGGTGGCCATCACCCACGACCGCTACTTCCTGGACAACGCGGCCGAGTGGATTTTGGAGCTCGACCGCGGCATGGGCATCCCCTACAAGGGCAACTACTCGCAGTGGCTGGAGCAAAAAGAGCGCCGCTTGGAGCAGGAGCAAAAGGCCGAGGACGCGCGTCGCAAAGCCATGAAGGAGGAGCTCAAGTGGGTGCGCGCCAACGCCAAGGGGCGCCAGGCCAAGAGCAAGGCGCGCCTGCAGCGCTTCGAGGAGCTCAGCGACTACGAATACCAAAAGCGCAACGAGACCAACGAGATCTTCATCCCCGTGGCCGAGCGCCTGGGCTCGCAGGTCATCGAGTTCAAAAACGTCAGCAAATCGTTTGGCGATCGGCTGTTGATCGACAACCTGTCGTTTAGCGTCCCGGCGGGGGCCATCGTCGGCATCATCGGCCCCAACGGCGCCGGCAAGTCCACGCTGTTTCGCATGATCCAGGGCGTGGAAAAGCCCGACAGCGGCGAGATCATCATCGGCCAGACCGCCAAGCTGGCCTTCGTGGACCAAAGCCGCGACAGCCTCGACGGCAACAAGACGGTGTGGGAGGACGTCTCGGGCGGACTGGACAACATCGTCGTGGGCAAATTCGTCATGCCCAGCCGCGCCTACCTCGGGCGCTTCAACTTCAAGGGCAACGACCAGCAAAAGCGCGTGGCCGACCTCTCCGGCGGCGAGCGCGGCCGGCTGCACCTGGCCAAGACGCTGGCCAAGGGCGGCAACGTGCTGCTGCTGGACGAACCCTCCAACGACCTCGACGTCGAGACGCTGCGTGCGCTGGAAGAAGCGCTGCTCGAATTTGCCGGCTCGGCCCTGGTCATCAGCCACGACCGCTGGTTCCTGGACCGCATCTGCACCCACATCCTGGCGTACGAGGGCGACAGCCAGTGGTACTTCTTCGACGGCAACTTCACCGAGTACGAAGCCGACAAGGTGCGCCGTCTGGGCGAAGAGGGTGCGCGGCCCAAGCGCGTGCGCTTCAAGTCGCTGACATGAGCGCCGACACCCTGCCCACGCCCGCCCCCGGGGCCGGTGCCCCGGACGTGGCGGCGGTCGAGGCGGCCATGCGCCGCTGGGTCGAGCGCGCCGTCATCGGGCTCAACCTGTGCCCGTTTGCCAAGGCGGTCTGGGTCAAAAACCAGGTGCGCATCGCGGTCAGCCAGGCGCGGCACCTGGATGCGTTTTTGGACGACCTGGACGCCGAGCTGCTGCGGTTGCGCGACACCCCGCCCGAGGTGCTGGACACGACGCTGCTCGTGCATCCGACGCTGTTTCCGGATTTCTTTGTCTTCAACGATTTTTTGGATGTCGTGGACCGCGTGGTCGAGGAGCACGGGCTCGAGGGCGTCATCCAGGTGGCGCCGTTTCATCCCGACTTTGTGTTCGAGGGCACGCAGGCGAGCGACATCACCAACGCCACCAACCGCGCACCCTACGCGACGCTGCACCTGCTGCGCGAGGACAGTGTCGCGCGCGCGGTGGCTGCGGGCGACTCGGCCGAGACGATCGTGCAGCGCAACCTCGAGACCTTGCGCCGCCTCGGGCCACAGGGCTGGCAGCGGCTGCTTGCCGATGCGGATTGAGAAAAAAGCGCATTCGTGATCATTTCGCGTCAAAATGGCGGGAATGAAATCTCTGGACAACGAAGGTCTGCTGCCGCTGGATAGCGAGTCGTACTACACGACGCTGGAAGTCGCGCGCATGCTGGGCATGGCGGTGCGCTCGGTGCAGCTGATGGTCGATCGCGGTGACCTGCAGGCGTGGAAGACGCCGGGCGGGCACCGGCGCATCACGGCCTCGTCGCTGCAGCGCTGGCTGGCGCGCAGCCGCGCTGGCTTGGCGCCGCCCGCGGCGGCGCGTGCCGCGCGCCCGCGGCGTGGCACCGTGCGTGGCGGTCGGCCCCCGCGCATCCTGCTCATCGAGGATTCGTCGCACTTCCAGCATTTGGTGCAGCTGCTGGTGCGCCAGCGCTTTCCGCAGGTGGAGCTGCACGTCGCCAGCGACGGCATCTCGGGGCTGGTGTCGTTTGGCCAGCTGCAGCCGGATCTGCTGATCGTCGATATCCTGCTGCCGGGCATCGATGGCGCCTCCATGGTCATGGGCCTGCGGCGGCAGGAGCTCATCGGTGGCTGCGGCCTGATCGTGCTAACCTCCCTCGACGAACAGGCGCGGCGCGACTACGCCCATGCGCTGCAGGATGTCACGGTGGTGCACAAGCCCGATCTGGTGCGCGCGTTGCCGCCACTGATCGAGCAGGCCCTGGGTGAGCGGTTGGCCGCGGCCGAGCCGGCGGAGCACGCCGCACCGGACGCCTCGGGCTAAGCGGTGGCAGGGCCGGCCACGTGCCGGCTGTGCGCTGGCCGTGCGCAGGGTGCGTGCCGCCTCAACCGGCAAAGCGTGACCAGTCCCCCGGCACCAGCCACAGCAGCGCCGCGGTCATCACCACGTAGCGCAGCAGTTTGCCCACGGCCATGTAGGCTACGCAGGGCCAAAACGGAAATTTCAGCCAGCCGGCCACCGCGCACAGCGGGTCGCCGACCGCCGGCAGCCAACTGAGCAAACAGGCTTTGGGGCCAAAGCGCTGCAGCCAGTCCAGGGCGCGCAAGTGGGTGGGCGAGCCGCGCGCGCGGTCGATGGCGGCGTGCGCGCCGTAGCCCATGGCCCAGCTGACGGCGCCGCCCAGGGTGTTGCCCACGGTGGCCACCAGCACGGTCGGCCAGAACAGCTCCGGCTGGAGCTTGACGAGCGCGAACACCGCCGGCTCGGACCCCATGGGCAGCAGCGTGGCCGACACGAAGGCGACCACGAATACCGTGGTCAGGCCCACCTCGGGCAGGCTGAGGATGTGCAGCAGCGACAACAACCAGGCGTCCATGGGCAGCGGGTTGGGGTGGCCCGCAGTATAGGGGGAGGGGGATGACCGCGCGCGGCGCTACAATGTTGCCTCATTTTTCAGCATCTGCCGTCCAACCCCAACCCCCCATGAGCGCCGCCGGCCCCGCGATCGGCCCCTATGTGCTGCCCAATCGGCTGTTCGTTGCGCCCATGGCGGGCGTGACCGATCGGCCCTTTCGCCGCTTGTGCAAGCGGCTGGGCGCCGGCTACGCGGTCAGCGAGATGATCACCTCCCGCCCCGAGTTGCGCGACAGCCTCAAGACCGCGCGGCGCGCCAACCACGAGGGTGAACCGGGCCCGATCGCGGTGCAGATCGCCGGCACCGACCCCGCCATGATGGCCGAGGCGGCGCGCTACAACATCGACCGTGGGGCGCAGATCATCGACATCAACATGGGCTGCCCGGCCAAAAAAGTGTGCAACCGCTGGGCTGGCTCGGCGCTGATGCAGGATGAGCCGTTGGCGGCCGCCATCATCGAGGCGGTGGTGGCCGCCTGTGAGCCGCACGGCGTGCCCGTGACGCTCAAGATGCGTACCGGCTGGTGCGCCCAGGCCCGCAACGCACCGCGGCTGGCCCGCGTGGCCGAAAGTGCCGGCGTGCGCCTGCTGGTGGTGCACGGCCGCACGCGCGAGCAGGGCTACCGCGGCCAGGCCGAGCACGAGACGGTGGCGGCCATCAAGGCCAGCGTGCGCATCCCGGTCGTGGCCAATGGTGACATCGACAGCCCCCAGGCGGCCGAGCGTGTGTTGCGCACCACCGGGGTCGATGCGGTCATGATCGGCCGCGCGGCGCAGGGCCGCCCGTGGCTGTTTCGCGAAATCGCGCACCACCTGGCCACCGGCCAGCCGGCGCCGCCGCCCACGCACGAGGAGCTGCGCGGCTGGCTGCTGGACCACTTGCACGACCACTACGCGCTGTATGGCGAATACACCGGCGTGCGCAGCGCCCGCAAGCACCTGCTGTGGTATTTGCGCGCGCTGGGCGGGCCGCCCGCGGCGCAGCAGCGCCTGCGCGACGCTGTGGTCGAAGCCGAGACCTGTGCCGCGCAGCTGCGCGCGGTGCAGGCGTTTTTCGATGACTGTGCTCTGCCCCTGGCCGCATGAACCCACCCACCTTGCCCGATTGCGTGCGGGCCAACCTCGAGGCCTACTTTGCCGATCTGGGTGACACCGAACCCGCCAACCTGCACGACATGCTGGTGCGCGCGGTCGAAAAGCCGTTGCTCGAAGTCGTCATGGCGCGCGCGCGCGGCAACCAGTCACGCGCGGCGCAGTGGCTGGGCCTCAACCGCAACACCCTGCGCAAAAAGCTGCTGGAACATGGCCTGCTCGACGGCTGAGCCGCCACCGTACGTTTGACCCATCCCCGAGGACCCCACGATGAGAGCCCTGATCTCCGTATCCGACAAGACTGGCGCGCTGGAGCTGGCGCGCGCGCTGCACGCGCTGGGCGTGACGCTGATTTCCACCGGCGGCACGGCCCGGCTGCTGGCCGACGATGGCCTGCCCGTGACCGAGGTGGCGGAGGTGACCGGCTTTCCCGAGATGCTCGATGGCCGCGTCAAGACGCTGCACCCCAACATCCACGGGGGGCTGCTGGCGCGGCGTGACGTGCCCGCGCACATGGCGGCGCTGGCCGCGCATGGCATCGCGCCCATCGATCTGCTGGTGGTCAACCTGTACCCGTTCGAGGCCACCGTGGCGCGCGCCGGGTGCACGCTGGCCGAGGCGATCGAAAACATCGACATTGGGGGACCGGCGATGGTGCGCTCGGCCGCCAAAAACTGGCGCGATGTCGCGGTGCTGACCGATCCGTCCCAGTACCCGGTGGTGCTGGCCGAGCTGCGGGACGCGGGCCGCGTCAGCGATGAAACCCGGCTGCGGCTGGCGATCGCCGCGTTCAACCGCATCGCACAATACGATGCGGCGATCAGCCAGTACCTGTCGGCGCTGGACCTGTCGGCGGGGGTGCCGGCGGCCGACGCGGCACCGGCGCGCCTGCCCTTTGCGGGCCAGTTCAACGCCTGCTGGACCAAGGTGCAGGACCTGCGCTACGGCGAAAACCCGCACCAGCAAGCGGCGTTCTACCGCGAGCCGGACGCGCCGGACGGCTCGCTGGTGACCGCCCAGCAGCTCCAGGGTAAGGAACTCTCGTACAACAACATCGCCGATGCGGACGCGGCCTGGGAGTGTGTCAAAGGCTTTGCGGCGCCGGCGTGCGTGATCATCAAGCACGCCAACCCGTGCGGGGTGGCGATTGCCGAATCACCCCTGGAGGCCTACCGCAAGGCCTTCCAGACCGACCCGACGAGCGCGTTCGGCGGCATCATCGCGTTCAACCGCCCGCTCGACGGCCAGACCGCGCAGGCGGTGGCGCAGCAATTCGTCGAGGTGCTGATCGCGCCGGACTTCACCCCCGAGGCGCTGGCGGTGTTCAAGCCCAAGGCCAACGTGCGCCTGCTGCGCATCGCACTGCCGGCCGACGTGGCGGCCACGCGCAACCGGCTGCACTGGCAGCGCGTTGGCGGGGGGGTGCTGGTGCAAACGGCCGATCACCACGTGCTGCAGGCAAGCGAGCTGCGCGTGGTCACGCGCCGCCAGCCCACCGCGCAGGAGCTGCAGGACCTGATGTTTGCCTGGGCCGTGGCGCAGTACGTCAAGAGCAACGCCATCGTGTTTTGCAAGGACGGCATGACCATGGGCGTGGGCGCGGGTCAGATGAGCCGGCTGGATTCGGCGCGCATCGCCAGCATCAAGGCCCAGGCGGCGGGCCTGAGCCTGCAGGGCACGGCGGTGGCCAGCGACGCGTTCTTCCCGTTCCGTGACGGGCTGGACGTGGTGGTGGATGCGGGGGCGACCTGCGTCATCCAGCCCGGTGGGTCGGTGCGCGACCAGGAGGTCATCGATGCCGCCGACGAGCGCGGCGTGGCGATGGTCTTCACCGGGGTGCGGCACTTCCGCCACTGACCGCCTGGGCGCGGCCTTCAGTGGCCCAGCACGAACACCGCCGGTAGGTCCAACGGCAGTGTGGGGGGCTGGCGCCGCCAGTCGGCCACCCGCGCGCTGTGCACGGCCTGGGTCGGCAGGCCCAGCCCGCAGGCCACGGCCAGCCGCGTGTCGGGCTTGAGGGCCTGCAGCGCGGCCTGCAGCAGCGCGCGGTTGCGGTACGGCGTTTCGATGAAGAGCTGCGCCTGATCGAGCCGGCGCGCCGTGGCCTCCAGCTCGCGCAGGCGCACCAGGCGCGCCGCGGCATCTTGCGGCAGGTAGCCGACGAAGGCGAAGCGCTGTCCGTGGCAGCCACTGGCGGCCAGCGCCAGCATCAGCGACACCGGGCCCGTCAACGGCACCACGCGCAGGCCCAGCGCGTGCGCCGCGCGCACCACCGCCGCGCCCGGGTCGGCGATGGCGGGCATGCCGGCCTCGCTGACCAGGCCGATGTCGTGCCCGTGGCGCGCCGGGGTCAACCACTGCCGCGCCTGCGCCTCGGCTTCGGCATGGGCGTCGCCGTGCTTGTGCCACGCGCGCGGCAACTCGGTGATCGTCTGTTGCGGCAGTGGCGCGGCCAGTGGCTGCACCGCCTGCACGCGTTTGAGGAACGCGCGCGTGCTCTTGGCGTTCTCGGTGATCCAGTGCGTCAGGCGCGCCGCCACCGCCAGCGTGGCCTGCGGCAGTGCCAGGCGCACATCGGGCTGTGGCTCGCACCCAAAGTCCAGTGGCGTGGGCACGAGGTAGAGCGTGCCGGGTGTGGCCACATCCGCAGCGGGCGCGCTCATGGCAGCGTCACCCCCGCGGCGCGCAGCAGCCGCGCGGTGCGAATCAGCGGCAGGCCCACCAGCGCGGTCGGGTCGTCGCTGACGATGGCCTCCAGCAGCGCGATGCCCAAGCCCTCGCTCTTGGCGCTGCCGGCGCAGTCGTAGGGGCGCTCGGCCTGCAAGTAGCGCTCGATTTCCGCGTCGCTGAGGTCCCGAAACCGCACCTCCACCACGGCCACGTCCTCGGCCGCGTAGCCCGTGGCGGCGCAGACCACCGCCAGCGCCGTGTGGAAGCGCACCGTGCGCCCGCGCATGGCGCGCAACTGGGCCACGGCGCGCGCGTGCGAGCCGGGCTTGCCCAGCCCAGCGCCGTCCAAGTCCGCGACCTGGTCGCTGCCAATCACGATGGCCTGCGGATGCCGTCGCGCGACGGCCTGCGCTTTGGCGCGCGCCAGCCGGCGCGCCAGGTCGGCGGGTGCCTCGCCGGGCAGGGGGGTTTCATCCACGTCGGGCGCGGCGGTGTCAAAGGGCAGGCGCAGCCGCGCCAACAGCTCGCGCCGGTAGGCGGATGTGGAGCCGAGGATGAGCGGCCGCGGGGGGGCTGGGGGCATGGTGTCCATGCCGGTATTGTCGGGCCGCGCGCGCTATCCTTGCGCGGGCACGATGTGGAGGCTGGCATGAACACACAGGCAAGCGGTGAAGCGGGCGCGCCGGCGCCGCCCGACGCCCCGTGGCACCCGTTGTGCCACGGGCGCGAGTTGGTGGACGGGGGCGAGGCCGTGCCCTTTGACGTGCGCTACCGCGGGCAGACCTGCCGCGCGTTTGCCATCCGCTACCGGGGGCAGGTGCACGCCTACCTCAACCGCTGCAGCCATGTGGCGATGGAGATGGACTGGATGCCGAATCGCTTTTTCGATGTGACCGGGCATTTCCTGGTGTGCGGCGCGCACGGCGCCTTGTTCGAACCGCACACCGGGCGCTGTGTCGGTGGCCCGGGGCGCGGGCCGCTGGTGGCCATTGCGGTGCGCGAGCACGACGGGGTGGTCTTTTGGCAGTCACAATACGACCTGCAACCCGTGGTTTTTTGAATGCCCATGACGCCTGACGACACCCCGACGCCACCGCCGGCGCCCCCGGCAGCGACAGCCCCTGCGGCTCCTCCCACCGCTGGTGAGGCTGCCGCGCCCGGCTGGGAGCGCGCCGTGCTGGAAAAACTGGCGCTCGCTGCGCTGCAGGAGCAGCGCGCCGCGCGCCGCTGGCGCAACCTGTGGCGGCTGGTGTGGCTGTCGCTGGTGCTGGTCGTGGCGTGGGTGCTCTACCGCGACGTCGCGCCGCCCAAACCCAGCCAATCCCCGCACACCGCGCTCATCGAGGTGCGCGGCGAAATCGGGCCCGACAACGAGGCCAACGCCGCCAACATCGTGGCGGCGCTGCGCTCGGCGTTCGAAGACCCCGGGGCGCAGGCGGTGGTGCTGCTGTTCGATTCGCCAGGCGGCAGCCCGGTGCAGGCGGGCATCGTCAACGACGAGATCTGGCGCCTCAAAACCCTGCATGGCAAGCCCGTGTACGCGGTGGTGGAGGAAACCTGCGCCTCGGCGGCCTACTACATCGCGTCGGCGGCCGACCGCATCTACGTGGACAAGGCCAGCCTGGTGGGCAGCATCGGTGTGCTCATGGACGGCTTTGGATTCACCGGCCTGATGGAGCGGCTCGGCATCGAGCGGCGTTTGCTGACGGCGGGTGAGAACAAGGGCTTTTTGGACCCGTTCAGCCCGCAGACGGCGCGCCACCGCGCATACGCGCAGCAGATGCTCGACGAGATTCACCGCCAGTTCATCGAGGTGGTGCGCAAGGGGCGCGGTGAGCGCCTGCAGGAGACGCCTGAGACGTTCAGTGGCCTGGCGTGGACGGGCCAGCGGGCGGTGGAGATGGGGCTGGCCGATGACTTTGGCAGCCTGGACTACGTCGCGCGCGAGGTGGTCAAGGCCGAAGACATCGTCGACTACACCCAGCGTGAGACGGTGGCCGAGCGGCTGGCGCGGCGTTTTGGCAGCGGTGCTGCCGAGACGGCGTGGCGCCTGACGCGCAGTGCATGGCCCGTGTGGCGATGATGACGCCGGTGCAGCGGGACCGCATCCTCATCGTGGGCGGGGGGATGGCGGGGCTGGGCGCCGCGCTGGCGTGCGCGCGTGCGCGACCGTATGCGGAGGTGACCCTGCTGGAGCGCGCGCCCGAGTTTTCCGAGGTGGGGGCCGGCATCCAGCTCGGCCCCAACGCGGTGCGGGTGTTGCACGCCTGGGGCTTGCGCGATGCGCTGCAGGCGGTGGCGGCCTATCCGCAGCGGCTGCGCGTGCGCGCCGTGTCCTCGGGCGCCGAGCTGGGCCAACTGCCCTTGGGGGAGGCGGCACGCCAGCGCTACGGCCAGCCCTATGCCACCGTGCACCGGGCCGACCTGCATGGCCTGCTGCTGGCGGCGGTGCAGGACACGACCGGCGTGGCCCTGCACACGGGCGAGGCCGTGGTCGATCACACCAGCGGGCCGGATGGCGTGGCGGTGACCACGGCCACTGGGCGGCGCTGGGATGCCGATGTGCTGCTGGCGGCCGACGGGGTGTGGAGCCGCATCCGCGAGCGCGAGTTGGGCGACGGACGGCCGCGCTTCAGCGGCCACCTGGCCTACCGCGGCCTGGTGCGCATGGCCGATCTGCCGCCGGCCCTGCGCGCGCCCGAGGTGGTGGCGTGGCTCGGCCCCGGGCTGCACGGGGTGCACTACCCGGTGCGCGCTGGGCAGTGGCTCAACGTGGTGGTGGTGGTCGAAGGGCCGCTGCCACCGGCCGATACCGAAAGCTGGGACCACGAGGCCCACGCGGTGAACCTGCGCGCGGCCTTGGGCGCGGTGCATGCGGACCTCGAAGCGGTGCTGCACGCCGTGTTGCGCTGGCGGCTGTGGCCGCTGCACGTGCGCGCGCCGATGCGCGGTGCGCACGAGCATGCGCGTGGCCGCGTCGCCCTGCTGGGGGATGCGGCGCACCCGACCCGGCCGTACCTGGCGCAAGGCGCGGCCATGGCGCTGGAGGATGCCTGGGCCCTGGGCCGGCTGCTGGCGGCCGACGCGGCGCCGGACTGGCGCGCGTGCCTGGCGCGCTGGGCCCAGGGGCGCTGGGCGCGCAATGCGCGCGTGCAGGCGGTGTCGCGCCGCAACGGCACGGTCTTTCACGCCAGCGGGCTGGTGCGCTGGGGCCGTGACGCGGCCATGGCGCTGCTGGGCGCGCGTGTGCTCGACCAGCCATGGCTCTATGATGGCCCCCCGGATCCCCTGGTCGCCGCACGGCACTGACGCCGGCGGTTGGCTGCACGGTGTCATCGCATGAACGTCCCACCCGCCGCCCGCAGGACCCTGCCCGCCGCCGCGCCCGACGCTGCGTCGTCGGCCCGGCGCCGCCTGTTGCTGCGTGGCGGGGCCTGGTTGACCGCGGCGGCGTTGCCGCCGGGGTGGGCAGCGCCGAAGGCGACGACACAGCCTTCGGCGTCGGGCAGCGCACCCGCGTGGCCGGTGCGGCCGCTGCGCCTGGTCGTGGGGCATCCGCAGGGGGCCTCGGCCGACGACATGGCCCGGGCGCTGGCGGGGCCCCTGGCGGCGTTGCTGGGGCAGCCGGTGGAGGTGGACAACCGGCCCGGGGCCGCGGGGCTGGCCGCAGCCGCTGCCGTGGCGCACGCCGATGATGACCACACCGTCGGCCTGATGCCCGGGGTGCACCTGACGGTGGCGCGCCTGCTGCACCCGGCGCTGGCCTACGATCCCCTGACCGACCTGCGCCCGGTGGCGCTGGTGGCGATTGCGCCGCTGGCGCTGTGCGTTGCGCCCCAGCTCGAGGTGCGCGGCAACGCGGCGCTGCAGGCGATTCGGCGTGCTGGTGTGGCGTGGCAGTACGGCAGCCCCGGGGTCGGGACGCCCTTTCATCTGGGCATGGAGGCCCTCAAAGCGGCGGCGGGCTGGCAGGCCCTGCACGTGTCGTACCCGGGCAATCCCCAGGTCATCAACGCGTTGCTGCAGGGGGATGTGCAATTGGCGCTGCTGCCCCCGTCGCTGGCCGTGGCGCAATGGCGCGCGGCGCGGCTGCCGGTGGTGGCGCTGACTTCGCCACAGCGCAGCGCCCTGATGCCGGGCGTGCCCACGCTGGCCGAGCGGGGCGTGTCCGAGTTTGCCTTCGAACATTGGTACGCCCTGGCGGCGCCACTGGCCTTGGCGCCCGAGCATGCCGGGGTGCTCGCGCGCGCGCTGCGCAGCGTCGTGCGCGCGCCGTCGCTGCAGCAGCGGCTGGCGGCGCTGGGTTGGCAGGCGGCCGCATCGACCCCGCAGGTGCTGGCACGCCGCATCGCCGCGGAGGTCGACCGGTTGCGCCCGGTGATCCAACGCCTTCCGATACGGACACCCTGACATGACCACCCCCACCGATACCACGGCCGCGCTCAAACTCTCGCCATGCCCGCCGGTGCCGCCGAGCGACGACGGGCGCACGCAGCTCAAGTTGCGGCGCGTGGCCATCGACACCTACCGCGAAAACGTCGCCTACTTGCATCGCGATTGCGAGCTCTACCGGGCCGAGGGCTTTCAGGCGCTCGCCAAGGTTGAGGTGCGCGCCAACGGTCGCAGGGTGTTGGCCACGCTCAACGTCACGCTCGATCCACGCATCGTGCGCTGCGACGAGATCGGCCTGTCGATGGAGGCGTTTGCGCAGCTCGGGGTGGAGGCCGGACACCCGGTCACCATCCAGCAGGCCGAGCCGCCGGCCTCGATCGCCGCGCTGCACCGCAAGATCGGTGGCGAGCGCCTGACGCGCGAGGAGTTTTACGCCATCGCGCGCGACATCGCCGAGCACCGCTACTCCAAGATCGAGCTCTCCGCCTTCGTCGTCGCCACGCACGCCAGCGAGCTCGACCGCGAGGAGGTGTATTTCCTCACCGAAGGCATGATCGCCGCCGGCCAGCGGCTGGATTGGCGCGAGCGGTTGGTGGTGGACAAGCACTGCATTGGCGGCATTCCCGGCAACCGCACCTCGATGCTGGTGGTGCCCATCGTCGCCGCGCATGGGCTGGTGTGTCCCAAAACCTCCTCGCGCGCCATCACGTCGCCGGCCGGCACCGCCGACACCATGGAGGTGCTGGCGGAGGTCGAGTTGCCCATCGAGCGCCTGCAGGAGATCGTGCGCGCCCACCGCGCCTGCCTGGCGTGGGGGGGCACGGCGCAGCTCTCGCCGGCCGACGATGTGCTCATCGCGGTGGAGCGCCCGCTGTCGCTGGATTCGCCGGCGCAGATGGTGGCCTCGATTCTGAGCAAGAAAGTTGCCGCCGGCTCCAACCACCTGGTGCTCGACATCCCCGTTGGCCCCACCGCCAAGGTGCGCAGCGTGCCCGACGCGCAGCGCCTGCGCCGCCTGTTCGAATACGTGGCGCGGCGCCTGGGCCTGTCGATCGACGTCGTCATCACCGACGGTCGGCAACCGATCGGGCAGGGTATAGGCCCGGTGCTGGAGGCGCGCGATGTGATGCGCGTGCTGCACAACCACCCGCATGCCCCCATCGACCTGCGCCAAAAGGCGCTGCGGCTGGCGGGCCGCTTGCTGGAGTGCGACCCGGACATCCGCGGTGGCGATGGCTATGGCATTGCGCGCGACATTCTGGATTCGGGCCGGGCACTGGCCAAAATGCAGGCCCTGATCGAAGCGCAGGGCGCGCGCCCCTTCGACCCCGAGCGGCCGCCGCTGGCGCGCCACCGCTTCGAGGTCACCGCCGCGCGCGACGGCGTGGTCACCGGCATCGACAACCAGCGCATCGCCCGCATTGCGCGCCTGGCCGGCGCGCCCAAGGTGGCTGGTGCAGGGGTGGACCTGATGCGCAAGCTCGGCGAGCCGGTGCGCGCTGGCGAGGTGCTCTACCACGTCTACGCCGAATACCCGGCCGATCTCGAGTTCGCGCGCGAAGCCAGCGCGCACGCCAGCGGCTACACCATCGGTGAGCCGCACGAGGTACCGCAGATGTTCGTGGAGTTTTGACCGTGCCTGCGCTGCTGTGTTTTGACGACGAACGCCCCGCGGCGCAGCGCTTGCTGACCGCACTGCAGGCCGCCGAGGCGCCCGGCCAAGACCCGACGGGGGGCGAGCCCTGGCAGTTGGCGGTGGTCGAGCGCCACCGCTTTCCCGACGGCGAATGGCGCTTGCGCCTGCCGGCCACCTTGCCGACGGTGGTGGCGTTCTACCGCAGCCTGCACCAGCCCAACGAAAAGCTGGTGGAACTGCTGTTGGCCGCGCCGGCCGCGCGCGAGCTG
Source organism: Tepidimonas thermarum (assembly GCF_007556705.1). GTDB lineage: Bacteria > Pseudomonadota > Gammaproteobacteria > Burkholderiales > Burkholderiaceae_C > Tepidimonas > Tepidimonas thermarum. The sequence continues at coordinate 2,924 of NZ_VJOL01000043.1, read as the reverse complement.
GGCGCGCAGCGCCTGTGGCTGGTGGCGCCGTACCTGGCCTACATGCGGCAGGACATGGCCTTTTCCCCGGGCGAGGTGGTCAGCCAGCGCCACATCGGCCGCTGGTTGGCCGCAGCGTTCGACGGCCTCATCACCGTCGATCCGCACCTGCACCGGGTGGCGGCGTTGGCCGACGCCGTGCCATTGGCGGATGCGCAGGCTCTGAGCGCCGCGCCGGTGCTGGGGGCATGGGTGGTGCAGCGCCGCCCTGGCGCCTTGCTGCTGGGCCCCGACGAGGAATCCGCCCAGTGGGTGCAGCAGGCGGCGGCTGCGACGGGTTTGCAGGCCGCTGTGTGCCGCAAGGTCCGCCATGGCGACCGCGAGGTGCAGGTGGCGTTGCCGCCGCTGGACGTGCGCGGCCGCGCGGTCGTCATCCTGGACGACATGGCCAGCACCGGCCGCACCGTGGCCCAGGCCGCGGCGGCCCTGCGCTCGGCAGGGGCTGCGTCGGTGGATGTCGCGGTCACGCACGCGCTGTTCGTCGGGGACGCACTGGTCGCCCTGCAGGCTGCCGGCGTGGGCGAGGTCTGGAGCACCGACAGCGTGCCGCACGCCAGCAACGCGGTGCCGCTGGCGCCGCTGCTGGCCCCGGCGCTTCAGAGGTCGGTGCGCAGCTTCCAGATCTCGGGGAACAGCACCACGTCGAGCATCTTGCGCAAATAGCCCACGCCGCTGGTGCCCCCGGTGCCGCGTTTGTAGCCGATGACGCGCTCCACCGTCGTCAGGTGGCGAAAACGCCAGAGCCGAAAGGCATCTTCCAGATCGGTCAGCTCCTCGCCCAGCTGGTACAGGTCCCAGTGGCGCTGCGGGTCGCGGTACACCTGCAGCCAGGCGGCTTCCACGGCGTCACTGGCCTGGTAGGGCTGGGTCCAGTCGCGCTCGAGGTGGCTGGCCGGCACCGGCAGGCCGCGCCGCGCCAACAGCCGCAGCGATTCGTCGTACAGCGATGGCGCCTCGAACGCGGCACGCACTCGCGCCAGCAGGTCCGGGCGGTGTGCGTGCGGGCGCAGCATGGCGGCGTTTTTGTTGCCCAGCGTAAATTCGATGCAACGGTACTGGTAGCTTTGAAAGCCGCTGGACTGCGCCAAATACGGCCGAATCGCGCTGTATTCCGGCGGCGTCATCGTCGCCAGCACATCCCAGGCGTGCACGAGTTGCTCCATGATGCGGCTCACGCGCGCCAGCATCTTGAACGCTTCGGGCAGCCGGTCCTCGGCGAGCGCCACCTTGGCCGCGGCCAGCTCGTGCAGCATCAGCTTCATCCACAGCTCGCTGGTCTGGTGCTGGATGATGAAGAGCATCTCGTTGTGATCGGGCGACAGCGGCTTTTGCGCGTTGAGGATCGCATCGAGCTGCAGGTAGTCGCCATAGGTCATCGCGTCGTGGTAGTCGAGCCGCGCGTGTTCGGCGTGCACGATGGCTTCCGGCCTCGGGTCGTGGTGCGTCATCGGTGGCTCCTGCGTGCATCAGGTCACGGCCTGGGGGCGCTGCAACGCTGGGTCGCGCCATGCGCCGGTCTGCAGCACCTGGTACAAGTGGTCGACCGCGTGCCAGACGTCCTCGAAGCCGACGTACAGGGGGGCAAAGCCAAAGCGCAGGATGTCGGGCTGGTGCGCGTCACCGGCGCGAAAATCCCCGATCACCCCGCGCGCGATCAGCGCCTGCACGATGGCGTAGCCGCCCTCGGCGCGCGTCAGGCACACCTGCGAGCCGCGCCGCTCGGGCGCGCGCGGCGTCACCAGCGCCAGCCCGTGTCCGGCGCAGCGCGCCTCGACCAGGGTGATGAACAGCTCGGTCAGCGCCAGCGACTTGCGCCGCAGCGCCGCCAGGCCACCCAGCGGCTCGGCCGCGAGCACGGTGCGCACACCCACCTCCAGCGCCGCAAGGCTCAGGATGGGCTGGGTGCCGCACAGCAGGCGCTGCACGCCCGGCGCGGGCTGGAAATCGGGGGTGAAGGCAAACGGCGCCGCGTGGCCCCACCAGCCCGTCAGCGCCGGCCAGTCGTCGGCGCCGAAGCCCGCACCCAGGCGCGGGTTGACCCAGGCAAACGCCGGGGCGCCGGGGCCGCCGTTGAGGTATTTGTAGCCGCAGCCCACCGCAAAGTCTGCGTCCGCGCCGTTCAGGTCCACCGGCACCGCACCCGCGCTGTGCGCCAGGTCCCAGACCATCAAGGCGCCGGCTGCGTGCGCCGCGGCGGTCACCGCGGCCATGTCGTGCATGGCCCCGGTGCGGTAGTTCACATGCGTCAGCATCACCATGCCGACATCCGGCCCCAGCGCCGCCGGCAACGTCTCGCGCGGGTCGCCGTCGATCAGCCGCAACGTCCAGCCGTGGTCGCGGCACAGCGCCTCGGCCACGTACAGGTCGGTGGGGAAGTTGCTGCGCTCGCTCACCAGCACGCGCCGGCCCGCGTCACGCCGGCGCTGCAGGTGCATGGCCAGGCTCAGCACCTTGAACAGGTTGATCGAGGTGCTGTCGGTGGCGACCGTCTCGCCCGGCCCGGCGCCGATGAGGCGGCCGATCAAATCGCCCACGCGCTGCGGCAGGGTAAACCAGCCCGCTGCATTCCAGCTGCGGATCAGCCCCTGGCCCCATCCCGCGCGCACCACGTCCTGCACGCGCGCGGCGGTGGCGTGCGGCAGCGGGCCCAGGGAGTTGCCGTCCAGGTAGATCACACCGGCGGGCAGGTCGAACTGATCGCGCAGCGGGCGCAGGGGGTCGGCCGCGTCGAGGGCGCGGCAATCGTCCAGGGTGGGGCAGCGCTGCGACGAGATCGGCCTGTCGATGGAGGCGTTTGCGCAGCTCGGGGTGGAGGCCGGACACCCGGTCACCATCCAGCAGGCCGAGCCGCCGGCCTCGATCGCCGCGCTGCACCGCAAGATCGG
>NZ_VJOL01000042.1 GCF_007556705.1 Tepidimonas thermarum | reverse complement strand
GGTTTCCGCAATGCTCGCCGAACTCGACGACGAGTGGCTGACCGGCAAGGTCTATCTCAACTTCAACCTGTAACCCGGTTGTCATGACCACCCAACCGGAAATTTACAGAAAAGAGGTTGCACAATCATCACCGGCCAACCGTGTGCCAAGCCGTAGAGCAAGGCGGCGCGAAAGGCGTCGCCGCATCCGGTCGGGTCCACCACCGCAGTGGCTGGCACCCCTGGCACGCGGGTGCACACGCCGTCCTGCCACACATCGCAACCGTGCTCACCAAGCGTGACGACCAGGGCACGCAGGCGGTGGGACAACTCGGCCAACGTCAGGCCGGTGCGGTCGCACAGCAGGCGCGCCTCATAGTCGTTGAGCGCGGCCCAATCGGCCCACTCGACCAGCCGCAGCAGCTCCGCGCCCTCGAACAGGGGCAAACCTTGGCCGGGATCGAAGACGAACGGCACCCCCGCTGCGTGCAGCTGCTCGGCATGTTCCCAGGTGGCCTGTTTGCCGTCCGGGGACACAATCGCGATCGAGACGCCGTCGGTCGCGGGAATCGGGTTGGTGTGCGCCTGCGCCATGGCACCCGGGTGGAACGCGGTGATCTGGTTGTTGTCCCGGTCGGTCATGATCATGGCCTGCGCGGTGTAGGTGTCCGCCAGCACGCGCACGGCCGAGACGTCCACCCCCAGCGCGCGCAGGCGTTCGCGGTAGCCCTCCCCGTCCGCCCCCAGCGCGGCCACGGGCCGCACCGGCGCGCCCAGCAACCGCAGGCCATAGGCGATGTTGCCGGCGCAACCACCAAACTCCCGACGCAAGCCCGGCACCAAAAACGACACGTTGAGGATGTGCAGCTGATCGGGCAGGATGTGGTCGGCGAAGCGTCCTTCGAAATCCATGATGGTGTCGAAGGCCAGGGAACCGCAAACGAGGATGGTCATGGTCAAATCACGCGCAGCGCCCACGCAGGGGCGTCAGGGATAAAACAGCACCGCCCGATAGCCCGCCATGCGGGCCGCTTGGGGGTGGTCGAAAGCCAGCTCGAACTGCAGCGGCCATTCCGCACCGGCGGGCAACTGCGCCGTCGGTTGCGGCCACGCATCGGGCGGCCAGATGCGGCGCACCAGCACCTGGTCCTGCCAATCCGTCAGGGTCAGTTCCAGCGCCGGGGCCGCCACCGCGACGTCGGCGCGGTTGCGCACCACCAGATGAAAACTGTAGCGATCCGGCGCGCGCCGCAGCAGCACCGAACCTTCGATCACCACGTCCTGCGGCCGCACCGGGGGTTCGATGCGACAGCCCATGTGCTCGCACAACGCCTGCAGCACCGGCTGCGCGCCCGGATAGCGGGCAACCCACGCATCGCGCCACTGCCACGCCACCTGGCCGGCCAGCCAAGCGCTCAGGCCCAGCGCCAACAGTGCCAGGATGGCGCGCACTAGCGGGCGGCGCCAAAAGGCGCGCCGGCGCGCCTGGCGCACGAAGGACGGTTCCTCGAGGGCTTCGGCCGCCAAGCCGGCCCGTGGTGGCTGCTGCGGCTCGGGCTCCCCGGCAGGCGCGGGCGTCGGCGCCACCGCGTCGTCCTGCGGCGCCGGGTCCGGGGGGACATCGGGTATCGGCTCGGGTATCGGCTCGGGTATCGGCTCCGGTATCGGCTCGGGTGTCGGCTCGGGTGTCGGCTCGGATGTCGGCTCGGGTGTCGGCTCGGGTGTCGGCTCGGGTGTCGGCCCGGGTGTCGGCCCGGGTGTCGGCCCGGGTGTCGGCCCGGGTGTCGGTTCTGCCGCCGGCGGCGGCGCCACGGCCGGCTGCAAGTCCAGCGTGGCATCGAACACCTGCTGGCAGCGACCGCAGCGCACCCAGCCGTCGGCGATCTTGAGCTGGTCCGCCACGACCTTGAAGGCCGTGCCGCAAGCCGGACAGCGGGTGACGAAGCTCATGCCCGCGATTATGACGGCGCGCCCGTGCTCCCCGCACGGCTGCGGTTCAGTCGCGCCGCGCGGTCATCAACATCCAGCCGTCTTCGGTGTCGGCCACCTGCAACGCCAGCCAGGGCGCGTAGGCGGCGCGCAGCTCCTCAGCCTGGCGCTCCAGGATGCCGGCCAGCACCAGGTGGCCGCCCGCCCCCACGTGCGCGCACAGCAGCGGGGCCAGCACCTTCAGCGGCGTGGCCAGGATGTTGGCCACGACCAGGTCGTACCCCCCCTGGGCCAGCTCGGGCAAGCCGGCGCTGAGCGTCACGCCGTTGGCCGCGGCATTGTGTTGCGTGGCCTCGACGGCGGCGGGGTCGATGTCCACCGCCACCACCTCGCCCGCGCCGCGCAGGCCCGCGGCGATGGCCAAAATGCCGGAACCGCAGCCGTAATCGAGCACGCGCCATCCCGACAGCTCGTGAGCGGCCATCCAGCGCAGGCACATGCGCGTGGTGGGATGGGTGCCGGTGCCAAAGGCCAAGCCAGGATCGAGCCGGATCACGGTGCGCGCCGCAGCGGGCGGTTCGTGCCAGCTGGGCACGATCCAGAAGTCGGGCGTGATCGGCGCCGGGTCGAACTGCGACTGCGTCAGCCGCACCCAGTCGGTATCGGCCACCGGGCGCACCCCCACCACCTCGCAGTCGGCAAAAAACGCTTGCGGCATCAACAGCGCCGCGGCCTCGCGCGCCTGGGCCTCGGTGTCGAACAGGGCCAGCACGCGCGAGTGCTGCCAGCCGGGCGCCGGTGCGGGCAGGCCCGGCTCACCAAAGAGCGCGCGCTCGGCCGGGGTATCGGCGTCAGCGTCTTCGACCGAAACGCTGAGCGCCTCCAGGGCCTCGAGCGCCTCGCCGACGGCTTCCACGCGCGCCTCGGGCACGCGCAGCATCAGCTCGAACCAGCGCGCCGGCGGCGCCGTGGGGTCATCCGCGCTCACGTTGGGCCAACCAGCTTTCCAGGTAGTGGATGTTGGTGCCGCCGGCTTCGAAGTTGGCGTCCACCATCAGTTCGCGGTGCAGCGGCACGTTGGTCTTGATGCCCTCGATCACGACCTCGGCCAGCGCGCCACGCATGCGCGCCAGCGCCTGCTCGCGCGTGTCACCGTGCACGATGATCTTGCCGATCATCGAATCGTAGTTGGGGGGCACGCTGTAGCCGGTGTAGACGTGCGAGTCGACCCGCACACCCGGCCCACCCGGCGCGTGCCAGGCGGTGATGCGCCCCGGCGACGGGGTGAACTTGTAGGCGTCCTCGGCGTTGAGGCGGCACTCGATCGCGTGACCACGCAACTGGATCTGGCGCTGCGTGAAGGGCAGCTTCTCGCCGGCGGCGATGAGGATTTGCTGGCGCACGATGTCGATGCCGGTGATCATTTCCGTCACCGGATGCTCGACCTGCACGCGCGTGTTCATCTCGATGAAGTAGAACTCGCCGTTTTCGTACAGGAACTCGAACGTCCCCGCGCCGCGGTAGCCGATCTTCTTGCACGCCGCGGCGCAGCGCTCGCCGATGCGCTCGATCAGGCGCCGGGGAATGCCGGGCGCAGGCGCCTCCTCGATGACCTTTTGGTGGCGCCGCTGCATCGAGCAGTCGCGCTCGAACAGATAGACCGCGTTGCGGTACTGGTCGGCCAGCACCTGGATTTCGATGTGCCGAGGGTTTTGGAGAAATTTCTCCATGTACACCTCGGGGTTGTTGAACGCCGCGGCCGCCTCGCTCTTGGTGGTCTGCACCGCGTGCAGCAGCGCGGCCTCGGTGTGCACGACGCGCATGCCGCGCCCGCCGCCCCCACCCGCGGCCTTGATGATGACCGGGTAGCCGATGGCTTTGGCGATGCGCTTGATCTCGGCCGGATCGTCCGGCAGCGCACCGTCGGACCCTGGCACCGTGGGCACCCCCGCCTTGATCATGGCCTGCTTGGCCGAGACCTTGTCGCCCATGAGGCGAATGGACTCGGGCGTCGGGCCAATGAAGACGAAGCCACTTTTTTCCACGCGCTCGGCGAAGTCGGCGTTTTCCGACAGAAAGCCGTAGCCCGGGTGGATCGCCTCGGCGTCGGTGACCTCGGCCGCCGAGATGATGGCCGGCATGTTGAGGTAGCTCTGCGCCGAGGGCGCGGGGCCGATGCACACCGCCTCATCGGCCAGTTTGACGTACTTGGCTTCGCGGTCGGCCTCGGAGTAGACGACGACGGCCTTGATGCCGAGCTCGCGGCAGGCGCGCTGCACCCGCAACGCGATCTCGCCCCGGTTGGCGATCAGGATCTTTTTGAACATCGAGCCGCCCTCACTCGAGGACGAAGAGGGGTTGTCCGTACTCGACGGCCTGGCCGTTCTCGACCAGAATGGCTTTGATGACACCCGCACGATCGGCCTCGATTTCGTTGAGAATCTTCATCGCTTCGATGATGCACACCGGCTCGCCTTCTTTGACCGCCTGGCCCACCTCGACAAAGGGCTTGGCACCCGGGCTGGGGGCGCGATAGAAGGTTCCCACCATGGGCGATTTGATCACATGTCCTGCAACATCCGCCGGCGCCGCCTCGGGCGCAGCCGCGGCCGCGGCTGGCGGGGCGCTGATGGTCACCGGCGCCACCGGCGCCGCCACGGCCGGCGCGGCCATCGCCACCGGGGCGGCGGCCGCGGCCTTGACGATGCGGACCTTGCCCTCCGCTTCCGTGATCTCGAGCTCCGAAATGTTGGACTCCGAGACCAGGTCGATGAGCGTCTTGAGTTTGCGCAGATCCATGGCGACTCCGTTGATTGACCCGAATGTGTAGCGATCTCGCCGGCAACGGCGCGTAAAAGTGCGCGAACTATACACGACCCAACCCCTCATGACCGCCCCCACCGCCAGTCCCATGACCCCGGACGACGGCATCGCCACCATGGCGTTGCCGGGCCTGGCCCGGGCGTTGATCGCGGCCGATGCGCTGTCGCAGGCGCAGGCCGAGGCGCTGTACGCGCGCGCCCAAAGCAAAAAAACCGGCTTCATCACCGAGCTCATCGACAGCGCCGCGGTGTCGCCGCGCAACCTCGCGCACATCATGTCCGAGGCGTTTGCGGCGCCGCTGATCGACCTCGATGCGGTGGACGCGCAGCGCCTGCCGCAGGGCTTGCTCAGCACCAAAACCTGCCAGCAATACCGCATCGTGCCCCTGGCGCGCCGCAGCGGGCGCGTGTCGGTGGCCACCGCCGACCCGTCGGACCTGCAGGCGGCCGAAAAGGTCAAGTTCGAGACCCAGCTGCCGGTGGACTGGGTGATTGCGGAGGTGGACAAGCTCGTCAAGCTGGTCGAGGCCTACACCACCAGCGCCGGGCAGGCCATCGAGCACATCGTTGGGCCGGACTTCGATTTCGCGGCCGAGGGCCTTGAGGTGGCCGCGGAGGACGCCACCGACAAGGTGGCGGCAGAGGTCGAGGACGCGCCCGTCGTGCGCTTTTTGCAGAAGATGTTGCTCGACGCCTACACCATGCGGGCGTCGGACCTGCATTTCGAGCCATACGAGCACCACTACCGGGTGCGTTTTCGCATCGACGGCGAACTGCGCGAAATCGCCTCGCCGCCAGTGGCGATCAAGGACAAGCTCGCCTCGCGCATCAAGGTCATCTCCAAGCTCGACATCTCGGAAAAGCGCGTGCCGCAGGACGGGCGCATGAAGCTCAAGGTCGGCCCGGACAAGGTGATCGATTTTCGCGTCAGCACCCTGCCCACGCTGTTTGGCGAGAAGGTGGTCATCCGCATCCTGGACCCCAGCAGCGCCCAGATGGGCATCGACGCGCTGGGCTACGAGCCCGACGAAAAAGCCAAGCTGCTCGAGGCGATCGGCCGCCCCTACGGCATGGTGCTGGTCACCGGGCCGACGGGCTCGGGCAAGACGGTGTCGCTCTACACCTGTCTGAACCTGCTCAACCAGCCAGGGGTCAACATCTCCACCGCCGAAGACCCGGCCGAAATCAACCTGCCCGGCGTCAACCAGGTCAACGTCAACGAAAAAGCGGGGCTGACCTTCGCGGCGGCGCTGCGCGCCTTTTTGCGCCAGGACCCGGACATCATCATGGTGGGCGAAATCCGCGATCTGGAAACCGCCGACATCGCCATCAAAGCCGCGCAAACCGGGCACCTGGTGCTCTCCACGCTGCACACCAACGACGCGCCCTCGACGCTGACGCGGCTGGTCAACATGGGCGTGGCGCCGTTCAACATCGCCTCCAGCATCAACCTCATCACCGCGCAGCGGCTCGCGCGCCGGCTGTGCCCGCAATGCAAGGTGCCGCATCACGACATCCCGCGCCAGGCGCTGCTCGACGCCGGTTTTCGCGCGCAGGATCTGGAGGGCGACTGGCAGCCCTACAAACCCGTGGGCTGCCCCGCCTGCCACGAAGGCTACAAAGGGCGCGTGGGCATCTACCAGGTCATGCCCGTCACGGAGGCCATCCAGCAGCTCATCCTGCGCGGCGCCAGCGCGCTGGAAATCGCCGAGCAGGCGCACCGCGAAGGGGTGCGCACCTTGCGCGAAAGTGGGCTGCGCAAGGTTAAGATGGGCATCACATCACTGGAGGAGGTGCTCGCGGTGACCAACGACTGACCCCGGTCGCGCGACGCCCCGGCCCCCGAATCGCAGCGGAGCATCCATGGCCACAGCAACCCCGTCCGTCAAGGAACACGTTTTCGTCTGGGAAGGCAAGGACCGCAATGGCAAGCGGGTCAAGGGCGAGACACGCGGCGCGGGCGAGGCGCAGGTGCAGGCGCAGCTGCGGCGCCAGGGCATCGTGGTGAACAAAATCAGACGGCGCCGCCTGGCCTCGGCCAAACGCATCAAGCCCAAGGACATCGCCATCTTCACGCGCCAGTTGGCCACGATGATGAAAGCGGGCGTGCCGCTGCTGCAGGCCTTCGACATCGTCGGCCGCGGCAACCCCAATCCCAGCGTGGCGCGGCTGCTCTACGACATCCGCACCGACGTCGAGACGGGCACGTCGCTCAGCGCGGCGTTTCGCAAGCACCCGCTGTACTTCAATTCGCTCTACTGCAACCTGGTCGAAGCCGGCGAGGCCGCCGGCATTCTGGAAGACATTCTGGACCGCCTGTCCAACTACCTGGAAAAGACCGAAGCCATCAAAAGCAAGGTCAAGTCGGCGCTGATGTACCCCACCGCGGTGCTGGTGGTGGCCTTCATCGTGGTGTCGGTGATCATGATTTTCGTCGTGCCCGCGTTCAAGGAGGTCTTCACCTCCTTCGGCGCGGACCTGCCGGCACCGACGCTGGCCGTCATCGCCATGAGCGAATTTTTCGTCGAGTACTGGTGGCTGATCTTCGGTGGCCTCGGCGGCGGGCTGTATTTCTTCTTCCAGGCGTGGCGGCGCAGCGAAAAGGTGCAGCGCTTCATGGACCGGCTGCTGCTGCGGCTGCCGATCTTTGGGCAGCTGGTGGAAAAATCCGTCGTCGCGCGCTGGACACGCACGCTCTCCACCATGTTTGCCGCCGGGGTGCCCCTGGTCGATGCCCTCGATTCGGTCGGTGGCGCGGCGGGCAACTCGGTCTACGCGGAGGCAACCGCCAAAATCCAGCAGGAGGTGGCCACGGGCACCGCGCTGACCCAGGCCATGACCAACACCGGCGTCTTTCCGTCGATGGTGCTGCAAATGAGCGCCATCGGTGAGGAGTCGGGCTCGCTCGACCACATGCTGGGCAAGGCCGCCGACTTCTACGAGCAGGAGGTCGATGACATGGTGGCCGGACTCTCCAGCCTGATGGAGCCGATCATCATCGTCATCCTGGGCACCATCATCGGTGGCATCGTCGTGGCGATGTACCTGCCCATCTTCAAACTCGGCGCCGTGGTGTGACGATGTCCGCGACGGGGTCCGGCGGGGGGCTGCCGGTCGGGATGGGCCGCTCGGCCGCGCTGGTGGTGGACGGCAACCCCACCACGCGCTTGACGCTCGCGGGGCAATTGCGCAGCTTTGGTTTTACCTCCATCAGCCAGGTGGGGCGCATCGCCGATGCGCGGCGCGAGATCGAGCGCCACCCGTTCGACCTGGTCGTCTGTGGCGACACGTTTCCCCGCGGGGGCTCCGGGCAGGAGTTGCTCGACGACCTGCGCCGCTCCGGTTTGTTGCCGTTTGGCACGGTCTTCATCCTGATCACGGACGAGGCCACCTACCTCAAAGTCGCCGAAGCCGCCGAGTCGTCGGTGGACAGCTACATCGTGCGCCCCTACTCCGCCGGCAGCCTGTACGACCGCATCGAACAGGCCCAGCGCCGCAAAGCCGCGCTGTGGGACATCCACCGCGCCCTGGAGGAGCGGCGCTACGACGACGCGGTCGAGCTGTGCCTGCAGCGCTTTGCCAGCCGTGGCCCGCAGTGGTTGTCCGCGGCGCGCTGGGGGGCCGAAATCCTGCTGCGCCTGGGACGCTTTGGCCAGGCGCAGGCGCTGTTTCAGTCGATTTGGGACACCGAGCCCCAACCGTGGGCGCTGCTGGGGGTGGCGCGCTGCCAGCTCGACAGCGGCGCGCCGGCGGCCGCGCGCGAGACCCTGCAAACGCTGCTGGAGACGGCCCCCGACTACCCCGATGCCTACGACGTGCTCGCACGCGCGCAGATGGAGCTGGGCCAGTTCGACGACGCGCTCGACAGCCTCGAGCGCGCGCTGGAAGCCACGCCCATGGCCATCGGCCGGCAGCAGCGGCTGGGCATGCTGGCGTTTTTCCTCGGCAACCGCGACAAGGCCGTCGAACTGCTGCAACGGGCAACGTACTTGGGGTTGGACTCCAAGATGTTCGACGCCGAAAGCCTGGTGCTGCTGGCCATTGCAGCGTTCGAGCACGGTGACGCCGCCGAACTCGAACGGCACCACGCCGAGCTGCGCAAACGCGCACTGGTCGAGCCCGACGATGCCCGACTGCGGCGCTTCGTCCAGCTCGCCGACCTGCTGGCGCAGGCCCTGGGTGGCCATGCCGACGCGCTGGCCCCGGCGCTGGCCGCGATGGCCGAGGACGCGGGCGCGCCCGACTTCGACATGGAGGCTGCCTGCAACCTGCTGGCGACCCTGGCGGCGCTGGCGCGGCACACCACCGTGCCCGACCAGGAGCCGCTCATCACCCGCCTGGGCATGCGCTTTGCCACCTCCAAAGCCATGGGCGAGCTGTTGGCCAGCGCCGCCAGCCACCACAGCGGCTACGCCCAGCGCGTGCGCGAGTGCGAGACGGTGATGGTGCAACGCATCGAGCAGGCGCTGCGCCGCGCCAACCAGGGCGAATCGGTGCTGGCGCTGGCCGAGCTCTACGCCATGGCCCAGGAAACCCTCAATGCCCGCGCGGTCGAGACCGCTTGGCTGGTGCTGCAGCGCTACCGCGCCGACATCCCGAATGCCGAGGCCTGGCAAACCCGCGTCGAGACGCTGCGCCGCGCCTACGGAACCGCGCGCAATCGCCCGGCCCTGGGCGACCCGCGCCTGCGCCCCGCGGGCGGCGTGCCCCTGGGCCCGATGGACCGCGCCCCGCCGGCGCATGCCGAATAATCCCGCCGCATGAGCCTGATGGATTTGTACGGGGCCACGGCGCTGGTCATCGATGGCAACCCCACGTCGCGCTCCATCCTGGTGGCGCAGCTGCGCGACATGGGCGCACGCATGGTGGCACAAAGCCCACGCATCGCCGACGCGCGCCGGCAGCTGGAATTTCGCACCTTCGACGTCGTGCTGTGCGAGCAGCACTTTCCCCACGACACGGGCACCGGGCAAGCGCTGTTGGATGACCTGCGCCGTGCCGGGCTGCTGCCGTTTGCCACCATCTTCATCATGGTGACGGCCGAAGCGACGTACTCCAAGGTCGCCGAAGCGGCCGAATCCGCGCTCGACTCCTATTTGCTCAAGCCCTTCACCGCCAACCAGTTGGCCCAGCGCATCGGGCAGGCGCGCCACCGCAAAACGGTGCTCAAGGACATCTTCGAGGCCATCGAACGCAGCGACCACGAAACCGCCGCCGCGCTGTGCCTGCGGCGCTTCGAGCAACGCGGCGACTATTGGCTCTACGCGGCGCGGGTGGGCGCCGAGCTGTTGCTGCGCCTGGCGCGCTACGACGAGGCGCAACGCTTGTACGAAGCCGTGGTCGAGGCCAAGGCGCTGCCGTGGGCCAAACTCGGCGTCGCGCGTGCCCAGCTCGACGCCGGCCAGCCGCAAAAGGCCAGCCAGACCCTGCACAACCTGATTGGCGCCGAGCCCGACTACGCCGACGCCTACGACGTCATGGGCCGTGCCCAGATCGAGCTGGGCAACTTCGACGCCGCGTTGGCGGCCTACAAGATGGCCACCGACCTCACACCGGCGTCGATCAGCCGGCTGCAGCGCCACGGCATGCTGGCCCACTACTGCGGCCAGACGCAGCTGGCCGAGGAGTTGCTCGCGCGCTCGGTGCGGCTGGGGCTGGACTCGAAAATGTTCGACGCACAGTCGCTGGTGCTGCTGGGCTTCATGCGCTTCGAGGCCGGTGACCGCAAGGGCCTGCAGCGCTACTGGGACGACGCGCTGCGCATGGTGGAGCGCCACCCCAAATCCCTGCGCCTGCGCCGCCTGGCCGAGGTGCTCGAGATCGCGTTGCTGCTGCACGATGCGCAGGTGGCGCGGGTGCTCGACAAGGTGCGCGCGATGATGGCCACCATCACCGACGAGGATTTCGATTTCGAGGCGGCCTGCAACCTGACCACGCTGCTGGCCTACCTGGCGCAGCGCGCCATCCAAATCGACGAGGTGGAGGAGCGCCTGACGGTGCTCGGGCGGCGCTTTTGCACCTCCAAAGCCCTCACGGCGCTGCTGGCGCAGGCCGCCAACGCCCATCCGCCCTATGCCGAGCGCCTGTCTGCCCTGCACAACGAGGTGCTGGGCATGGTCGAACACGCCATGCGCCAAAGCCTGGCCGGCAACCCGCGCGCGGCGGTGCTGGAGCTGATCGAACAGGGCCGCTCGACCTGCAACGCCAAGATCATCGAATCGGCCTGGGGGGTGCTCAAGCGGTATGAGTCGCGCATCGACGACGCCGCGGCGCTGGCCGAGACCATCCAGCCGCTGCGCGAGCGCTTTCAGTCCTACGCCAACAAACCCGTCATCGGCGACAAAGCGGCGCGCCAGGCCGGCGGTGTGAGCCTGCGCGTCATGGATGTCAAGACGGTCGAGGGATGAGCCGGGCGAACATTGCGCTATAATGCGCGCTTACCGGGCCGATAGCTCAGCTGGGAGAGCGCTGCGTTCGCAATGCAGAGGTCGGGAGTTCGATCCTCCTTCGGTCCACCACGTGGGTTCTTAGCTCAGTTGGTAGAGCAGCGGACTCTTAATCCGTAGGTCGTAGGTTCGAATCCTACAGGACCCACCAAGCACATCAAAAACGTAGCCCGCCCTCGTGCGGGCTTTTTTGCACCCAGCCGCAAGCCCTGTGGGCACTGTGCAGCCACCTTTGGTAAGGTCGGGGCCAAGCGCACGCCACCGTATCGGTCTGTTCCTGCGCTTGGTGCGGGCGGGCGGGAGGCCGCGGCGGTACCGGAGCCGTACACGGGGTTGAAACGCCCCCGCCATTGGCGGACAATGCGCCGATGTCAACAAGCGGGGTTGCGCTGCGGCCCCCACGATCCCATGGCTGTGATGCTGGACACACACGCGTGGCGCGCCCCCGAGGGCGCAGCGCTTTGGCGCAGGGGCCGCTGGGGCGGCGCACTGCTGGTGGCAACGCTGGTGGTGGGCTGCGCCACGCCACCGCCGCCTTCGGCCCCGCCACCCATGGTCGTGGCGCCGCCGGCAGCGCCGGCGCCCGCGCCCACCCCTGCGCCCGAGCCGCCCTTTACGGGCAAGGTGTCGTTGGCCACCAACGAACGGGACTACCGGCGCGACGGCGCGCAGCACCTCTACGAGCGGTACGGCGAGCGCGTCTTTCGCGGCAAATTGCCGCCGTTGGTGCAGGCGGTGGCGGTGATGCGGCTCGACATCGGCCCGCGGGGGGAGCTGCGCCACTTTGAATGGATGCGCGCGCCCGACCACGTGCCGCACGTCAAAGCCGAGATCGAGCGCTTGGTGCGTGAGGCCGCGCCGTTCCCGGCCCCCATGCGGCTGGGCGGCGTGCACTACACCGACACGTGGCTGTGGGACAAAAGCGGGACCTTCCAGCTCGACACGCTCACCGAAGGGCAGCTCGACCGGTTGCCGAGCATGGCCGCGCCGAAGTCGCCACCGGCCTCGGCCGCGCCGACGGCGCGCAAGCGCGCGCCAGCCTCGGCCGCGCGCAAGGCCACCGGCACAGCCACACGCGTGGCGCAGGACAGCGCGCCGACGTCCACCCTGCCCGCGCGCTGATGCGCGGCGCGCGCGCCAGCCGCGCACTGCGCGGGGCTGGACGGGTGGGCAGTGGCGGAAGGCGGCTCAGGTGCGCTGGCGTTCGCGCAACGAGGACAGCACCGCGGCGGCGATGAAGCCCACGCCGATCAGGCCGGTGACCACCTCGGGCACGTGCGCGACGGTGCCCAGGATCATGATCGCCGCCAGCGCCCCGATGGCGTAGTGCGCGCCATGCTCCAGGTACACATAGGCCTCGAGGGTGCCCCGCTTGACCAGGTACACGGTCATGGAGCGCACGAAGATGGCGCCAATGGCCAGCCCCAGCATGATGATGACCACGTCCTTGGTGATGGCAAAGGCACCAATCACCCCGTCGAACGAGAACGAGGCATCGAGCACCTCGAGGTACAAAAAGCTGGCAAAGCCCGTGCGGTGGGCGGCCGCCACGGCCGCATCGCCGGCTTCTTCGGATTCGAACAACGCGCCCACCGCATCCACCGCCAGGTACAGCACGATGCCCGCAATGCCCGCCACAAAGACGCCGGTCTGCTCCGCCTCCGGCACCCACCAGCGCGTCGAAAACACCACCACCAGCGCGATGAAGACGCTGATTTCATCAAACTTGGCGGCGCGCACCATGCGCCGCTCCAGCGGCCCGAGCCAGTGCGTTTCCTTGTTGCGGTCGAACAGAAAATTGAGAAACACCAGCAGCAGGAACATCCCGCCAAAAGACGAGATGACGGGGTAGGCCTCGGTGAGCACGCGCGCGTAGGCGTCGGGCCGCTCCAGGGCCAAGCGCACCGTCTCGGTCCAGCCAAGGTCGGCCGAGACGGCGACGATGAGGATGGGAAACACCAGCCGCATGCCAAACACGGCAATCAGGATGCCGACGGTCAAAAACAACTGGCGCCACAACGGGCTCATGTAGCGCAGCACGCCGGCGTTGACCACCGCGTTGTCGAACGACAGGCTGACTTCCAGGATGGCCAGCACGGCGGTCAACCACAGGGCCGTCCACAGCCCCATGGGGGATTGCAGCCCCCACCAGGCCGCCAGCCCCAGGCAAAGCGCCGAAAAAAGGAAGGAGAAGCGAAAGTCCTTCATGCATCCCCCACAGCCGCGGCGCGCGCACGGTAGAACAGGGGATAGCGCCGCTCCACCACGGGGCTGTCGAACGCCCAGGTGAGGCAGGTGCCCAGATGCGGCGGCGGCCGCCCGTCATCCCCCGGCGCAAAGGCGTCTGGGGCGCGCGTCTGGAACGCCGCGGTGGCGAGCTGCACCAGCAGGTCGCGCAGGTGCGTGCAGCCGCGCTCGCCGCCCATGGTTTGTTCGATCACCTTGCGCCAGCCGCGCCCCATGCGCTGCCCGATCAACGCGCGCAGCGGGGCCATGGCCTGCGGGCAGGGGGCGTGCGGGTGGGCGTCCATCGCAACCGCGATGTCGCGCACGATCCAATCATCGTCGAGCGTGACGCGCACGTGCATGTGGTGGATGGGCTGTCCGGCCGCCCACGCGCCCTCGCCCTCGATTGCGAATCCGTAGGGTTTGACGTCGGTGAGTTCGGCTTCGATGTCCCACAGGCCGTCGGTGCGCCGGTAGCCGCGAAACTCGACGCGGCGGGTGTGCATGGGTTGGCGATCGGCTGGCGGTGGCAAGGGCACGGCGGTGGCTCCTTTGGGCGACGACAAATGCAAAGGGCCGAATTGTCGCCAAAGTCGGCCCGCATGCGCTGTCGGCGGCGCGACGAGGTCACGCCGGCGGGGGTGGCAGACCCGCCAGCCGCGCCACCTCGGCGCGCAAGTCGGCGGCCCAGGCGCGCCGGTCGCGGCCATCGGCGGTTTGCGGCTCGCCCCAGCGCAGGTGCACCGCCACGTCGTGGGCACGCAACACGCGCCACACCGACGCCAGCAGCGTGTCGTCGCCGACGTAGACGGGCGCGTCATGGCGGGCCAGCGCCTCGGGCGCGGCGGCGCGCGGCCGGTACGCCAGCCCCAGCGGCTGCACGGGCGTGCCCGTGGCGAGCGCGGCCTGCAGCAAGTTGGCATGAAAGGGCAGCACGCTGCGGCCGTCGCTGGTGGTGCCTTCGGGAAAAACCGCCAGCACATCGCCCGCCTGCAGCCGCTCCGCCAGATGGTGCACGACCCGCAGCGCGTCGCGCTTGCGGTCGCGCTCGATGAACAGCGTCCCGGCACCCGCCACCAGGCGCCCCAGCAGCGGCCAGTGGCGCACGTCGGCTTTGGCCACGAAGCGGCACGGCCGCGCCGCGTCGATGGCCAGGATGTCCAGCCACGACACGTGGTTGGCCACGACCAACACAGGACCGTGCGTGGGCGGCTGGCCCTCCACCCGCAGCGCAACGCCCAACACGGCCAGCGCGCGTGCCGCCCAGGCTTGGATACGGTCGGCGCGGATGGCCTCGTCCCCGTGCGGGAAGTGCCGCCAGACGGTCCACAGGCCGGCCGCCACGTGGGCGATCAGGCGCACGGCACGCCACGCGGCCCGCGCCCTGGACACCGGCCGCGCCAACACGGTCGCCTCAAGCGTCGGCATCGAAGGCAACATGCCCCCCCACCAGCGTGGCGCGCACGCGGCCGCTCAGCGCGTGGCCAGCGAAGGGCGTGTGCCGGCCTTGGCTGCGCAACTGCCCGGGCTCCACGCGCCAGGTGGTCGCCGGATCGAGCACGCACACGTCGGCCACGCCACCCACCGCCAAGCGCCCGACGCTGGCCTGCAGCGTCCCCAGGCGTGCGCCCAGCACGCGGGCGGGGCCGGCGGTCAGCACCTCGACCACGCGCGCGGCGGGCACACCATCCTGCTCGGCCCATTTGAGCGCCAGTCCGGCCAGCAGCTCGACCGCGGTGGCGCCCGGCTCGGCTTCGGCAAAGGGCAAGGCCTTGGCGTCGGCCGAGACCGGATTGTGGTCGGAGACCAGGGCGTCGATGGTGCCATCGGCCAGCCCCTGGCGCAGCGCGTCGCGGTCGCGCTGCTGGCGCACCGGCGGTTGCAGGCGCAGCCGGGTGTCGTAGTAGCCGATGTCGATGTCGGTGAGGTGCAGCTGGTGGACGCTGACGTCGGCGGTCACGGGCAAGCCCTCGGCCTTGGCCTGGCGCACCAGGGCGACACCCGCGGCCGTGCTCAGGCGGCACAGGTGCAAGCGCACGGGCGGCGCGGCGCCGGGCGCGGCGCCGACGATGCCGCGCAGCAATTCGAGCAGGGTGTGCAGCGCGATCACCTCGGAGGCGGCCGGCACGCCGGACAGGCCCAACCGGGTGGCCAGTGCCCCGCTGGCCATCACGCCCTTGGACAACCATGGGTCCTCCGGGCGCAACCACAGCGTATAGCCAAAGGTGGCCGCGTACTGGAAGGCGCGCTGCAGCACCTGGGTGTTGACGATTGGCCGATCGGCCTGGCCAAAACCCACGCAGCCGCGCTCGGTGAGCTGCACCATCTCGGCCAGCACCTCGCCCTGCAGGCCGCGCGTGAGCGCCCCCAGCGGGAACAGCCGCGCGCGGTGCAGCTTTTCGGCGCGGGCCTTGAGCATGTCCACCAGGCCCGGCTCGTCCAACACGGGGTCGGTATCGGGGGGGCACACCAAACTGGTCACGCCGCCCGCAACGGCGGCGGCGGTTTCGCTCTCCAGCATGCCAGCGTGCTCCTGGCCTGGCTCGCGCAGGCGCACGCTCAGGTCAACCAACCCCGGCAGCACCCAGCAACCGGCGGCGTCGAGCACGCGGTTGGGCGCAAAGTCGGCCGGCACGCTGCCCACACCGATGATGCGGCCGGCGGCGATGGCCACGTCGGCCACGCGGTCGGTGCCACTGGCGGGATCGATGACCCGGCCTTGACGGATGAGTATTTTCATGCCTCGTTCCCCGCGATGATGCCCATGACCGCCATGCGCACGGCGATGCCGAACGTGACCTGCGGCAGCACCACACTTTGCACGCCGTCCACCACGCTGGAGTCGATCTCCACACCCCGGTTGACCGGCCCCGGGTGCATGACGATGGCGTCGGGCTTGGCCCAGCGCAGCCGCTCGGGCGTCAGCCCAAACGCCTGGTGAAATTCCTGGCTGGAGGGCAACAGCGCGCCGCTCATGCGCTCGTTTTGCAGGCGCAAGGCGATCACCACGTCGCAGTCGCGAATGCCCTCCTCCAGCGAGTGGCACACGCGCACCCCCAGGTGCGACAGGTCGCTGGGCACCAGCGTGCGCGGCCCCACCACGCGCACGTCCGGGCAGCCCAGCGTGGTCAGGGCATGGATGTCCGAGCGCGCCACGCGCGAGTGCAGCACGTCGCCGACGATGGCCACCGAGAGGTTGGTGAAATCGCCCTTGTAGTGCCGGATGGTGTACATGTCCAGCAGGCCCTGCGTGGGGTGGGCGTGGCGACCGTCGCCGGCGTTGATGACGTGCACATGCGGCGCGACGTGCTGGGCGATCAGGTAGGGCGCACCCGATTCGCTGTGGCGCACGACGAAGATGTCGGCCGCCATCGCCGACAGGTTGGCGATGGTGTCGAGCAGCGTCTCGCCCTTGGCGGTGGAGGAGCGCGCGATGTCCAGGTTGAACACGTCGGCCGACAGGCGCGTGGCGGCGATTTCGAACGTGGTGCGCGTGCGCGTGCTGTTTTCGAAGAACAGGTTGAAGACGCTTTTGCCGCGCAGCAGGGGGACTTTTTTGACCTCGCGGTCGTTGACGCTGACGAACTGCTGGGCGGTATCCAGAATCTGGGTCAGGATGGCGCGCGGCAGCCCCTCGGTGGACAGCAGGTGGATCAGCTCGCCGTGGCGGTTGAGTTGCGGATTTTTCATGGCGGGGGCTCCGGCGGTTTACCCCAGGCGCGGGGCCGAGCGATCCAGCAGCACGAAGCTAAAGCGCCCATCGGCGCCCTGCGCGAGCTCGAAGGATTGGTGCGGCGGCAGCGGCAGGCGCACGGCCGCGGCGTCGGCGGCGACGGGCAGCTCGCGCCCGCCGCGGTCCACCAGCACCGCCAGCCGCACGCTGGCGGGCCGGCCGTAGTCGAACAGCTCGTTGAGCACCGCGCGCAGCGTGCGCCCGGTGTAGAGCACGTCGTCGATGAGCAGCACGTGCGCGCCGTTGACCTCGAACGGCAGATGCGTCTGCGCGCCCGCACCGGCCAGCCCGCGCTGGGCGTAGTCGTCGCGGTGCAGGGTGGAGGCAATCGTGCCCGGCTCGCCCGGCAGGCCCAGCTCGCGATGCAGGCGCGCCGCCAGCCAGGCGCCGCCCGAGACCACCCCCACCAGGTGGGTGGGCTGCGGGCCGCTGGCCAGCAGCGCCTGCACCAGTCGGCGCAGCTCGGCATACAGGGCTTCGGCATCCAGCGCCAGGGCACCCGACGCGTTGGGCGCGCCAGAGGAGGGTTGGGCAGTCATGGCAAGGTCCTCAAAAATTGCTCCAAGATGATGCAGGCGGCTGCCGCGTCGGCGTCAGCCGCGCCCCGGGCGTGGGCTTCGGTGGTGCTGTAGCGCTCATCGACCTCGACCACGGGCAAGCCGGTGCGGCCGTGCAGCTGGCGGGCAAAGCGGCGTGCGCGCTGGGTTTGCTCGTGCGGGGTGCCGTCCGGGTGGCAGGGCACGCCCACCACCAACGCGTCCGGCCGCCATTCGCCGATGAGCGCGCTCAGCCGCTGCCAGCGCGCATCCCCCTGCGCCTGCACGGTGGGCAACGGGGTAGCCGTGCGCGTGATGGCGTTGCCGCTGGCCACACCCACACGCCGCTCGCCCCAGTCGAAGGCCAAAAAGGTTTGGGCACGCGCGCTCACCACGCCCCAGGTGGTCATGCCCGCCCCGCGCCCGGCGCCAGCATCCACGGCTGCACCCCCAGCAAGGCCATGGCGCGCTCGTAGCGTTGCTCGACGGGGACCTCGAACAACAGCGCCGCATCGGCAGGCACCGTCAGCCAGGCGTTGTCGCCCAATTCGGATTCGAGCTGCCCCTCCCCCCACGAGGCATAGCCCAACGTGACCAGCAGCTGGCGCGGGCCGGCACCGACCGAGACGGCCTCCAGCACATCGCGCGAGGTGGTCAGCTCCAGCCCCGCACCGGGGATTTTGAGCGAGGACGCATAGACCGTGGGCCGCGCCGTCGGCTGCGGCGCGTCTTCGGCCGGCGCCGGGGCGCTTGGTTCGGCCGTGGCCCCAGCCGCTTGCAGCAGCGCCGACATCGCCGAGGCCACCACGGGGCCCTCGTCCACGGCCGGTGGTGGCGCATCCCACAGGGGTTGGGGCTCGCCCATGTCCTCGTGCAGCACAAAGCCCCGGTCGGTTTGCAGCGGCCCGCCGCGCAGCACCGGCATGCCCGACCAGGCCGGTCGCCCGAGCGGCAGGCCCAGGCGCTCGAACAAATCGTCGAGGGTGATGCCGCTGGGCTTGTTGACGATCAGCCCCAAGGCCCCGCGCGGTGAGTGCTCGCATACATACACCACGCTGCGGCCGAACAGCTCGTCATTGAGCCCGGGCATGGCGATCAGGAAGTGATGCGTCAGGTTGACGGGGGCAGAATCCGAGCTCATAGTGGAAATTTTACGCGCCACCCCCATGCCCCACGCCCCCAAACCGTTCGATGCCGGTCTGATGTGGTTCCGGCGCGATGTGCGCAGCGAGGACAACGCGGCGCTCTACCACGCCCTCAAGCAGTGCCGCCGGGTGTGGTGCGCCTTCGTGTTCGACAGCGCCATCCTCGAGCCGCTGCGTGCGCGCGGGCTGCACGCGGATCGGCGCGTGGAGTTCATCCACGAAAGCCTGATCGACCTGGACGAGCAGCTGCGCGCGCTGGGCCGCTCCAACGGCGTGGAGGGGGTGGGGCTGATCGTGCGCCACGGCACGGCGGTGGAGGAGATCCCGCGCCTGGCGGCGCAACTGGGCGTGCAGGCGGTGTTTGCCAACCACGACGACGAGCCCTACGCCCGCGCCCGCGACGCGCAGGTGCTGGGGGCGCTGGCGCATGCGGGGGCGGTGCTGCACACCTACAAAGACCATGTGATCTTCGAGCGGCGTGAGATCCTCACCGGCAACGGCCGCCCGTTTACGGTCTTTACGCCCTACAAGAACGCGTGGCTCAAGGCGCTGACGGGCTATCACCTCAAGGCCTATCCGGTGGAGCGCTACGCGGATGCGCTGGCCCCCTGCCCCGCCACCCACCCCCCTGGCGTGCCGGCGCTGGAGGCGTTGGGCTTTGTGCGCACCAACCTGCGCGAGCTCAAGGTACGCACCGGCAGCCGCGGCGCACGTGCGCTGTTCGAGGACTTCGTCACCCGTATCGAGCACTACCACCAGGCGCGCGACTTCCCGGCCGTCAAGGGCCCCAGCTACCTGAGCGTGCACCTGCGCTTTGGCACGATCAGCATCCGCAGCGTGGCCGCGGTGGCCCACGACCTGCACCGGCAGGGGCTGGCCGGGGCAACGGCGTGGCTCAACGAGCTCATCTGGCGCGACTTCTACCACCAGATCCTGGCCAATTTTCCGCACGTCGGCGCAGGCAAGGCCTTCAAGCCCGAGTACGACGCCATCCGCTGGGAGCGCGGCAAGCACGCCGAGGCGCTGCTGGCCGCGTGGCGCGAGGGCCGCACCGGCTACCCGCTGGTGGACGCGGCGATGCACCAACTCAACCGCACGGGCTATATGCACAACCGCCTGCGCATGGTGGTGGCCAGCTTTTTGACCAAGGATCTGGGGCTGGACTGGCGCTGGGGCGAGCAGTATTTTGCCGATCACCTGATCGACTTCGACCTGGCGGCCAACAACGGCGGCTGGCAGTGGGCGGCCTCGAGCGGCTGCGACGCGCAGCCGTACTTTCGCATCTTCAACCCGGTCAGCCAGAGCGAAAAGTTCGACCCCCAGGGCAAATTCATCCGGCGCTACCTGCCCGAGCTGGCCACACTGCCCACCGAGGCGCTGCACGCGCCCTGGCTGGCCAAGCCGGCCGACCTGCAAGCCGCCGGGGTGGTGCTGGGGCGCGACTACCCGACGCCCATCGTGGACCATGCCGCCGCCCGGGCGCGCACCCTGGAGCGCTACGCGGTCGTCAAGAAGGTGTAACAGGGGACGGAGATGGGGGCGACGCCGCCTCCAGCCGTGGCGCCGGGGCCGCTGGCGCCAGCCGGGCGTAGGCCGCCACCAGCGCGAGCAACTCGTCCTCGGCGTAGGGCTTGCCGAGGTAGTGGTTGACGCCCAGCGCCTCGGCATGCAGGCGGTGCTTGTCCGCCAGGCGCGAGGTGACCATGACGACCGGCAGATCCGCCCAGCGCGGGTCGTTGCGCAGCGCGCGCACCAGCTCGAAGCCGTCCATGCGCGGCATCTCGATGTCGCACAGCACGACCACCGGCGCCTCCTCGCGCAGCCGCTGCAGCGCCTGCACGCCGTCGCCGGCCAGCGCCACCCGGTAGCCAGCGCGTTGCAGCAGGCGCTGCGTGACGCGCCGCACGGTGATGGAATCGTCCACCACCAGCACCAAGGGGGTGGGCGGCTCACCCCCGGCACGCCCGTGTTCGCGCCAATGTTCGCGCTCGTGTTCGGGCCCGTGTTCGGTCACCGCTGGCGCACGCTCCGGCGCCGCCGTCGGTGCCGGGCCGGCCACGCCGAGGTCGTGCGCATCGCACAACGCCAGGGGGTGGTAGATCAGCAACACCTGGCCGTCGGCCTGCACGCTGGCGCCGACCAGGCCGGGCTGGCGCGCCAACGGCGGCGGCAGGGGCCGCCACACGACGCGCTGGCGGCCCACCACCGCGTCCACCCGCAGCGCCACCCGGCGCCCCGCGCTGTGGCACTCGAGCACGGGCACGCCATGCCCGCCCGCCGGGGCCGCCGGCCGGGGCGATGTGCCCAACAGCGCGCCCAGCCAGCGCAGCGGCATGCGCACGCCGCCTTCGCCCCACAGGCCGCTGAGTTCGGCAGCGGTCAGCTCCGCCCCTCGCACACGCCGCACCGCGCTTACCCACGGCACGGGCAGTGCCACGGTGTGCTGATCCACGCGCACCACCACGACCGTGGCAATCGCGGTCGTCAGCGGCACGGTCAGGCGCCAGCCCGTGCCCCCACCCTCGGGCTCGAACCCCTCCAGGCGGCCGCCCAGGGCCATCAGTTCGCTGCGGACGACGTCCAGCCCGATGCCGCGCCCGGCCCACGCGTCCACGTGCGCGGCGGTGCTGACACCGGGTTGCAAGGCGCAGCGCACCGCATCGTCGCGGGTGAACGGCGCATCGGCGGGATGCCAACCCGCCGCGACCGCCCGCGCGCGCAGCCCCTGCACATCCAGGCCGGCACCATCGTCGGTCACGGTCAGGCACAGGTCCGCACCTTGGATTTGCCATTGCAGCGCCACGCGGCCTTCGGGGCGCTTGCCCGCCGCCAGGCGATCCGCCGGGGGCTCGATGCCGTGCACCACCGCGTTGCGCAGCAGGTGCTCCAGGATGGGCAGCAGCCGCTCGAGCACCGGGCGGTCGATGCGGGCAGCGTCGCCCTGCGGCTGCCAGTCGATGCGACGTCCGCGCGCCTCGGCCGCCTCGCGCACACCGCGCGTCAGGCGTTCGAGCAGGCTCTCGAACGGCACCAGGCGCGCGTGCAACAGCGCGTGCTGAGCGTCGCGCGCCAGGCGCTCCTGCGCCGCCAGGTGGGTGTCTGCGCTCGCGACCGCGCGCTGCATCTGGCGCTGGACGGTGGCCACGTCGTCGATGGTCTCGGCCAGCAGCCGGGTGAGCTCTTGCACCCGGGTGTAGCGCTCGAGCTCCAGCGCATCAAACCCCGCGGCCGCCGCGCCGTTGCCCAGCTGCGCCGGCGTACCGGCTTCGGTGTGCTGCTGCAACTCGCGCCACTGCCGGCGCAAGCGTTCGACGTTGGCCGCCATGTCGTGCAGACAGCGGTGCAGCCCCGCCAGCTCGACCTGCAGCCGCTGACGCTGGAGCTGCTGCTCGGCGCTGCCCGCCAGCAACGGGTCGATGAGATCCATGGGCACGGGTGCCGGGCGGATTTGGGCCACCGTCGCGTCGTCGCGAAATACCACGCGCAGCTCTGCCGTCTCTGAGGTCGTTGCCACCTCTCCAAGGGGTTCGACGTCGATACCGCGGGGTGTCACCA
>NZ_VJOL01000041.1 GCF_007556705.1 Tepidimonas thermarum | reverse complement strand
GACCACCAAACTTGCTGGCCAGCACCGTCGTGATCGCCGCCGTCAGCGTCGTCTTGCCGTGGTCCACGTGACCAATCGTGCCCACGTTGACGTGCGGCTTGGTCCGCTCGAATTTTTCCTTTGCCATCGTTACCGCTCCGAATGGATGTTTGCCGAACTCACTCACACGCCCCGACGTGGGGCCAGGACAACAGCGTTGGTGCCCATGGGCAGGATCGAACTGCCGACCTCTCCCTTACCAAGGGAGTGCTCTACCACTGAGCCACATGGGCCTGCGACCGCCTTGCAGCGACCACAACAAAACCGTTCGCCAACACCAACCACCGGCCGCGCGCTGGAGCGGGAGACGGGAATCGAACCCGCGTCATCAGCTTGGAAGGCTGAGGTTCTACCATTGAACTACTCCCGCGAGAACCCCGCCTGATTCGGACGCGGGCTTTCACTGCCTTCTCTCTTGCCAACGCAACCGGCATCGCTGGTGGAGGGGGTTGGATTCGAACCAACGTAGGCGTAAGCCAACAGATTTACAGTCTGCCCCCTTTAGCCACTCGGGCACCCCTCCGGCGAGAGCCCCAGATTATGCCACGTTTTCGCGCCCGTTTTCGTCCTGGGCGCAAAATTGTTCGAGCACGTCGGTGCACCACAGGGCAATGCGCCCGGCCGTGTCGTCGGCGCCGCGGATGCCGTTGACGGCGCGCTGGCTCAGGTGGCGCACGCACGCCAGCGCGGCCGCCCACCCGGAACGCTGGCGCAGCGCACGCAACGCCTCGTGCGCCTGGGTGCCACAGGCCACCACCCAGCGCAGGCCGGCCAATTCGGCAGCCAAGCGCTGCAGGTTGTCGGGCTGCAGCACTTCGGCCACGGTCGGCACCGAGCGGCCGGTCAGGGCCGGGTATTCGACCTGCGGCCAGGCGTTGGTGATGACGTAGTCGGCGCGCTGCGGCGAGGGGAAGCGCAGCGGGTCACGGCGGTGCAGTTCGATGAGCGCGCGGGCCAGGTTGGCCCCCGTGCCCGCCGCGCACGGGTAGCCACGCTGCGCCTCGAAGCGCCCCGGACAGATGAACACGAAGCCGGTGCGCGCGCCAGGACACGGCTGGTGGTGGGGCGTGCTCCCCGTGGGCAGCCGTGGCGCGCTCATGCGTCGGCAAACAAGGCCGCCAGGGCGGCACCCGGGTCGGCCGCGCGCATGAACGCCTCGCCCACCAAAAAGGCGTGCACACCGGCCGCGCGCAGGCGCTGCACGTCCGCGGGGGTGGTGATGCCGCTTTCGGTGACCAGCAGCCTCTGGTCCGGCACGCGCGGCAGCAGGCGCAGCGTGGTCTCGAGCGCAACCTGGAAGGTGCGCAGGTCGCGGTTGTTGACGCCAATGAGCGGCGTGTGCAGGCGCAGCGCGCGCTCCAGCTCGGCGTCGTCGTGCACCTCGACCAGCACCGCCATGCCAAGCTCGTGCGCGATGGCTTCGAAGTCCGCCAGCTGCGCGTCGTCCAGGCAGGCGGCGATGAGCAGGATGGCATCCGCCCCCCAGGCGCGCGCCTGCCAGACCTGGTAGGGATCGACCAGGAAGTCCTTGCGCAGCGCCGGCAGCGCCGCCGCCGCGCGCGCTTGTGCCAGGTAGTCCGGATGCCCCTGGAAGTACGGCACGTCGGTCAGCACCGACAGGCAGGCAGCGCCGTGGCGGGCGTAGCTGGCGGCGATGGCCGCGGGGTCGAAATCGGCGCGCAGCACACCCTTGGACGGGCTGGCCTTTTTGACCTCGGCAATGACGGCGGCGCGGCCAGCGTCCACCGCGGCGCGCAGCGCGCCGACGAAGTCGCGCGGTGGATCGTCACGCCGGCTCGCCTCCGCACGCGCGCGCACGGCGGCCAGGGGCTCGCGCGCGCGCGCCGCGGCCACCTCCTCGCGCTTGGTGGCGCAGATGCGCTGCAGGATGTCGCTCATGCCTGCGCCTCCGCGCCCAGCCGGTGTGCGGTGGCGACGAGTTGCTCCAGCTTGGCCTTGGCCGCGCCGCTGGCCAGTGCGGCACGCGCGCGCGCAATGCCCGCCTCGATCGAATCGACCACATTGGCCGCGTAGAGGGCCACCCCTGCGTTGAACACCACGATGTCGGCCGCCGGCCCCGGTTGGCCGTCGAGCACCGCAAGCAACAGGGCGCGCGACTCCTCGGGCGTCGCGACCTGGAAGGCGCGGTGGCTGGCCATCGCCAGGCCAAAGTCCTCGGGGTGGATGTCGTATTCGATGATCTCGCCGTCCTTGAGCTCGCCAACCATGGTCGCGGCGCCCAGGCTGACCTCGTCCATGCCGTCCTTGCCATACACCACGAGCGCGTGCTGCGTGCCCAGGCGCTGCAGCGCCCGCACTTGGATGCCGACCAGATCGGCGTGGAAGACCCCCATCAGGATGTTGGGAGCACCAGCCGGGTTGGTCAGCGGGCCGAGGATGTTGAAGAGGGTTTTGACGCCCATCTCGCGCCGCACGGGGGCGACGTTTTTCATCGCCGGATGGTGGTTGGGCGCGAACATGAAGCCGATGCCGACCTCGCGGATGCACTGCGCGATGGCGGCCGGCGGCAGGTTGATGTTGACGCCCAGACTTTCCAGCACATCGGCGCTGCCGGACTTGCTGCTGACGCTGCGCCCGCCGTGCTTGCTGACCTTGGCGCCCGCCGCGGCCGCGACGAACATGGCGCAGGTGGAGATGTTGAAGGTGTGCGCCCCGTCGCCGCCGGTGCCGACGATGTCGACCAGGTGCGTGGTGTCCTCCACGTGCACCTTGGTGGAGAACTCGCGCATCACCTGGGCCGCGGCGGTGATTTCACCGATGGTCTCCTTCTTGACGCGCAGGCCGGTGATGATGGCCGCCGTCATGAGCGGGGAGATCTCACCGCTCATGATCAGCCGCATCAGGTGCAGCATCTCGTCGTGGAAGATTTCGCGGTGTTCGATGGTGCGCTGCAGGGCTTCCTGCGGCGTGATCTTGTGGGTGTGCATCATGCGGCCTCCAAAAAGTTCTTCAGCAATGCGTGGCCGTGCTCGGTGAGAATGCTCTCGGGGTGGAACTGCACGCCCTGCACGGCGAGTTCGCGGTGGCGCACGCCCATGATCTCGCCGTCGTCGCACCAGGCGGTGATGGCCAGCGCCTCGGGCAGCGTGGCGCGCTCGATGGCCAGCGAGTGGTAGCGGTTGACGGTGAACTGGCGCGGCAGGCCGGCGAACACGCCCTCCTGCGTGGTGGTGATGACGCTGGTCTTGCCGTGCATGAGCTCGCGGGCGCGCACGATGCGCGCGCCAAACGCGGCGCCGATGCTCTGGTGCCCCAGGCACACGCCCAGGATCGGCACGCGGCCGGCAAAGTGGCGGATGGCCGCCACCGAGATGCCGGCTTCGGCCGGCGAGCATGGCCCGGGCGAGATGACCAGCCGGTCCGGCGCGCGCGCGGCGATGCCCTCCAGCGTGATCTCGTCGTTGCGGAACACCTCGACCTCGGCGCCCAGCTCGCCAAAGTACTGGACCAAGTTGTAGGTGAACGAGTCGTAGTTGTCCACCATCAGCAGCTTGACGCGGCTCATTCCAGCCCCTCCTCGACCAGCTCGCTGGCGCGCAGCAGCGCACGGGCCTTGTGCTCGGTTTCCTTCCACTCCAGCTCGGGCACCGAATCGGCCACCACCCCGGCGGCGGCCTGGACGTAGAGCGTACCGTCGTGCACGACGCCGGTGCGGATGGCGATTGCCAGGTCCATGTCGCCGGCCCAGCTCAGGTAGCCGACCGCGCCGCCGTAGATGCCGCGCTTGGTGGGCTCCAGGCGGTCGATCAGCTCCATGGCGTGCACCTTGGGCGCACCGGTGAGCGTGCCCGCCGGGAAGGTAGCGCGCAGCACGTCCATGCTGCTCAAGCCCGGGCGCAGCGTGCCTTCGACGTTGCTGACGATGTGCATGACGTGGCTGTAGCGCTCCACCGCAAACGCCTCGGTGACGCGCACGCTGCCGATCTCGGCGATGCGGCCAATGTCGTTGCGCGCCAGGTCGATCAGCATGACGTGCTCGGCGCGCTCCTTGGGGTCGGCCAGCAGGTCCTGCTCGGCCGCCTTGTCCTTTTCCGGCGTGGCGCCGCGCGGCCGCGTGCCGGCCAGCGGGCGTATGGTGACCTTGACGCCGTCGTCGGTGCGCTCCTGGCGCACCAGGATTTCGGGCGAGGCGCCGATGACGTGCAAGTCGCTGCCGCGCGCGTCCGCCCCGGCCAGGTTGTAGTAGTACATGTAGGGGCTGGGGTTGAGCGAGCGCAGCGCGCGATAGAGGCTCAGCGGGCTGTGCCGGTAGGGCTTGTGGATGCGCTGACCGATCACGATCTGCATGAAGTCGCCCTGCTGGATGAGCGCCTTGGCCTCCTCCACCGCAGCCATGAAGTCCGCCTGGGTGCGCTCGCGCTGCGCGGGGTAGGCCTCGCCCGCCTTGACGGCCGGGGCGCTGACCGAGTAGCGCAGCCGCTCCTTGAGCTCGCGCAGCCGCCGCCGCGCACTGGCGTAGGCCTCGGGTTGGGCGGGGTCGGCGTAGACGATCAGGTACAGCTTGCCCGAAAGGTTGTCGATGACCGCGAGCTCCTCGGTTTGCAGCAGCAGGATGTCCGGCAAACCCAGCGGATCGGGCGGGCAGGTGTGGGCCAGCTTGCGCTCGATGTGGCGCACCGTGTCGTAGCCGAAGTAGCCCGCCAGCCCGCCACAAAAACGCGGCAGACCGGGGCTGAGCGCGACGCGAAAGCGCTGCTGATAAGCCGCGATGGCGTCCAGCGGATGGCCGCTGAGGGTTTCGACCACGGCGCCGTCGCGCACCACCTCGGTGCGCGCCTGGTCACCAAAGCCGCTCACGCGCAGCCAGGTGCGCGCGGGCAGGCCGATGAAGCTGTAGCGACCAAAGCGCTCGCCACCCACGACGGACTCGAGCAAAAAGCTGTTGCGCCCGCCGTGGTTGGCGTGGGCGAGCTTGAGGTAGAGCGACAGCGGCGTCTCGAGGTCGGCAAAGGCCTCGGCGATGAGCGGGATGCGGTTGTAGCCGTCGGCGGCAAGGCTGCGAAATTCCAGTTCGGTGATCACGGCAACGGGGCTCCTGGCGGGGCAGACCGGCGGGCGCTCCCGGACGGGATGGCCGGCGGGGCCTGCGGGGTCCAACGGGGCGGGTCGCACCACGCGACCCATGCAGCGGCGGCACGGCTTGTCGGCTGCGCAGGGGCAGCGGCGCGTGCGCGCCCGCGGGAATCAAGGGGGATCAGGCGCGTGTCGTTGGCTTGCGCCAGGGCCAGGCCTCCCGGCGGCCGGTCTTGAGGGCGGCTGCCAGGCGGGCGTCGAAGGTGCTGCGGACCACGGACATGCGCCACAGTGTAGCAAAGCTGGCGCGCTGCTGCGCGATCTATGATGGTGGGTTGTCCCGCAACTGCCCCCATCATGTCGACCCCACCCCCGCGCCCCCAGGCCGACCGTGTGATCCGCATCCGCGGCGCGCGCACGCACAACCTGCGCAATCTGGACCTGGACATCCCCAAGGATGCGCTGGTGGTGATCACGGGGCCATCGGGATCGGGCAAATCCAGCCTGGCGTTCGACACCCTGTACGCCGAGGGCCAGCGCCGCTACGTCGAGAGCCTGTCGGCCTATGCGCGGCAGTTTTTGGAGCGCATGGACAAGCCGGACGTGGACCTGATCGAAGGGTTGAGCCCGGCGATTGCGATCGAGCAAAAAGCCACCAGCCACAACCCGCGCTCCACCGTCGGGACGGTGACCGAGATCCACGACTACCTGCGCCTGCTGTTTGCCCGCGCCGGCGTGCCGCACTGCCCCACGCACGACCTGCCGCTGCGGGTGCAAACGGTAAGCCAGATGGTGGACGCGGTGTTGGCCCTGCCCGCCGAGACCCGGCTGATGGTGCTGGCCCCGCTGGCGGGGTCGGCCGCGGCCGACCCCGCCGCCGCGCTGCACGCGTGGCAGGCGCAGGGGTATGTGCGCTTTCGCGTCGACGGCACGGTGGCCGAAGGCGAGGAGGCCGCCAGCCTGCTGCGGCCCGGCGCCGCGCTGGAGGTGGTGATCGACCGCCTGAGGGTGCGCCCCGACGCCCGCCAGCGTCTGGCCGAGAGCCTGGAGGCCGCCTTGCGCGTGGGCGACGGCAAGGTCCGGGTGCTCGATCTGGATACGCAGACGATGCACGCGTTTTCGTCGCGCTACGCGTGCCCGGTGTGCGACCACACGCAAGCGCCGCCCGAGCCGCGGCTGTTTTCCTTCAACGCGCCGCAGGGGGCCTGTGCGCGCTGCGACGGCCTGGGGCATGTGGAGCTGTTCGATCCGGCGCGCGTGGTCGCGTTTCCAGAGCTGAGCCTGGCCAGTGGCGCCATCAAGGGCTGGGACCGGCGCAACGCGCACTACTTTGCCCTGATCGAGTGCTTGGCGGCGCATTACGGCTTCGACCCCGAAACGCCATGGCAGGACCTGCCCAAGACCGTGCAGCAGGTGCTGCTGTATGGCAGCGGCAACGAAGCCATCGCCTTCCAATACGGCGCCGACGGTGGGCGGCGCGTAACCAAGCACCACCCGTTCGAGGGCATCTTGCCGAACTTCGAGCGCCGCTGGCGCGACACCGACTCGCCCACCGTGCGCGAGGAGCTGGGCCGCTACCGCAGCACGCACACCTGCCCGGCCTGTGGGGGCACCCGGCTGCGGCCCGAGGCGCTGCGGGTCTATCTGGGCGACGGTGCGCAGCGCCGCCACATCCACGCCATTGGCGAGATGACGCTGGCCGAGGCGCTGGCCTACTTCGACACGCTGGCGTTGCACGGCGCGCGCGCCGAGATCGCCGACAAGGTGGTGCGCGAAATCCGCGCGCGGCTGCGCTTTCTGAACGACGTCGGGCTGCCGTACCTGACGCTGGCGCGCAGCGCGGACACCCTCTCGGGCGGGGAGGCGCAGCGCATCCGCCTGGCCAGCCAAATCGGCTCGGGCCTCAGCGGCGTGATGTATGTGCTCGACGAACCCAGCATCGGATTGCACCAGCGCGACAACGACCGCCTCATCGACACCCTCAAGCGCCTGCGCGACCTCGGCAACACGGTCATCGTGGTCGAACACGACGAGGACATGATGCGCGCCGCCGACCACCTGATCGACCTAGGCCCGGGCGCCGGCGTGCACGGCGGGCAGGTGCTGGCCCAGGGGCACTGGCAGGCGGTGGCGGCGGAGCCGGCCTCGCTGACGGGACAGTATCTGTCGGGGCGGCGGCGCATTGCGGTGCCCGCGCGGCGCACACCGTGGCAGCCATCGCAACCCAGCGCCGCGGATGGCGCCGCACCGGTACCCCGGCGCGCCGGCGGTTGGCCCGGCCGCGCGGACCGCGCCAACGCCCGGCAGCGCGATCCGGCGGTGCCGGCCACGGCGGCCCTGCGCCTGATCGGCGCACGCGGGCACAACCTGCGCGGCGTCACGGTGGACTTTCCGATCGGTTTGCTGACCTGCGTCACGGGCGTCAGCGGCTCGGGCAAATCCACCTTGGTCAACGACACGCTGCTGCGCGCGGTGGCGCGCCACCTCTACCGCAGCCACAACGAGCCGCAACCGTTCGACGCCATCGAGGGGCTGGAGCACTTCGACAAGGTCATCGCCGTGGACCAAAGCCCGATAGGGCGCACGCCACGCTCCAACCCGGCCACCTACACCGGGTTGTTCACGCCGATTCGGGAGCTGATGGCCGAGACGCCCGCCGCGCGCGAGCGCGGCTACGGCCCCGGGCGCTTCAGCTTCAACGTGCCGGGGGGGCGCTGCGAAGCCTGTCAGGGCGACGGCGTCGTCAAAGTCGAGATGCACTTCCTGCCCGACGTGTACGTGCCCTGCGACGTCTGCGGCGGCACACGCTACAACCGCGAGACGCTGGAGGTGCGCTACAAGGGCCGCCACATCGCCGAGATCCTGGACCTGACCGTGGAGCAAGCGCACGCCTTCTTTGGCGCCGTGCCCACCTTGCAGCGCAAATTGCAAACGCTGCTGGACGTCGGGCTGGGCTACCTGCGCCTGGGCCAAAGCGCCACCACGCTCTCGGGCGGTGAGGCGCAGCGCGTCAAGCTGGCGCAGGAGCTCTCCAAACGCGGCACCGGCCGCACCCTGTACATCCTGGACGAGCCGACCACCGGACTGCACTTTGCCGACATCGAGCTGCTGCTGCGCGTGCTGCACCAACTGCGCGACGCGGGCAACACCATCGTCGTCATCGAGCACAACCTGGACGTCATCAAGACCGCGGACTGGGTCATCGACATGGGCCCGGAGGGCGGTGCCGGCGGCGGCACGGTCGTGGCCTGTGGCACCCCGGAAGCGGTGGCCGCCCACCCCGACAGCCACACCGGGCGCTACCTGGCCCGGGTGCTGGCGCGCGGCTGACCGAGAGGACGCGGTGCCTCAGCGCCGGTAGGCCACGCCGACGCTGGCGCCCCAGGTCTGGCGCGCGCCGACCAGCGGGCTGCGCGCCGCCGCTCCCAGCAGGCGCGTGACCCCGACACCGCCGTAGAGCACCCAGTCTTGGTCCAGCGCCGAGACCAGCCCCCAGCCCACCTGCACGCTTTCGGGGCCGCCCCCGGGCACATAGGCCGCCCGCCCGGTGGGGCCCGCTGCCGCCGGCGCGATGCCGTAGTGGGCCAGGCGATAGGCGGCGCTCCCTCCCGTCAGCTCGGCCGACAGATCCCAGTGGCTGCGCGCCGACACCGGGTGACGGTAGGCCAGACCCGCCGACCACTGCGTGCCGCCGCCGCGGCCCAGCAAATCCTGGCTGATGCCCGCCCGGACCGACCAGCCCGGGCGCAAGGCATACCCCAGCGCCAGCCGGCCGCGCAGCGTGGCGCGCACGGCTGGCACGCCGCGCAGCCGCGGGTCGTCGTCATCGGCCGCGCGCCCCTCGTCCCAGCGCAGCGAGGCACTCAGCGACGCGTTCGAGCGGCTCACCAGGGTGGTGCTCAGGCCGGCATCGACCACCGTCTCGCGTCCAACGTTCCACAGGGACGCTGCGCCGCCACTGGAGAGGCGAAAGCGCCCCCACCACACACCCCAGACAGGCCGCAACCCGAGGGCATAACCGGACGACCCCACGGCATCGCGGCCCACCGACAGCCCTCCCCCAAGCACATAGCCCAGCGCCGGGCGCGCGGACTCCCCCTCCTGCCCCTGCACCGTCAGCGGCAGCGCAGCGGCCAACGCGCCACACACCCACCAGCGTGACGGCTGCCTCATCGCTGCGCCACGCCCTTGAGGGCATCGATGCCAAGGGTTGCACCGGTGCACAGCAGCACGGCGGCGCTTGTCGCCCGACGGCACGCAGCGCCTGCTGCGGAAGGGAAATGACCCGTGCGCATGATGAAGGCTCCTTTGCTGGCATCATAGAGTGCACCATGGGCCATCGGCAAGCCGATCCCCGCACCCCGGACACCCCCATGGCAGCGCAAGGATGTGACCAGCATGAGCAGTTTCGACTTTGATCTGTTCGTCATCGGCGGCGGCAGCGGTGGCGTGCGCGCGGCGCGCATGGCAGCCCAGCGTGGCGTGCGCGTCGCGCTGGCCGAGGCCCAGGGGCTCGATGGGCTGGGTGGCACCTGCGTCAACCTGGGCTGCATCCCCAAGAAGCTCTACAGCTACGCGGCCCACTACGCCGAGGCGTTCGAGGAAGCGCGCGGCTACGGCTGGCACACCGCCACGGCCACCTTGGACTGGGACACGCTCAAGCGCCGCCGCGCGGCCGAGATTGCGCGCCTCAATGGCGTCTACGACCGGCTGCTGCGCGCCAGCGGCGTGACCGTGCTGAGTGGCTGGGCACGGCTGCGCGACGAACACACGGTCGAACTCGCCACCCTCAACGCCGACGGCAGCCCCGGCCACCAGCGCTGGCGGGCCGAGCGCATCCTGATCGCCACCGGCGGCACGCCCCACGTGCCGCACTTCCACGGGCGTGAGCACGTCATCACATCCAACGAGGTGTTCGACCTCGCCCCCTTTCCGCAGCGGTTGGTGGTGGTCGGTGGCGGCTACATCGCGTGCGAGTTCGCCTCCATCTTCAACGGCCTGGGGGCCCAGGTGACGCAGCTGTACCGGGGCGAGCAGATTTTGCGCGGCTTCGACGACGAGGTGCGGCACTTTCTGGCGGCCGAAATGCGCAAGAAAGGGGTGGACCTGCGCCTGCAAACCGGCGTGGTGGCGGTGCAGCGCGAGGCCGACGGCCTGCACGCGGTGTTGGAAGACGGCAACCGGCTGGTGGCCGACGCCATCCTGTACGCCACGGGGCGTGTGCCCAACGTCCAGGGCCTGGGGCTGGAGGCGCTGGGCGTGGCGCTGGGGGCGCAGGGGGCGGTGCTGGTGGACGAGCACTACCGCACCAACGTGCCCAGCCTTTACGCGATCGGGGACGTGACCGCGCGCGTGCAGCTCACGCCGGTGGCGCTGGCCGAAGCCATGGCACTGGTCGATCACCTGTACGGGCCGGCCCCGGGGGCCGCCCCGCGCAGCGCACACTACGATCTGATCCCGACCGCCGTGTTCACCGCGCCCAACGTGGGCACGGTGGGATTGACCGAGGCGCAGGCCCGCGAGCGGTATGGGCGCTTGCGCATCTACCGCAGCGAGTTCCGCGCCCTGCGCCACACGCTCAGCGGCAGCGAGGAGCGCACCCTGGTCAAGCTCGTGGTGGACGACGCCTCCGACCGGGTGGTGGGCCTGCACCTGGTCGGGCCGGACGCGGGCGAAATCGTGCAGGGCTTTGCCGTGGCGCTGCGCTGCGGCGCGACCAAGGCGCAGTTCGACGCCACGCTGGGCATCCACCCCACGCTGGCCGAAGAATTCGTGACCCTGCGCGAACCCACCGCCATCGGCTGACCATGATGCCGCCCACCCGAACGCCCGAGTTCGTCGCGCCGCAACGCTTTGACGATGCCGACGCGGCCGTCGCACACGCCGCCCGCCTGTACCAGGCCGCGGTCGAGCATCTGCGCCAGGCGCTGGACGACTACCTGCGCCAGCCGCTGGCGCCCGACACGCCGCTGGCGCGCGTGCGCGCCCACTACCCGTGCGTGCGGCTGCAGGTGGCGCGCGCGCCCGATGGCCGCCAGCCGCGGCGGCGCCAGAGCTACGGTTTCGTCACCCGGCCGGGACGCTACGAAACCTCGCTGACCCGCCCCGACTTGTTTGCCGACTACTGGCGCGAGCAGTTTGCGCTGCTGCTGCACCACCACGGCCAGCCGCTGGAAATCGCCCTCGGGCACGAGCCGATTCCGCTGCATTTCGCCCTGGGCGAGGACAGCGCCTTCGAAGGCGAACTCAGCCCCCTGCAGCGCACCCGGCTGGCGGAAGTGTTCGACCTGCCCGACCTGACGGCGATGGACGACGCCATCGCCAATGGGCTGCACCTGGCGCATGACCCCGGCACCCAGCCGCTGGCGCTGTTTCGCGGCGCGCGCATCGACTACTCGCTGCAGCGCCTGCGCCACTACAGCGGCACCGCGCCCGCGTGGTTTCAAAACTTCGTCCTCTTTACCAATTACGGCTTTTATGTGGACGAGTTCATCCGCGTCGGCCAAGCCGAAATGGCGCGCGCCGACAGCGACTATGTGGCGTTCGTGGAGCCGGGCAACGTGGTCACCTGGCGCCACGACCTGAGCGCGGCGCAACGCGCGGCGCTGGCAGGCCCCGAAGGCGGGCCGCCCGCACGCATGCCGCAAATGCCTGCCTACCACCTGGTGCGCGCCGACCGCAGCGGCATCACGCTGGTCAACATCGGCGTCGGGCCCAGCAACGCCAAAACGGCGACCGACCACATCGCCGTGCTGCGCCCCCACGCCTGGTTGATGCTGAGGCACTGCGCCGGCCTGCGCCACAGCCAACAGCTGGGCGACTACGTGCTGGCCCACGCCTATGTGCGCGAAGACCACGTGCTGGACGAGGAACTGCCGCTGTGGGTGCCGATCCCGGCCCTGGCCGAAATCCAACAGGCGCTCGAAGGGGCCGTGGCCGATGTGACCGGCCTGCACGGCGCCGACCTCAAGCGCGTGCTGCGCACGGGCACCGTGGCCAGTACCGACAACCGCAATTGGGAACTGCTGCCCGGCCGCGTGGTGCAGCAGCGCCTGTCGTTGTCGCGCGCGATCGCGCTGGACATGGAATCCGCCACCATCGCCGCCAACGGCTTTCGCCTGCGCGTGCCCTACGGCACGCTGCTGTGCGTGAGCGACAAACCGCTGCACGGCGCCATCAAGCTCCCCGGCATGGCCGACCGGTTCTACCGCGAGCGGGTGGACCAGCACCTGCGCATCGGGCTGCGCGCCATCGAACGGCTGCGCGCTGCGGGCGTGGACCAGCTGCACAGCCGCAAGCTGCGCAGCTTCGACGAGGTGGCGTTTCAGTAGCGGCGCCCGGCGTGGGGCCGCGCCAACCTCAGGCGCACCAGCGGCCCATCGCCTCGCCCATGCGCACCGGGCGGCCCGGCGCCCAGTCCGGCGCCAGCTCGGCGCACCCGGGCGGCAGCAGGACGATGACCGTCGAGCCGAGCAGGAAGCGCCCCATCTCGGCCCCTTGCGCGAGCGCGATGTCGCGCTCGTCGTAGTCCCAGCGCCGCACGATCCCCGGGCGCGGGGGGTTGACCACCCCATGCCACACCGTGGCCATGCTGCCGACGATGGTGGCCCCCACCAGCACCAGCACGAAGGGCACGCGCCGTCCGCGGACGTCGCCCTCGAACACGCACACCACGCGCTCGTTGCGCGCGAACAGCCCCGGCACCCCGCGCGCCGTCGCGGGGTTGACCGAAAACAACGCCCCCGGCACGTGCACCATGCGCCGCAGCCGGCCGGCGCACGGCATGTGGATGCGGTGGTAGTCGCGCGGGCTCAGGTACAGCGTGGCAAAGGTGCCGTCGGCAAACGCCGCCGCCAGCGCAGCGTCGCCCCCCAACAGCGCCGCCACCGTGTAGTCGTGCCCCTTGGCCTGCAGGATGCGGTCGCCGGCGATCGGGCCGCACTGGCTGATCGCCCCGTCCACCGGGCACACCAGGTCGGCCTGCGCCAGCGGCCTGGCCCCAGGGCGCAGCGCGCGGGTAAAGAAATCGTTGAACGTCGCGTACGCGGCGGGGTCGGGCTGTGCCGCCTCGGTCATGTCCACGCCGTAGCGGGCGATGAAGCGGCGTATCGCCCGCTGCGTCACCGCGCCCAGCGGGCGGCGCGCCAGCGCCCCGGCCAGCTCGGTCAAGGCGCGCTGGGGCAGGGCGTATTGCAGCCAGATGGCCGCTTGGTCCAGAATGGTCATGGGGCGATTATCGGCGCCTGCCGCAGCGCTGCGGATGCCCGTCGGCCCCGCCGGGGGTGCAACGACACGGCACAATGGGCGCATGGCCGACGACGCACTGCTGCACATCGAGGGGCTGACCAAGCGCTATGGTGCCCAGACGGTGGTGGACGACCTGTCGTTTGCCATCGCCCCGGGCGAATGCGTGGGCCTGCTGGGCCCCAACGGCGCCGGCAAAACGACCACGCTGCGCATGGCGCTGGGGCTGACCGCGCCGGACGCCGGACGCATCCGCATCCTCGGGCGCGACATGCCGGCCGAAGCGCAGGCGATCAAGGCCCGCCTGGGCGTGGTGGCCCAGTTCGACACGCTGGACCCCGATTTCACCTGCGCCGAGAACCTGCTGGTCTATGGGCGCTATTTTGGCCTGCGGGCGACCGCGCTGCGTCCGCGCATCGCGCAACTGCTGGACTTTGCCGCGCTGGCGCACAAGGCCGACGCCCGCCCGGGCGAGCTCTCGGGCGGCATGCGCCGGCGGCTCAGCCTGGCGCGCGCCCTGGTCAACGACCCGGCGCTGCTGTTGCTGGACGAGCCCACCACCGGCCTGGACCCGCAGGCGCGCCACCTGATGTG
Organism: Tepidimonas thermarum; assembly: GCF_007556705.1. Lineage (GTDB taxonomy): Bacteria > Pseudomonadota > Gammaproteobacteria > Burkholderiales > Burkholderiaceae_C > Tepidimonas > Tepidimonas thermarum. The sequence goes on along the minus strand of NZ_VJOL01000041.1, from coordinate 9,887 downwards.
GGAGCGCCTGCAACGCCTGTTGCAGCAGGGCAAGAGCATTTTGCTGACCACGCACTTCATGGACGAGGCCGAGCGGCTGTGCCACCGGCTAGTGATCATCGACCATGGCCGCAAAATCGCCGAAGGCCGCCCGCGCGAGCTCATCGCCCAGCACCTCGAGCCCGAGGTGGTGGAGCTCTACGGCGAGCAAGGGGCTGCGCTTGGCCCCGCAGCGGACCTGCTGGACGTGCAGGCGCGCGTGCACGTGCGCCGCATGGAAACCAGCGGCGAAACCCTCTTTTTGTACACCGACGACGCACGGCCGCTGCTGGCGCACCTGGGCGAGCGGCCGCGCCTGCGCATGCTGCACCGTCCCGCCAACCTGGAAGACCTGTTCCTCAAACTGACCGGCCGCCAGATCCGCGCGGACGGCTGACCCCTGCCATGAGCACCCCGCCCACCCGTTTTGCCATCGCCGCACCATGGTCCCCGCCGCGCCCCAGCCGCGCCTTCGCCGCGGTGTGGCTGCGCAACCTGCTGGTCTGGCGCAAACTGGCCGTGCCCAGCCTGGTGGGCAACATCGCCGAGCCGCTGATTTGGCTGGTGGCCTTCGGCTACGGCATGGGATCGCTGGTCGGCAGCGTCGCGGTGGCCCTGCCCGACGGCGGCACGCAGACCGTGCCCTACCTGGTGTTCCTGGCCAGTGGCAGCATCTGCATGAGCGCGATGAACGCCGCCACGTTCGAGGCGCTGTACTCGGCGTTTTCGCGCATGCACGTGCAAAAGACCTGGGACGGCATCCTCAACGCGCCGGTGACGCTGGACGACATCGTGCTGGCGGAGATGCTGTGGGCGGCCTTCAAGGCCTTGTTCACGGTGACCGCGATCCTGGTGGTGATGCTGGCGCTGGGCATCAGCCACAGCCCCAAGCTGGCGTTGGCGTGGCTGGCGTTGGCGCTGGTGGGCGTGACCTTTGCCAGTCTGGCGCTGATCGTCAACGCGCTGGCCAAGGGCTACGACTTTTTCACCTACTACTTCACGCTGTTTCTCACGCCCATGATGTTCGTCTCGGGCGTGTTCTTCCCGCGTGAGCAGCTGCCCGGCTGGGTGCAGGCGGTCGGCGACGTGCTGCCGCTGACGCACGCGGTGCAACTGGTGCGACCGCTGTTCCTCGACCATTGGCCGGCCGACGCGGCGCAGCACCTGGCAGTGCTGGCCAGCTATGCGCTCGCGGCGTTTTGGCTGGCGCTGGCGCTGACGCGCAAGCGCTTTGCGCGTTGAGCGTCGGCCAGCACCTGCTGCAGCGCGGCGCGCTCGATCGGCTTGGCCAGAAAGCCGTTCATGCCGGCCGCGAGGCACCGCTCGCGATCCTCGCCGAAGGCGTTGGCGGTCAGCGCGACGATGCGCAGCGGCGCGCGCCCCGGCTGTGTGGTCTCCCAGCGGCGCAGCGCCTCGGTGGCCTGCAGGCCGTCCACCTCCGGCATCTGCATGTCCATCAGCACGAGGTCGAAGGCGCGCTGTTGCGCCAGCGCCACCGCGGCGCGGCCGTCGTCGGCGAAGGTAACGCGGTGGCCGGCGCGCGTCAGCAGCGCCTCGATGACGCGGCGGTTGACCGGGTGGTCCTCCGCCACCAGGATGTCCAGCGGCAGCGCGGCCTCGGCGTCGCCGCTGGCAGGGGCCGGCGCGGCCGTGGGCGGGAGGATGACATCCTGCGCCGGTTCGGCCGGCGCCAGCGGCAGCGTGACGGTGAAGGTGCTGCCCTGCCCGGGCGTGCTCTGCACGGTGAGCGCGCCTCCCATGCGCTGCACCAGCTCGCGGCTGATCGCCAGCCCCAGCCCGGTGCAGCCGTAGCGGCGGTTGGCGGCGCCCTCCCCCTGCACGAAGGGGTCGAAAATGCGCGCCAGATGCGCCGGCGGGATGCCGATGCCGGTGTCATGCACCGCCCATTCGGTGCGCCAGCGGCCGTGCGGCTGCGGCTCGGCGCGCACCGCCAGCGTCACGCCGCCGCGGTCGGTGAACTTGATGGCGTTGCCGACCAGGTTGAACAACACCTGGCGCAGCCGCGTGGCATCACCGCGCACGCGCGGCGGCAGTGCCTCGCCGCCCTGCACCGTCAGTGTCAGGCCCTTCAGGCGCGCCGAAGCCTGCATCGCGCCCTCGATGTCGCGCAGCAGCGCGCGCGGGTCGAACGACTCGTTGCGCAGCTCCAGCCGGCCGGCCTCGATCTTGGACAGGTCGAGGATGTCGTTGACGATGTCGATCAAGTGCCGCGCCGCGCCCAGCGCGGTGGCCAGCGTCTCGCGCAGCGCAGGCTCGGCGGTCTGGTCCAGCGCCAGCTCCAGCATGCCGACCACGCCGCTGAGCGGCGTGCGGATCTCATGGCTCATGTTGGCCAGGAACTGCCCGCGCGCGACGTTGGCGGCCTCGGCGCGGGCGCGCAGCTCCTCGGTCTGCTCGTGCTGGCGGCAGGCGCGGCAGGCCAGCGCCAGCCGCTGCCAGATCGGCGACAGCGCGCGCTCGACATCGTCGTCCACCGGCTGCGAGCGCAGCCACGCGATCCAGCCAAAGCCCGGCAGCGCCGCGCGCTGCCACACGCCGCCGTCGTGCGCCGGCCGCGCCGCGCCTAGCGCCGGCGGCGGCCAATCCTGGGGCGGCGGCAGGTGCTTGCGCACGCGCGCCGGGTACACCAGCACCGGCGCCGCGTCGCCCTCCCACACCGCACCGGCGCGCGCCCCCAGGAGCTTGAGCGCCGTCGGCACGAAGCGGCGCAGCATCGGCTCCAGATGCAGGTCCTGCCCGATCGACAGCGCCAGCTCGTACTGCAGCGAGACGATCGCCAGGTTGCGGCGCAACAGCTGCTCAGGCATCGGCGTCGGCGGCCAGCGCGGCCAACACGATGGTCTTGTTGTAGAACTCCAGACAGGTGTCGCCGCCGTTGGCCACCTCACCCAGCGTCAGCACGCCGGCCAGCGCGCGCGTGCCAACGACGGCGCGGATGGCGGCCAGCTCCTCGCCGAAGCGCTGCTCCAAGTACAGCACACGGCTGATGCAGTCGGCCACCAGCACCGGCCCGCGCGTGCCGGCCAACGCCTGCGCCCCGCGCGCCGCCGCCTGCACCAGCGCCTGGGGGTCGCCGCGCAGCAGGTGCACCAGGCTGTACGGCGGCACGTCGCCGACGCAGCGCAGGCTGCCGCCCTCGATGGTGATCGGGTCGCGCACGACCAGCCGGCCGTCGGGCTTGTCGAGCCCGAACGGGTAGCCCTTGGCGACGTCGAAGAAGCCCTCCGGCGCCGGGTCGCGCCCGGCGTCGCCGCGCACCGCGGCGCGGTAGACCTCGTAGGCTGGGCGGTGGTCGAGCGACTCTATCACCGGGCCATGGCCGCCGGTGACGACGAACGGACCGGCCAGCGGCTGCCAGCCGTGGTCCACGCCCCGGCGCCAGCCGCTCGCGCAGCAGCACCAGCTGCAGCGCGTCGGCGCGCATCCCCTCGCGGCTGAACAGGCAGGGGCGCGGCTGGAAGCTGAGGCTGCCGGCGCCGCCGCCGAAGTAGGTGACGTCGCTGCCGAGCTGGTCGTACACCGCATCCAGCGTGGCGGCGATGCGCGGCGCGAGCCCGTCGACCCACACCATCACGGCGGCCACGCCGTCCGGCGCCCGCAGCGCCTGCGCCAGCGCTGCCGCGGCATCGGTGTCGTCGCGCGACAGGCCGTCGACATGCACGACCTCGAAGTCGCTGGGCCAGCCGACGACGACGTAACCGCGCTCGTGGTTCTCGCCACCGTGGATCAACTGCGGGAACACGCCGCCGGCCACCGGCACCGACAGGCCCGCCAGCCACGCGTCGACGTCGGCCGGGGTGACGCCGTTGGCATCCGCCGCCCAGACGATCAGGCCGCGCGCGCCCTGCGCCAGCGCGTCGGCGGCCAGCCGCTGCACCGCGGCCGGCGCGGGGTCGGGGGTGAAGGCGACAAGGGGTTCGGTCAACATGGCACGACGGGGCGATGGGCGGAGAGTTTTTAGCGAATTCTAGGAAGGTTTTCGCATTTTTACGTGAATACCCCGCCCCGGTGCGTGCGCCATCAGGCCGCGGCGGCCGGCGCGCGCTCGTGCAGGCCCAGCGCGTCCAGCGCCTGCCGCAGGTGGCCGACGGTGCGCTCGATGTGCAGCAGCTTTTCCAGCCCAAAGAGGCCGATGCGGAAGGTGCGAAAGTCCGCCGGCTCGTCGCACATCAGGGGCACGCCGGCGGCGGTCTGCAGGCCAACGGCGGCAAACTTTTTGGCGTTGGCAATCTCGGGATCGTCGGTGTAGCTGACCACCACACCCGGCGCCTGAAAGCCCGGGGCCGCCACGCTGCGCAGCCCGCGCGCCTCGAACAGCACGCGCACGCGCCGGCCCAGCTCGACCTGCGCCGCCTTCATCGCGGCGAAGCCGTGTTCGCGCGTCTCCTGCATCACGTCGCGCAGCCGCGCCAGCGCGTCGGTGGGCATGGTGGTGTGGTAGACGTGCCCGCCCTGCTCGTAGGTCTGCATCACCTGCAGCCACTTTTTGAGGTCGCAGGCAAAGCTGGTGCTGGTGGTGGCGTCGACGGCCTGGCGCGCACGCTCTGACAGCATCACCATGGCGCAGCAGGGCGAGCCGCTCCAGCCCTTCTGCGGCGCCGAGATCAGCACGTCCACGCCGGTGGCGCGCATGTCCACCCACATCGCGCCGGAGGCGATGCAGTCCAGCACGAACAGGCCGCCCACCGCGTGCACCGCGTCGGCAACCGCGCGCAGGTAGTCGTCCGGCAGCATCATGCCGGCGGCCGTCTCCACGTGCGGCGCAAACACCGCTGCCGGCCGCAGCGCCTGGATGGTGCGCACCACCTCGTCCACGGGTGCGGGCACCCACGGCGCCTGCGGCTCTTCGGCCACGCGGCGCGCCTTGAGCACATGCGCCTCCGCCGGGATGCGGCCCATCTCGAAGATCTGCGTCCAGCGGTAGCTGAACCAGCCGTTGCGGATGACGAGCACGCGCTGGTCGGTGGCCAACTGCCGCGCGACGGCCTCCATGCCAAAGGTGCCGCTGCCGGGCACCAGCGCCACCGCATGCGCGCCATACACCTCTTGGAGGATGCCACCCATGTCGGTCATGACGCGCTGAAAGCGCTGGGACATGTGGTTGAGCGCGCGGTCGGTGTAGACGACCGAAAATTCGAGCAAACCATCCGGGTCGATGTGGGGCAGCAGGCCGGGCATCGGCGTCGTCTCCTGTGGTGGATGCAAGGGATCGGGGCGCCCGCGCCAACCCAGTGGCCGCGCGCGCCCACGGCATGGCGGTCAGCTTAGCACGCCGCCACGCAGCGCGTCGACCGCGGCGCACACCACGGCCTGCATGCTGCCGGTGCGCGCATGCACCGCGCGCAACTGGCGTGCGTGGTTGCCCGCAGCGCCGGCCACCTGCTCGATCTCGGCCAGCGCCGCCTGGCTGCCCAGGGCATCGGCATGGGGCGCCAGCCGGCGCACCGTGGCCAGGATGTCCTCGCGGATCGACAGCGGCTCGCGCGTGCGTGGGTGCACCATCGTGCCGTCCAGCCCAAAGCGGCAGGCCTGGAAGCGATTGTAGGTGTAGACCAGGTAATCGTCTTCCTGCGGCGGCGGCTCGCCGCCCTCCAACAGGTGGCGGCACAGCGCCTGCAGGTAGCACGCCAAGGCCGCGGCGCGCTCGACCGTCAGCGGCGTGTCGCACACGCGCAGCTCGATGGTGCCGTACTCGGGCTTGGGGCGAATGTCCCAGTAAAAGTCCTTCATGGACTTGACCACGCCCGTGGACTCCATCTTGCGAAAGTAGCCTTGCTCGAACTCGTCCCAGCGCAGCACGAAGGGCGCGCGGCCGCTGAGCGGAAAGGCGAACACCGAATTGAGCCGCGCCGAGTCGAACAGCGTGTCCACGCCCTGAAAAAACGGCGACGAGGCCGACAGCGCGATGAAGTGCGGCACGTAGCGGTTGAGCGCGTGCAGCAGGAGCAGGGCCTCATCCGCCGAGCGGCAGCCGATGTGCACGTGCTGCCCGAATACCGTGAACTGCTTGGCCAAATAGCCATACAGGCCCGAGAGCTGCTGGAAGCGCGGCTTGTCGAAGATGCGCTGCTCGAACCAGCGCTGAAACGGGTGCGTACCGCCCCCGGCAAGGGCCACGTTGAGGCGGTCCGCTGCCGCGACCAACGTGTCGCGGATGGCGCGCAGCTGTGCCAGCAGTTCGTCGTGGCGGGTGTGCACGCCGGTGGCGATCTCGATCATGCTCTGCGTCATCTCCGGCGTGACGCTGCCCGGGAAGGGCGCACGCTTGAGCAGCGCCAGCAGGTCGTCGGCGCTGCTCGAGAGATCCTGGTCGTAGGTGTTGACAATCTGCAGCTCGAGCTCGACGCCCATCGAGAGCGCATCGGACGTCTTGAAGGGTTCCAGCGGCATGGCGGTTGGCAATCAGGGGGATGGGGGTGGTGCCGCGGCGGGCGCAGGGCCCAGGGTGGGATGGGCGGCCTCGCGCGCCGCCACCAGCGCCCACTGCGTCAGCCAGGGGCCCAGCAGCTCCAGCCACAGCAGCGCCGCGGTCAGGTGCCACAAGGCCTCGGCCGCCGGCGGCAGCCCCAGCGCGATGCTGCGCTCCAGCAGCAACAGCGTCATGGCGGACATGGGCAGCAGCGCCACGCCGGTCAGCGCGCCTTTGCGCACGGTGGTGCCACTGGGCACGGCCAACACGGCGTTCAAGACCACCGGGATACCCAGCCGCGCCGCCAACACGACCCCGGCGGCCGCCCACACCCCACCCTGCGCCAGCGCCCCCCAGGACATGCGCGAGCCCACGTACACGAACAAAAACACCCCCAACAACAGCCCCAGGGTGCCAAAGTCGCGTTGCGCGTTGGCAACGTAGACGCGCCGCTCGCGCAGCAGCACGCCAAAGCTCAACGCCGCCAGCATTGGCGACAGGCGCAGCGCATCGCTGACGAAGGTCAACCACACCAGCGCCAGCGCATACCCCACCGTGGGCGCGCTGGGGGATCCATACGGCCCGCGCACCAGAGCCGACACCACCACGGCCAGTGCCACCCCGAGCGCCGCGGACAGCACCACGGCATACGCGCTGCTGAGCACCGCCTGCGCCCAGTCGCCCGCGGCGCTGAGGTGCCAATAGCCCGACGCCCCTTTGACGAACAGCACGGCCATCACCCCTTGGATGGCCGCCAGGTGCAGCGCGCGCTCGGTGACCTGACCTGCGGCGCGCACGTCATGGGCCACGCGCAACAGACTGGCGGGCGATGCCGCGACCGCCACTGCGGCCACCAGCGGGCGCCATTCGGCCGCGACGCCGACTGCGCCCAGCGCCCACACCACGGCGCCGAAGATCGCCACCGACTGCACCACCCCGATCAGCAACACCCACGGGTTGTGGCGAAACCAGCCCAGGTGGATGCGGCAGCCAAGCTCGAACAACACCAGCGCCAACGCAAATTGCGCCAGCAGCGCCGCGCCGCCCCCGGCCACCGCCGGCGCGGGGGCCAGCCCGATGGCGCTGCCCAGCAGCCCCACCGCGACGTACACGCTCACGCGCGGTACGCCGCGCGGTTGCGCGCGCTCGCCCAGCCACCAGGCCAGCCACAGCAGCGCTGGCCACACGGTCAGCGACGCCAGATAGGGATCGACACCTGCCATGTTCATGCGACCGCGAAACGCGGACGCAGTTCCGCCAACCCCAGCTCATCGAGCATGCGCTGCAGCCGCTCGGCGGCGCTGCGCTTGCGCCGGCCGGTGCGCCGCGCGATGATGAGCTCGTTTTTCATCGAATGCTCCCAGCCCACCAGCTCCGTCACCGTGACGTCATAGCCGCTGGCTTCGAGCCGCAGGCAGCGCAGCACATTGGTGACCTGGCTGCCAAATTCGCGCGTGTGCAGCGGGTGGCGCCACAGCTCGGCCAGCGGCGTGCGCGCCAGCTGCAGCGCCTTGTGGCGGCGCAGCGCGGCGGCCACCTCGGCCTGGCAGCACGGCACCACGACGATGGCGCGCGCTTGGCGCTGCAGGGCAAAGTCGAGCGCGTCGTCGGTGGCGGTGTCGCAAGCGTGCAGCGCCGTCACCACATCGACATCCGTGGGCAGCGTGGCCATGGCGTCGCGCACCGTCGCCGCCACGAAATGCATGCGCGCAAACCCCAGGCGTTGCGCCAGCGCGGCCGAGCGCTCGACCAGCTCGACGCGCGCTTCCACCCCCCACACGGCGCCCACCGGACGCGCGGCCAAAAAGCGGTCGTAGAGCAAAAACCCCAGGTAGGATTTGCCGGCACCGTGGTCCACCAGCGTCACGTCGCCGCGCGCGTCCAGCGCCTGTTGCAGCAAGGGCTCGATGAACTGCAGCAGGTGGTTGACCTGCTTGAGCTTGCGGCGCGAGTCCTGGTTGAGCCGCCCGTCGCGCGTGAGGATGTGCAGCGCCTGCAGCAGCGCCACCGACTGACCGGGGTGCAGCTCGGCCAGCACCTCGGCGGGGACATCGGCGCGCGCCGCTGCGTGCCGCAGGGATTTGCTTGCAGACATGCGCCGATCATACGGGCCCCACGCCGCCCATGCCCCAATCGGCGCGTGCGGTGCTAGTATTTCCACAGGCCGGATCCCGTCCGGCCCAGGAGACCGCCATGGGCACCATCATTGGCTACGTGACGCCCAAACCGCCGGAACAAAAACTGCGCCGCTACCCCACCAAAGTCATCAACATCATCGGCGGCCCCGGTTGCGACAAGTCGCTGTATTCGTCGGCCATCGTGCTCAAGCTGCACCTGATGCACAAGACCGTGGAGCAGGTGCCCGAGGTCGCCAAACTGCTCGTGTGGCAAAACGACTTCGAGGCGCTGCGCAACCAATACAGCATCGCCTGGCAGCAGTACCGGTTGCTCGAGGTGCTCGACGGGCAGGTGCACTTTCTGGTCACCGAGGGCGGCCTGCCCCAGCTGCTCTACTACAACGCGCACCACCCGGACAACATCTGCGACGTGGACAAGACGCGCCGGCACATCCTGGAGTGGTACCGCCAGTTCGACCACATCAACATCTTTGCCCAGCGCGACCCGGACAAGCCCTACATCCGCGCCGGCCGCCTGCAGGACGAAAACCGCGCGCGCGAGATGGATGCGGAGATCCGCACCGCGCTCTCGGCCGAGGGCATCAAGTACACCTTGCTGCCCCCGGATCACCGCAAGATCATCGAGTTCACCGGCACGCTGGCCGACGGCATGGCGCACTGACCTCCCCGCAGCGGGGCGCAAAGGGCCGGGCGGCGCACCGGCACCCCCGGTCACCGGCGCGGGTCAGACCAGCAGCGCATTGACCCGGCGCACATAGGCCGCCGGGTCGTCGGGCAAGCCGCCTTCGGCCAGCATCGCCTGGTCGAACAGGATGTGCGCGTAGTCGTCGAAGCGCTCGCCCGCCTCCGACAGCTTGCGCACCAGCGCGTGGCCGGGGTTGATCTCCAGGATGGGCTTGACCTCCGGGGCCTTTTGGCCTGCGGCCTTGAGCAAGCGCGCCAGCTGCAGCGAGTACTCGCCATCGTCCACCACCAGGCAGGCGGGCGAGTCGACCAGCCGGCTCGTCACGCGCACGTCCTTGGCGCGGTCCTTGAGCGTCTCGCGCAAGCGCGCCAGCACCGGCTGCAGGGCCTCGGCCGCCTCTTGCGTGGCCTTTTTCTAGTTGTGTATCGTTCTTTCTGTAAATTCCATTTTGCCGGTTGTCTGCTGGGCGGGGATCTCCGGCGCTACGCGCCTACGCTCCCCGCCCAGCAGACAGCGCGAGGGTGGGTCTGACGCCATGACTTCGAGAAAGGAGTGTAACCCTCATGGCAATACGAGTCGAAACCAACCCCTTGGAAGCCGCTTATGCGATCTTGCT
>NZ_VJOL01000040.1 GCF_007556705.1 Tepidimonas thermarum | reverse complement strand
ACCGTGACCCGCCAAGCCTGTATGGCTTACAAGGACTTCGAGTCCTTCAGGAGAATGAGGCGCGGGTCAGCGGATTCCATCAGGGCCAGCAGGTCTATTCCTGCACAACAGGCCGGATATAGAACTGCAGCCTATCTGTCCCAGCACACCAAAAATCGTCCTTGGCAAACGGGAGGCGTCCATATAGAGTTGCCATGAGTTCTTTGCAGCGTTTTCGGCGTCTTGCCGGCATCAAATGTGCCTTGGCTGCTATATTGGCTATAGCATCCGGGCTGGCCGATGCGCAATCCATCGTGATGGCGTCGACCACCTCGACCGAGCAGTCCGGGCTCTTTGCCCACCTGTTGCCGGCGTTCAAAAAGGCCACCGGCATCGACGTCAGGGTGGTGGCGCTGGGCACGGGGCAGGCGCTGGACACCGCGCGCCGCGGCGATGCGGACGTGGTGTTCGTGCACGACCAGGCGGCCGAAGAAACGTTCGTCGCCGAGGGCCATGGCCTCAAGCGCTACCCGGTCATGTACAACGACTTCGTGCTGATCGGCCCGCGGGGCGACCCGGCCAACGTCAAGGGCAGTGACATCGTCGCGGCGCTGCGCAGCATCAGCGCCGCCAACGCGCCGTTCATCTCCCGTGGCGACAAAAGCGGCACCCACGCGGCCGAGTTGCGCTTCTGGGCTGAGGCCGGCCTGGCCGACAACAAAGGCAGCGGCTACAAAGCCTGCGGCTGCGGCATGGGGCCGGCGCTCAACATGGCCGCGGCCAGCGGCGCCTATGTGCTGGCCGATCGGGGCACCTGGCTCAACTTCAAGAACCGGGCCGACCTGGCGGTGCTGGTCGAGGGCGACCGGCGGCTCTTCAACCAATACGGCGTGATCGTGGTCAACCCGGCCAAGCACCCGCATGTCAAGGCGCAGGAGGCGCAGAAGTTCGTCGACTGGGTCGTCTCGCCCGCTGGACAACAGGCCATCGCCAGCTACCGGATCGGCGGCGAGCCGTTGTTCTTCCCGAATGCCGGGCGCTGAGGCCGTGGGCGAGGCGACCACCGCTTGCGGTGCGCGGGCCACAGCGGTTGGGTGGCAGCGCTGCGCATCGCCGCACTGCACAGGTGCGATGCCTCGGCGGGCTACACTGCCCGTATGGATGTGCGCCCGGTCCCGGATGCCCCGCCCCCGTGCTTGCAGGCCAGCGGGCTGGTCAAGCGTTACGGCGATGCCGTGGTCTTCGCCGGGGTGGACCTGGCCGTGGCGGCGGGGGAGTTTGTGGCCATCGTGGGCGAGTCGGGTGTGGGCAAGTCCACGCTGCTCAACTGCCTGGCGGGGCTGGATGCGGTCGATAGCGGCCGGGTGTGCGTGCTGGGGCGGGATTGGGCCGCGCTGTCCGAGTCACGGGCGGCGGCGTGGCGGCGCACCCATCTGGGGTTCGTGTTTCAAGCCTTCCATGTGCTGCCGCATCTGACGGTGGCGCAAAACGTGGGCCTGCCGTTGGTGCTGCTGGGCCGCCCGGACGCCGCGCGCGTGGCCGCGCTGCTGGATGCGGTGGGCCTGGGTGGCATGGGCGAGCGGCTGCCGCAAACCCTCTCGGGCGGGCAGTTGCAGCGGGTGGCGATTGCGCGCGCCCTGGCGCATCGGCCGCGCCTGATCCTGGCCGATGAGCCCACGGGCAATCTGGATCCGCGCACCGCCACGCAGGTGCTGGCGTTGTTGCACGCGCAAACCCGTGCGCAGGGGGCGGCGCTGGTGTTGGTCACCCATTCCCATGCGGCCGCCGAGCGTGCCGACCGCTGCCTGGAGCTGACGTGCAACGGCATGCGCCCCCTTTGAGCACCGGCCAGCCCTCGCTGTGGGCGCTGCTGCGCACCTTCTCCTGGCCGGAAATACGGTTGCACCCATGGCGCCACGCCGTTGCGGTGTTGGCCATCATGCTGGGGGTGGGGCTGGGGCTGTCGGTGCAGCTCATCAACGGTTCGGCGTTGGCGGAGTTCTCGGCGGCGGTGCGCGGGGTCAACGGGGAGCCGGATGCGCGCTTGCGCGGCGCGCTGGAGCGCTTGGACGACCGGTGGCTGGACCGCGTGCTGGCCCATCCGCAGGTGCGTACCGCGCTGCCGGTGATCGAGGTTCAGGGCGTGGTGGTGTTGCCCGATGGCAGCCGACTGCCGGTGCGGTTGTGGGGCGTGGATGCGCTGGCCCTGGCGGTGTTGCGCCCCGACGCAGCCCTGCGCGTGCGCGACGGTGGCAACCGGCTGGACGTGTTGGCCCCGGACGCGGTGTTTGGCAACCCGGCAGCGCTGGCGGCGCTGGGGCCGACGGCCGAGCGCGTGGACGTGCAGGTGGGGTTGCAGCGGTGGCGCTGGCGGGTGGCGGGGCAGGTGGCGCTGCCCGGCGTGGCCTTGCTGGTGATGGACGTGGCCGCGCTGCAGGAGCGGCTGGGCTGGTGGGGGCAGGTGTCGCGCCTGGACCTGCGCCTGGTTCCGGGGGCGGATGCCGATGCCGTGTGGCGCGATGTGCAGCGGGCAGCCCCCGCCGCAGCGCTGCAGGGGGTGGTGTGGGAGCGCCCGGACGACGATGGCGCGCGCCTGAGCCAGGTGTCACGGGCCTACCGCGTCAATCTGACCGTGTTGGCCCTGGTGGCGCTGTTTACCGGGGCGTTTTTGGTGTTTTCGGTATTGAACCTGAGCGTCACGCAGCGGCTGTCCGCCTTTGCGCTGCTGGGTGTGTTGGGGCTGGACGCCCGCCAGCGGCAGCGCCTGGTGTGGGCGGAGTCGGCCCTGTTGGGGGCCGTGGGCAGCACACTGGGCGTGGCGCTGGGCACGGCGCTGGCCTGGGCGGCGTTGCGTGTGCTGGGTGGCGATTTGGGCGGGGGCTATTTTGCTGGGGTGGCGCCGCCCCTGCGCTGGGACGGCACGGCCGCGCTTGGCTATGGCGCGTTGGGCGTGGCGGCCGCGCTGGCGGGTGGCTGGTGGCCGGCGTTGACCGTGCGTGGGCTGGCACCCGCACAAGCGCTCAAAGGGGTGCCGATGCGCGCGACCGACCGGGTATCGGGCGCGCAAGCCTGGTCCGGCCCGGTGCTGATGGTGGGCGGCGCGGCGCTGTGTCTGGCCCCACCGGTGGCGGGCTTGCCGCTGGGGGCCTACGTGGGCATCGCGGCGCTGTTGCTGGGCGGTATCCTGACGTTGCCGGTGGTGGTGATGGCCGCCCTGACGCGGCTCGCCCCGTCGGCGCAGCGACACGGGCTGGCGCTGCTGGCGCTGGAGCGCGCGCGCCGCTACCCGGGCAGCGCGGCCGTGGCCACCAGCGGCGTGGTGGCCAGTCTGGCCTTGTCCGTGGCGCTGACGGTGATGGTGGGCAGTTTTCGGCAGTCGATGACGGCGTGGCTGGATGCGGTCTTGCCCGCCGATGTGTACGTGCGCGCAGCCGCGGGCGGGCGTGCGGCGGGCACGCTCAGCCCAGCCTTCATCGCGTTGGTGCGCCAGCTGCCGGGCGTGGTGCGGGTGGAGGGTCAGCGGCAGCGCCTGCTGACGCTGGATCCCCGGCGACCGCCCGTGACCGTGCTGGCGCGGCCGCTGAAGGACGGCACCGGCCGCGCCGGTGCACCGGTGCCCCTGCCGCTGGTGGGCCCGGCGTTGCCATGGCCCACGGGGCCTGACGCGGTGGCGGTGTTCGTCAGCGAGGCGATGGCGGATCTGTACGACATGCGCCTGGGAGCGGTGATCGCGCTACCAGGGCTGGGGCCTGCGGGCACCCGCTTTGTGGTCGCCGGGGTGTGGCGCGACTACGCCCGCCAGCACGGCAGTTTGGCTCTGGACGCGACGGACTATGTGCGCCTGACCGGGGATGGCGTGGTCAACGATCTGGCGGTATTTTTGGATGGGCGCACCGGCGCCGAAGCGGTGCAGCGCCAGCTGGAGGCCGCCGCCGCAGGCGACCTCGAAGTGTCGAGCGCGCAGGCGATACGGCAGGCGTCGCTGCATGTTTTTGACCGCAGCTTTGCCGTGACGGTGTGGTTGCAGGCGGTTGCGATTGGCATGGGGCTCATGGGCATTTCGGCCAGTTTCAGCGCCCAGGTGTTGGCGCGCCGGCATGAGTTCGGGCTGCTGCGCCACGTGGGCCTGTCGCGCACGCAGGTGCTGGGCCTGGTGGCCACAGAAGGCGCGCTGTGGAGCTTGTTGGGGGCGGTCGCCGGGGTGGCGCTGGGTCTGGCGGTGAGCGTGGTGCTGGTGCACGTGGTCAATCCACAGAGCTTTCACTGGACCATGGAGCTGGCGCTGCCAGCGGCGCGGCTGGCAGCGCTGGCGCTGGCCGTGGTGGCGGCGGGCACGGTGACGGCGTGGCTCAGCGGCCGGCTGGCCGCCAGCCGGCAGGCCGTGCTGGCGGTGAAGGAGGAGGCCTGAGATGCCCACCCCCATGGGCCCGCCATGGCCGCGCCGGCATCTGCTGCAGGCAGCGGCCGCTGCGGCCTGGGCGGGCGCGGCGGGTTGGCCCTGGCCGGCCGCGGCCAGCGGCACGCTGCAGCGCCGGCCCTTGGCGTTTCCGCGCGACCACGGCAGCCACCCCGATACGCAGACCGAATGGTGGTACCTGACCGGCTGGCTGCAGCGCGCGGACGGGGCGCTGTGGGGGTTTCAGGTGACGTTTTTCCGCTCCCGCGTCACGGTGGCCCAGGCGCTGCGCAGTCGGTTGGCGGCGCGCCAATTGCTGTTTGCCCACGCGGCGGTGACCGATGTGGCCGCCGGCCGGTTGCAGCACCAGCAGGTCACCGCACGCTGGGACGGTCGCGAGCCCGACCCCGCTGCGCCGCCTGCACCTGCTGGGGCCGCCGTGGCGGACACCGATGTGCGCATTCGCGACTGGTCGCTGCGTCGTGTGGCCGATGGTGGCTACCGCGTGCATGTGCCGACGGGCGACTTTGCGCTGGAGCTGGTGGCAGCCCCCACCCAGCCGCTGTTGCTGCAGGGCGACGCCGGGTGGTCCCGCAAAGGGCCACAGCCGCAGCAGGCGAGTTTTTACTACACCCAGCCCCAGCTGCACGTCACGGGCCGGCTGCGGCTGGCCGGCGCTGCGGCGCAGGTGCGCGGGCGCGCCTGGCTGGACCACGAGTGGAGCGAGGCGTTGCTGCACCCGGACGCCGTCGGCTGGGACTGGATCGGCATGAACCTGGACGATGGCAGCTGCCTGACCGCGTTTCGGCTGCGGCGCGCGGATGGCAGCGCCCTTTGGGCGGGGGGATCGCACCGGGGGCCGCCGGCAACGCCGCCGCCCCATGTGCGCGCCTTTGGGCCGGACGAGGTGGTGTTCGAACCCCAGCGCCACTGGCGTAGCCCGCGCACCGGGGTGCGCTACCCGGTGGCGTGGCGTGTGCACACGCCGGTGGGTGTTTTTGGGGTGGACGCGCTGGCGGACGACCAGGAGCTGGACAGCCGTGCCAGCACCGGCGCCATCTACTGGGAGGGGTTGAGCGCGTTGCGCGATGCCCACGGGGTCGCCGTGGGCCGTGGCTATCTCGAGCTCACCGGCTACGGGGCGCCCATGCGCTTGTGACGGACGGGCCCCGGCGACGTGGTGCGTCGATAGCTTCCGAAATATTTCAACACTTCGTGAAGTGTTGTATGATGTTGCCCATGTTGACCGAAAGCCAAACCGTGCAAGCCCTGGCTGCGTTGGCGCAGCCGCTGCGGCTGCGCACCTTTCGCGCCCTGGTGGTGGCCGGTCCCGAAGGGTTGACGCCCGGCGCCTTGGCCGAGGCGCTGGGGGCCACGCCCAGTGCGCTGTCGTTTCATTTGAAAGAGCTGTTGCACGCGGGCCTGGTGACCCAGGAGCGGCGCGGCCGGCACCTGGTCTACCGCGCCGCGTTCGAGGCCATGAACGCCTTGCTGGCCTACCTGACCGAAAACTGTTGCCAAGGCGGCGCCTGTGTCACGGCGGATGGCGCCGCCACCTGTCCCTGTTGATCCACCCCAAGAGGAGTTGCGCATGAAACGCTTCCATGTCCACCTGCACGTCCACAATCTGGAGCAAAGCATCGCTTTTTACTCACGCCTGTTTGCCGCCGAGCCGGTGCGCGTCGAGCGCGACTACGCCAAGTGGATGCTGGACGATCCGCGGCTGAACTTCGCCATTTCCACGCGCGGCACGGCGCCTGGGGTCGATCACCTGGGTTTTCAGGTCGATGACCCGGCCGAACTCGGGGCGCTCAAGGCGCGCGCGCAAGCCGCCGACATGGCGTTGCTCGACGAGGGGGCGACCAGCTGCTGCTACGCGCGCAGCGAAAAGCACTGGGTCACCGATCCGCAGGGCGTTGCCTGGGAGCACTTCCACACGCTGGGCGACATCCCCGTGTTTCGCGAAGGGGACGGGGCGGCTGCCGCTGCAGGTGCGTGCTGCACCCCCGCCGCGCCGGCTGCCGCTGCGCATCAGGCGCAACCCTGCTGCACGCCGACCCGTGGTGCGCGCGCTTCGTGCTGCTGATGGGGGGCTCCGATGGCGACGCGTCCCCTGAACGTGCTGTTTTTGTGCACGCACAATGCCGCGCGCAGCATCCTGGCCGAAGCGCTGCTCAATGCGCTGGGCGGCGGGCGCGTGCGGGCCTACTCGGCCGGCAGCAGCCCGCGCCCAAACCAACAGCCCAACCCCCTGGGGCTGACCGCGTTGCGCGAAGCCGGCATTGCCACCGAGGGGCTGCGCAGCAAAAGCTGGGATGAATTTGCCGTGCCGGGTGCGCCCGAGATGGACCTGATCATCACCGTCTGCGACAGCGCGGCCGGCGAAGCCTGCCCCGTCTGGCCGGGGCACCCTGCCACGGCGCATTGGGGCTACCCCGACCCGTCAGCGGGCGACGCGCCCGATGCGGTCAAGCTCGAGGCCTTCCGGCAGACGCTGCAGCGCCTGCGTGCGCGCTTGCTGCGGTTGCTGGAACTGCCGCTGGAGCAGTTGGACCGCGACACGCTGCAGCAGCGCGTGCGCGCGCTGGCACACGAGGAGGGCGCGGCATGAGCGTCCCATGCGAAGTCACCGCCCGACAGGCGGCGGGTGCCCCGATGGGGGTGTTCGAGCGCTACCTCACCCTGTGGGTTGCCGTGTGCATCGTGGTGGGCATCGCGCTCGGACAAGCGTGGCCTGGGCTGTTTCAGGCCATTGGCCGCATGGAAGTGGCGCAGGTCAATCTGCCAGTGGGCATCCTGATCTGGGTCATGATCATCCCGATGCTGGTCAAGGTGGATTTTGGCGCGCTGGGGCAGGTGCGGCGCCATGTGCGCGGCATCGGCGTGACGCTGTTCATCAACTGGCTGGTCAAGCCGTTTTCCATGGCGCTGCTGGCGTGGCTGTTCGTGCGCCAGCTGTTTGCGCCGTGGCTGCCCGCGGACCAGCTCGACAGCTACGTAGCGGGCTTGATCCTGCTGGCCGCGGCGCCATGCACCGCCATGGTGTTCGTCTGGAGCCGCCTCACCGATGGCGATCCACTCTTTACCCTGACGCAGGTGGCACTCAACGACACCATCATGGTGTTTGCCTTTGCCCCCATCGTGGGTCTGTTGTTGGGGCTGTCGGCCATCACCGTGCCGTGGGACACGCTGCTGGTGTCGGTGGGGTTGTACATCGTGGTGCCGGTGATACTGGCCCAGCTGTGGCGTCGCCGTCTGCTGGCACGGGGGCAGCAGGCGTTCGACGCGGCCATGCGCCGCATCGGCCCGTGGTCCATCGCTGCTTTGCTGGCCACGCTGGTGTTGCTGTTTGCCTTCCAGGGCGGGCAGATCCTGCGCCAGCCGTTGGTCATCGCGCTGCTGGCGGTGCCGATCTTGGTGCAGGTGGCGCTCAATGCCTCGCTGGCTTATTGGCTCAACCGCCGCGTGGGGGAAGCGCACGCCGTGGCCAGCCCGTCGGCGCTGATTGGCGCGTCCAATTTCTTCGAGCTGGCGGTGGCGGCGGCGATCAGCCTGTTTGGCTTCGAGTCCGGCGCGGCGCTGGCCACCGTGGTGGGCGTGCTGATCGAAGTGCCGGTGATGCTGGCCGTGGTGGCCATCGTCAAGCGCACCCGCGGCTGGTACGAGGCTGGCGCGCGCTTGGCCTGAAGCTGCGCTGGCCGCCGCTGTCCAGCGGCGCGCCACGCGATCGGGTGCGCGCGCGTGCCGCTCACCCGAAGCCGAAGTGGTGGCGGATGCGCTCGTGCAGCAGGGCGCGGCAGCCGGCTTCGTCCAGCCCGTCGAGCTGCTGATGCAGCGTCGCGGACAGCGGCACGAAGGTGCGCACCACCTGCGGGTCGAAGTGGCTGCCGCTGTCGCGCTCGAGCAGGGCGATGGCCTGCTCGGGCGGCATGGGCGCTTTGTAGGGGCGGCGCGAGCACAGCGCGTCGAACACGTCGGCGACGGCGAAGATGCGCGCGGACAGGGGAATGGCGTCACCCCGCAGGCCGCGCGGGTACCCTGTGCCGTCCCATTTTTCGTGGTGGCATGCCACCACCTGCGCCGCCGCGGCCAGCCACGGGATGTCGCGCACGATGTCCTCGCCGAGCTGGACGTGGGTGCGCATGATGCGCATCTCCTGCTCATCGAGGCGGCCGGGCTTGAGCAGGATGGCGTCTGGGATGCCAATCTTGCCGACGTCGTGCAGGAAGCTGCCGATGATGAGCGCGCGCATCGCATCGCCCGACAGCCCGAGTGCCTCGCCCAAGCGGGCAGCCAGCCAGGCCACGCGGTAGTTGTGCGCGCCGGTGTCCGAGTCGCGCTTGGCAATGGCCCGCCCCAGTGCCTCCATCATCGAGACGTGCGACTCGAGCACCTGCAGTGCCTTGCGCTCGTTGTCGCGTGAGAGGTGGATCACGATCGGGTAGATGACCACCCCACACAACAGGGCCGCCAGCGCCGCCAGCGAGGCCGCACCGATGGCGTCGCCGCGCAGCTGCTCGCGTTGCCAATCTGGCACCACGCGCACGCCCTCGACGAAGCCGATCGGCGCCGCTTGCGACGGCGCGCCGTCGCGCCGCACGGGGACGAATACGCGCAGCACCCAGGTGCCATCGGGCAGCTGCAGCGACTCGTAGCCGGCCTCGCGGTGCTGGGGAGCGGGGTGGCGTGCCAGCGCGGGCTCGACCGCATGGCCACGCGCGGTGGCGTGCTCGGCGAGCTTGTGGCCCTGAGCGTCGTAGATCTCGGCGATGTCGAAAAAGCCACCGGTCAGCAGCCGCGCGGCTTCCTGCGCCCGCTCCAGCAGCGGGCGGGGCTGCTCGCCGTCAAGGCCCATTTGCAGCACCGCGCGGCGCGATTCCTCGACCGCCAGTCCCACGGCTTCGGATTCGAGATTTTCGATCGACACCCACCATGCGATCGCCGACACCAGCGCCGCCACGATCAGCGACACGGCGGCGATGCGGATCGCGACCTGGCGGCGGTAATGGTGCAAAACGCGCATGGCCATGGTGGGGGTGGTAGGGTCAATCGTAACGTTTGACGCCGGTGATCATCGCACGCACCAGGTGCACGCGCTGCAGCCGTCCCATCACGAGCGCGGCGGCGGCATGCACCGCGGCTGCCAGCAGCAGGGCATTGGCCAAGCCCTCGTGCAACGCCTCCACCCAGTCCTCGCCCCACAAGGCGTCGGTGGTCTGCAGCCACCCGGTCAGGGCCAGGGCCAGCACCAGCGCCATGAGCAGCAGCATCATGATGGCGCCCAACGGGTTGTGGCCCGGGTGGTCGTCGGGCGCGCCACGCAGCAGCGCCTGCACGTGGCGGCGCACCCGCGCAGGCGTGGGCCACCAGTCGGCAAACCGCGCGTGGCGCGGGCCCACCAGGCCCCACAGCAGCCGCAGGCCCACCAGGGCTGCCGCCGTGTAGCCGGTCCATTCGTGCGCGGTTTCGCCTTCTTCGAGCACAAACTGGTTGAGCAGCACACAGCTCACCAGGCTCCAGTGGAACAGCCGCACGAACGGGTCCCACACGTAAACGGCCGTTGGTCGTTGCATGGTGGGCCTCGCGGTCTTACTTGCGCTCGACAGGGTTGCCGCTGGCCGGGTCGAAGTAGATTTCGACCTTCTTGCCGTCCTTGTCCAAGCCGTAGATCTCGTAGCAGTTGCCCGAGCTGACCTTGAACTTCTTGATCTCGTAGCCCTGTTTTTGGACCATGGCGCGGAAGTCGCCTTCCTTCATCCATTTGTCCTTGGGCGCGTCACACTTGGGGCCGGCCCAGGCGCCTGCGGCGGCCAGGGACAGGGTCAGGGCGAGGGTGGTGGATTTCAATGACATGATGGACTCCTGTGGATGGGTTGAAAAACGCGGTGAGCTCACGGGCTGCAGTGTGTCGCGGGGTGGCTGAACGCTGCATGAACGCACGGGCCAGCTGCCGTTCATGGACCGTTCAGGCGCGCTGGCCTACGATGCGGTCCATGACCAGGCCCCTCAACGCCAAGGAACGATCGGCCCCCCGCGGCAGCGGCCGGCGGGGGCGTCCATGGGCGGCTGCGGCGGTCGTGTCGGCCATGCTGGCCGTCGCACGGCTGCCGCATGCCTGGGCCGATGGGCCCATCGACCACCAGCGCGCGCGGCAGGCGATGCTGGCGGGCGAGATCCGGCCGCTGAGCGACATCCTGCAGGCGGTGCAGCCGCAGTTGCGGGGTGAGCTCATGGCCATCGAGCTGGAGCAGGAGGAGGGGCGCTGGCTGTACGAGTTCAAGGTGCTCGAGCCGGGCGGGCGCATTGTCGAGTGGTACGTGGACGCCCGCAGTGCCCAGGTCATCAAGCGCGAAGTCAAAGCGCACAAGGGGCGCCGATGAGGGTGTTGGTGGTGGAGGACGAGCCGACACTGGCGCAACAGCTGGTGCGCAGCCTGCGCCAGTCCGGCTACACGGTGGACCATGCGGCCGATGGCCGTCAGGCCTGGTTTCAGGGCGGTGTGGAGCGCTACGATGCGATCGTGCTGGACCTGGGGCTGCCGCAGCTCGACGGGTTGAGCGTGCTGCAGCGCTGGCGCAGCGAGGGCATGACGGCGCCGGTGCTCATCCTGACCGCGCGCGATGCCTGGCACGACAAGGTCGCCGGCATCGACGCCGGCGCCGACGACTACCTGGCCAAGCCCTTCCACACCGAGGAGTTGCTGGCGCGCCTGCGCGCGCTCATCCGCCGCGCGCATGGGGTGGCGGCGCCGGTTTTGCGCTGCGGCCAGGTGGCCCTGGACACGCGCAGCCAGCGCGTCAGCGTGGGCGGTCAGGCCCTGGCCCTGACCGCGCAGGAGTTGCGGCTGCTGAGCAGCCTGCTGCACCGCGCCGGCCAGGTGGTGCCACGCGCCGAGCTTGCCGAAGCGCTCTACGGCAGCGACGGCGAGCGCGACTCCAACACCATCGAGGTCTTCATTGCCCGCTTGCGGCGCAAGCTGCCACCGGGCAGCATCGAGACGGTGCGCGGGTTGGGCTATCGCCTGGGGCCGGGTGACGGGGCCGAGGGCGGGCCATGATGCCCATCGCGGCGTTGCGTTGGTCGCGCTGGGGCTTGCACGCGCGGCTGTTGCTGCTGGCGGCGTTGGTGCTCGCGCTGGCCCTGGCGGCAGCCGGCTGGGGGATCGCGCGGCTGTTCGAGCGCCACGTGACCCAGCAGTTCGACCTGCGTTTGCAGGACCAGATGACGCAGTTGTTGGCGTCCCTGCAGGCCGATGCGCAGGGGCGCCCAGTCCTGACGCGCGCGCTGGCCGATCCGCGCTGGGAACGGCCGTACAGTGGCCTGTACTGGCAGGTGCAACCGGCGCACGACGCGCGCGCCGAGCCGTGGTTGCGCTCGCGGTCGTTGTGGGACGCGCGGCTGGACCTGCCGGCCGACACGCTGGCCGATGGGGCTTTGCACCGCCACACGCTGGTCGGCCCCATGGGGCAGCCCCTGCGCGTGCTGGAGCGCACCGTCCGCGTGGGCGATCCGCCACAGGTCTGGCGTGTGGCCGTGGCCGCGCAGCAGACCGAGTTGCGCGCGGCGCTGGCGGATTTTCGCGGGGCGCTGCTGCTGTCGCTGGGACTGCTGGCCGCGCTGCTGATGCTGGCCTTGTGGACGCAGGTCAGCGTCGGGCTGCGCCCGTTGCGTGCGCTGCAGCAGGCGGTGCGGCGCGTGCGCCAAGGGGCGGACACCCGGCTGCAGGGGGCGTTTCCGGCCGAGGTGCAGCCGTTGGTGGAGGATTTCAACCGCGTTCTCGACCACGCCGACGAGGTGGTCGAGCGCGCCCGCCGCCTGGCGGGCAATCTGGCGCATGGGATCAAGACCCCGCTGGCGGTGATGTCGGCGCTGGCCGACGACGAGACGCTGCCCCGGCCGCAGCTGGTGCGCCAGTGGCGCGAGCAGCTGCAGATGGTGCAGGACCAGGTGGACTGGCACCTGCGGCGTGCCCGGGCGGCCGCCCTGGCCGGGCGCGGGCAGCGCACCCCGGTGGCGCCGGCGCTGGAGGCCCTGCTGCGCGTCATGCGCAAGGTGCACGCCGGCGATGACCGCGCGCCGCTGGCGTGGACGCTGCAGGTGGCCCCGGATCTGGCGTTCGCGGGCGAGCTGCAGGACTGGCAGGAGATGGCCGGCAACCTGCTGGACAACGCGGGGCGCTGGGCGCGCCAGCGGGTGGTGGTGACCGTGTTGCGCCAGGGGGTGCAGCTCGTGTTGCGGGTGGAAGACGACGGCCCGGGCCTGAGCGCGGCGCAAAGCGCCGAGGTGCTGCGCCGTGGCATACGGCTCGACGAGCGCGCACCGGGCAGCGGCCTGGGGCTCGACATCGTGCGCGAGCTGGCCCGCCTCTATGGCGGCGACATCGAGCTGACACGCTCGGCGCTCGGCGGCCTGTGCGCCGAGCTGCGTGTGCCGGCCGCCCCGCCGCCCGCTGCGCACGCCCCCGCGAGCCGATGAACGGTCAGGGTCGCGTGCATCGCTGGGGAACTTTGTCGTCCTCCGAGGCTCCGAACAGGCAGTGGTCGTTGGGTTTGACGTGACCGCGAAGCGCGGCGCGCCACCGAGGGTTGCACGGGGCGCGTCAGACATCCGGCCGGGGCGGTTCTCCTCCTCCTCCCTCCTCCTGTTGTCTCGGCCGGTGCTTCGCGGTTCTTTTTTTGCCTGCGCCAAACGCCCTCTTGGGCCCGCTTGGCCTCAGGTGGGCGGCAGTGTCTCGGCAAAGCTGGGGCGTTGCATCAGGCGATCGTGCAGCCGCGCCAGGTTGGGGTAGGCGTCGCGCCAGTCGATGGCCGGGAAGCGAAAGTCCAAATACCCCAGTGCCACCCCGACGGCGATGTCGGCCAGGGTCAGGTGCACACCGTGGCAGTGCGCGCGATCGCCCAGCCCCAGGCTCATGGCCTTGAGCGAGCGCTGCACGCTGCCCATTTGGCGCTCGATCCACGCCTGGCTGCGTTCGTGGGCGGCACGCCCCGCCCAGACCTGCTCCATGCGCGCGGCCACGGCGGCGTCGAGCACGCCATCGGCCAGCGCTTCCCAGGTTTTGACCTCGGCGCGCTCGCGCCCGCCTGCCGGGATGAGCTTGCCCACCGGCGACAGCGTGTCCAGGTACTCCACGATCACGCGCGAGTCGAACACCGCTTCCCCGCCTTCCATCACCAGACACGGCACCTTGCCGAGCGGATTGGCGTCGGGCACCGTCGAGTCCGCGGCCCAGGGGTCGGCCAGCTCGAGCTGGAAGTCGAGCTTTTTTTCGGCCATGACGATGCGCACCTTGCGCACGTAAGGGCTGGTGAGGCTGCCGATGAGCTTGAGTTTCATGGTGCGATGCGGTGGTGGTGGTAGCGGCCATGCGGCGCCGCGCCGCGTGCCGTTGCCACGTGCCGATTGTAGAGAGGGCGCGGGGCCGACGCGGCGGCTGGGCTGGCCCAGGCCCCGGCGCCTACAATCCGGCCCACTATGCATGCCCACGCTGACGCTTCTCTTGCTCCCGATGCGGCGTTGACCGCCTTGTCGCCGCTGGACGGTCGCTACGCGCCCAAACTCGCGGCGCTGCGGCCCATTTTCAGCGAATACGGCTTCATGCACCGCCGGGTGCAGGTGGAGCTGACCTGGTTCGAGCGCCTGAGCGACCTCGGCTTGCCGGAATTTCCGCCGCTGTCGGCAGCGGCCCGTGCGCACCTGCGGCGCGTGGCGCGCGACTTCTCGCCGGCGGATGCGGCCGCCATCAAGGCGATCGAAAAAACCACCAACCACGATGTCAAGGCGGTGGAGTACTGGATCCGCGGCAACCCCGAGCTGGGGGTGCCCGGCGTCTTTGCCGGCTGGCCGGAGCTGCAGCGCGCCGGCGAGTTCGTGCACTTTGCCTGCACCAGCGAGGACATCAACAACACCAGCCACGCGCTGCAGCTGCAAGCCGGCCGCGCCGTGCTGCTGCAGGGGCTGGATGCGATCATCGAGCGCCTGCGTGCCTTTGCCCATGCCTGGGCCGAGCAGCCCATGCTCAGCCGCACGCACGGGCAGACCGCCAGCCCCACCACGGTGGGCAAGGAGCTGGCCAACGTGGTCGTGCGCTTGCAGGCGGCGCGCGAGCGCGTGGCCGGCGTGCCGCTGCGCGCCAAGATGAATGGTGCCGTGGGCAACTACAACGCGCACCTGGCGGCCTACCCGGAGGTGGACTGGGAGGCGTTTGCGCGCAGCGTGGTCGAGACCCCGGCGCCGGGGGCCGACACCCCAGCAGACGCCCCCATCGGCCTGGGGCTGACCTTCCAGCCCTACAGCATTCAGATCGAGCCGCACGACTACATGGCCGAGTTGTTCGACGCCGTGGCGCGCAGCAACACCATTTTGATCGACCTCGCGCGCGACGTTTGGGGCTACATCAGCCTGGGTTATTTCAAACAAAAGCTCAAGGCGGGCGAGATCGGCTCCTCGACCATGCCGCACAAGGTCAACCCGATCGACTTCGAAAACGCCGAGGGCAACCTGGGCCTGGCCAACGCGCTGCTGCGCCACCTGTCGGACAAACTGCCGATCAGCCGCTGGCAGCGCGATTTGACCGACTCGACCGTGCTGCGCAACATGGGCGTCGCGCTCGGGTATGCGGTGCTGGCGCACCAGTCGTTGCTGACCGGGCTGGGCAAGCTGGAGCTGGACGCGCAGGCGCTGGCGGCTGACCTCGACGCTGCCTGGGAGGTGCTGGCCGAGCCGATCCAGACCGTCATGCGCCGCTACGGCGTGCCCGGCGCTTACGAGCGCCTCAAGGCCGCCACGCGCGGCCAGCGTGTCACGCCCGAGGCGCTGCGCGCGCTGGTGGCCGATTTGCCCATCCCCGAGGAGGCCAAGGCGCGCTTGCTGGCGCTCACGCCGGATCGCTACACCGGCCAGGCGGCGCAGCTGGCGCGGCGCGTCTGAGCGGGGCGGCGTACGTGCCGCGCGCCAGGCCCGCCGTCACGACGGCGGCGCGCCGGGGGCGGCGGCCGCAGCGCCCTGCCGCTCCACCGCGCGCTCGGCGTAGAGGTTGAAGCGCCAGGCCGTGCCGTCCTGGGTGATGCGGTGCCACACGGCGCGCTTTTCTGCCGGCGTCAGCGACGGCCAGCGCGTGACCTCCTCGTGCGTGCGGCCGCAGCCCTTGCACACCGCGTCCCCCTGG
This sequence comes from Tepidimonas thermarum, assembly GCF_007556705.1. GTDB lineage: Bacteria > Pseudomonadota > Gammaproteobacteria > Burkholderiales > Burkholderiaceae_C > Tepidimonas > Tepidimonas thermarum. The sequence continues at coordinate 8,471 of NZ_VJOL01000040.1, read as the reverse complement.
TTGGTCGAGCAAATCGCGATGCAGGGCGTATCCGGGGTGGTGTCGTACCACGCTTTCCAGGCCTGCCAGGCGGCGCGCGGCATGGTGTGTTCGTCCGCCTCGTGGGCGTGGTAGTAGACCATCAGCGCATACACCTCGGCCAGGGCGCGCAGCTCGGGCGCGAGGGTTACGCCGTCGGGCGAGGGCTTGCGGGCCCGCCAGAAGTTGATCGCGGCTTCGATGTCGGTGATGTGGATGCCGGCCATGCGTGTCGATCGTGGACGCCAAACGGGAAGAAAAACCGGATGGGGGCGTGATCTTAGGCCAAGACCGCGCGCGGCGCTGGCGCGGCGGCGGGCGGTGGCGCTGGCTCAGCGCCCGGCAGCGTGCTCGGCCTGCTGCTCGCGCAGCAGCCGCTCGGCGTGGCGCGCCCGGGCGTCGAGCACGGAGAGCTCGACCAGGTCCTGCAGCCCCTGCTCGCGCGCCAGCCGCTGGGCGGCGCGAAAGCGGTCCAGCGCGCCGGCGGCGTCCAGCAGCGCCAGCCGCGCCTCGCCCTCGGACCGGGCGGCGCGCACCGGCTGCCCGCCGGCGTGTTGCAGTTGCGCCAGCGCGCTCCAGGCGCCCGCATCGTCGGGGTGCTGCGCGCACCACGCCTGCACGCGCTGCCACACCGGTTGGACGTGGGGGGCGCTGAGCCGCACGGCGGCACGCGCGGCCAGCAGCAGCCCGGTGCGGCTGCCGTCCGCGGCGGCGCGCTGCACGGCATCGGGCAGGGCGCGCGCCTCGGCGGCGGGCAGGCGGGGGTCGTCGGCCAGCTGGTGCAGCAGTTCCAGCCGCAGCCACGCGGCCACGCGCTGCGCCGCGGCGGTGTCGGCCACGGCTTCCACGGTGGCCAGGCCCTGCAGGGCCGATGCGGGGTCGCGCAGCCCGATGCCGGCCAGTGCGGCCGCGTACGCGCGCCCCGGCTCGCGGCTGTCGCGGCCGCTGCGCACATGGGCCTGCAAGCGATCGGGCGCGGGATCGGCCAGCACGCGCGCGCGCGCGGCCATGCAGGCGTGCACGGTGGCTGCCACGGGCCCCGCCGCCGCACGCGCCGCCGCGTCGGGCGCCGTCCAGGGCAGCCGGGCGCGCATATCGGCGATGCGCTCGGTGTCCAGGGGGTGGCTGCGCAGGTAGGGGTAGCCGCCGTCGTCGTTGAGGCGTGCCGCCTGTTGCAGCCGCTCGAACATGCCCACGAACCCCTGGCCGTCGAAGCCGGCTGCGGTGAGCACCGACAGCCCGATGCGGTCGGCCTCGCGCTCCATGTCGCGCGAGAAATTGAGCTGGGACTGCAGCGCGACCGCCTGGCCGCCCGCGATGGCGGCGCTGGCGATGTCGGCGTTGCGGGCGGCGCTGGCGGCCAGCGCGCCCAGCACCATGGCCGCCAGCACGAGCGGCGCCTGCTGGCTTTGGCGGCTGAGCAGGCGCGCGATGTGGCGCTGCGTGACGTGGCTGAGTTCGTGCGCAAGGACCGAGGCCAGCTCATCGGCGCTGCCGGTGACCCCGATGAGTCCAAGGTGCACGCCCAGATAGCCCCCGGGCAGGGCAAAAGCGTTGACCGTGCGGTCGCGCGCCAACAGCAGCCGCCAGGCAAAGCGCTCGGCCAGGGTGTCGGGCAGTTCGCCACGCTGGCGCGCGGCGGCAAACAGCGGCATCCACACCGCCTCCAGGTAGCCGTCGAGCACCGGATCGTCCAGGTAGGCCGGGTCGCGGTAAATCGCGCGCGCGATCTGGTCGCCCAAGCGACGCTCCTCGGCCAGCGTCAGATCTCCGCCGTCGCCCAGGGCGGGCAGGTCGGTGGCGGCGTGTGCGGTTCGCGCCGCGGGCGCAAGCGCCGCGCACATCGGCCACAAGGCGCGTGCGGTGGCGGCCCCAAAGGCGCCGCGCAGCACGGTGGCCAGCCAGTCGCGGCGCTGGCAGCCGATGGGAGCGAGACGCAACGGCCGGTCAGCGGCCGCGGTCGCCGGGGCGTCGAGCGGGGGGAGGCGCATCCCCGTATGATGCCGTTTTGTGCCGACAGATTCCCAACTTGACATGACTTCTCCTGCCGATGCCACGAGCGTTGCGGGCGCTGGTGCGCCGCTGACCCATTTCGATGCCCAGGGCCAGGCCCACATGGTGGACGTGGGCGCCAAGGCGGCCACCCACCGGGTGGCGGTGGCCGAAGGCCGCATCCGCATGCAGCCCGCGACGCTGGCGCTGGTCGAGCGCGGCACGGCCAAGAAGGGTGACGTGTTGGGGGTGGCGCGCATTGCCGGCATCATGGCCGCCAAGCGCACCGCCGAGCTCATTCCGCTGTGCCACCCGGTTGCGCTGACGCGCGTGGCGCTGGCATTGGTGCCCGAGCCGTCCACGGCGTCGGTGCGCGTGCAGGCCACGGCCGAGACGGTCGGGCCAACGGGCGTGGAAATGGAGGCCCTCACCGCGGTGCAGGTGGCGCTGCTGACGATTTACGACATGTGCAAGGCGGTCGATCGGGGTATGGTGATCGGCGACGTCCGCTTGCTGGAAAAACACGGCGGCAAGTCCGGTTCGTTCGTCAACCGCTGAACGTCGGGGGCAGCAGATGAAGCGCATGCTCAAATGGGGCCTGCCCCTGGTGGTGCTGGCCCTGGTCGTGGGGTTGTCCGTGCGCGGCGTGCAGCAGCGTCGCGCGCAGGCGGCCTTGGAGGCCGCGCCTGCCACCGCGGTGGCGTTGGAGATCGCGCCCAGCGACCAGCTGCGCGTGCAGCGACTGCCGGTGCAGCGCACGGTGGCGGTCAGCGGCACGGTGGAGGCGTTGCACACCGCGCTGGTCAAGGCCAAGGTGGCGGGTGAGCTGCGCGCGCTGCGCGTGCGCGAAGGGGAGCCGGTGCGCGCCGGGCAGGTGCTCGGTGAGCTGGACGCGACCGAGTACGAGGCGCGGCTGCGCCAAGCGCAGCAGCAGGCGGCTGCCGCCCACGCCCAGCTGGAGATTGCCGAGCGCGCGCTGCAGAACAACCGCGCGCTGGTGGAGCAGGGCTTCATCTCGCGCAACGCCTTGGATACGTCGGTGTCCAACGCCGCGGCGGCGCGCGCCAACCTGCTGGCCGCGCAGGCGGCGGTGGACCTGGCGCGCAAGGCGCTGGACGACACGCTGTTGCGCGCGCCGCTGGATGGCTGGGTGTCGCAGCGGTTTGCCCAACCGGGTGAGCGCCTGGGGGTGGACGCGCGTGTGCTCGAGGTCGTGGACCTGCGCGCGCTGGAGCTGCGGGCCACCTTGGCGCCGGAGGAGGTGGGGCAGGTGCGTGTGGGCGCGCAGGCGGTGCTGCAGGTCGATGGGTTGGCCGAGCCGGTGGCGGCGCGCGTGGCGCGCCTCAACCCCAGCGTGCAGGCGGGCACGCGCGCGGTGCCGGTGTACCTGGCGCTGACGCCGCGCGCGGACCTGCGTCACGGCTTGTTTGCGACCGGCCATATCGAGGTGGCGCGTGAGACGGCGCTGGCGCTGCCCGAGAGCGCGATCCGGCTGGACGCGGCGCGGCCCTATGTGCTGTTGCTGCAGGGCGAGCGCGTGGTGCGGCGCACCGTGACGCTGGGGCCGCGCGGCACCGCGGGCGGCGAGCCGGTGCGCATCGTCACCGATGGGCTGGCCGAAGGCGACGTGGTGCTGGCGGGCACCGTGGGCGCGCTGCCCGAGGGTGTCGTGGTGCGGCTGGCGGCGCGTGCCGCGGGCCAGTGAGGGGGCGCGGCGATGTGGTTTACCCGCGTCTCGATCGGCAACCCTGTGTTGGCCACGATGGTGATGCTTGCCTTCGTGGTGTTGGGGTTGTTTTCGCTGCAGCGGCTCAAGGTCGACCAGTTTCCGGATGTGGAGTTTCCGGTGGTGGTGGTGCAGGTGGCCTACCCGGGCGCTTCACCGGAGATCGTGGAGACCGAGGTCACCAAGACGGTCGAGGAGGCGGTCAACTCGATCGCCGGCATCAACCAGCTCTTTTCGCGCAGCTATGAGGGGCAATCGGTCGTCATCGTCCAATTCAACCTGGACGTGGACGGCCGCAAGGCCGCCGAGGATGTGCGGGAAAAGGTCGCGGGCATCCGCGCCCGGCTGCGCGACGAGGTGCAAGAGCCGCAGGTGCTGCGCTTCGACCCAGCCTCGCGCCCCATCTACAGCCTGGCGCTGACCTCGCCGGACGGCAGCCGCACGCTGGTGGAGCTGACCACCTACGCCGATCAGGTCGTCAAGAAGCGGCTGGAGAATGTGCGTGGTGTCGGCTCGGTGACCCTGGTGGGCGCGGTGGCGCGCGAGATCAACATCTACCTGCGGCCCGAGGCGATGGAGGCCTATGGCGTGGGCATCGATCAGGTGATGCAGGCCGTGCGCACCGAGAACCAGGACCTGCCGGCCGGGGCGTTGCGCGCGCGCGATGCCGAGCGCGTGGTGCAGATCAAAGGGCGCTTGCTGCAACCCGAGGCGTTTCGGGACCTGATCGTGGCGCGCCGGGGCACATCGGGCGGCACGGTGCCGGTGCGGCTGGGGCAAATCGCCGACATCGTCGATGGCCCGCAGGAGGTGGAGAGCCTGGCGCTGTACGACGGCCGCCGCACGCTGGCGCTGGATGTGCAAAAGGCCCAGGGCGAAAACACCATCGACGTGGTCGATGGGCTCAATCGCGTCGTGGCGACACTGCGCGCCGAGCTGCCGCCGGGCATGGCGCTGGACGTGGTGCGCGATACCGCGCGGCCCATCCGCGTGGCCGTCAACAACGTGCGCCAGACGCTCATCGAGGGCGCGGTGCTGACGGTGGCGATCGTCTTTTTGTTCCTCAACTCGTGGCGCTCCACGGTCATCACCGGCCTGACGCTGCCGATTGCGCTCATCGGCACGTTTTTGTTCATGTACGCGTTTGGGTTTTCGATCAACATGATCACGCTCATGGCGCTGAGCCTGTGCGTGGGGCTGTTGATCGACGACGCCATCGTGGTGCGCGAAAACATCGTGCGCCACGTGCAAATGGGCAAGGACGCGCACCGCGCGGCGCTGGACGGCACGCACGAGATTGGCCTGGCGGTGCTGGCCACGACGCTGTCGATCGTGGCGGTGTTTTTGCCCATAGGCTTCATGGGCGGCATCATCGGCAAGTTTTTCCACGAGTTTGGCATCACCATCGTGGCGGCGGTGCTGATTTCGATGTTCGTCAGCTTCACGCTCGACCCCATGCTGTCGAGCGTTTGGCACGACCCGGCCATCCACGCCGAGGGGCAGGCGCCGCCGCCGCGCTCGCTCTACGAGCGCACGCTGGGGCGGCTGACCGCGGCGGTGGAGCGCTTCACGCACCGGCTGGGCGAGGGCTACCAAACGCTGCTGTCGTGGTCGCTGGCGCACCGGCGCGCCACCCTGGGCATTGCCGCGGCCAGCCTGGTCATCAGCGTGGCGCTGGTGCCGGTGATGGGCACCGAGTTCGTGCCCAAGGCCGATTTTTCCGAGACGACGCTGAGCTTTTACACGCCCACCGGAACGTCGCTGGAGGCCACCGAAGCCAAGGTGCGCGAGGTCGATGCCATCGTGCGCGCCTTCCCCGAGGTGCGCTACACGCTCGCCACCATCAACACCGGCTCGGCCCAGGGGCGCAACGTGGCCAGCGTCTATGTGCGGCTGGTCGAGCGCAAGGAGCGCACGCGCAGCGTGGACCAGATGTCGGCGGTGTTGCGCGAGCGCCTGGCGCGTGTGCCGGGCATCACGGTCACGCACGTGGGCCTGCTGGACCCGGTGGGGGGCAACAAGCCGATTTCGCTGTCGCTGCAGGGCAGCGATTTGCGCGAGCTGCAGCGCCTGACCGACCAGGTCACCGCACAGCTGCGCCAGATTCCCGGCTTGGTCGATGTGGACACCAGCATGAAGCCCAACAAGCCGACCGTGGACATCGTGGTGCGGCGCGAGGCGGCCTCGGACCTGGGGCTGAGCGTGGGGGCGGTCACCCAGGCGCTGCGTGGGCTGATCGCGGGCCAGACGGTGGGCAATTGGCGCGCGCCGGACGACCAGAGCTACGACGTGAAGGTGCGGCTGGCGCCGTCCGCGCGCGCGTCGGTGGCGGATTTGGAGCGTTTGATGCTGAGCGTCGTGGGCCCCGATGGCACGCCGCGCGCCATCCGGCTGGCGCAGATCGCCGACATCCGGCCCTCATCGGGCCCCAACCAGATCAACCGGCGCGACCTGGCGCGCGAGGTGGAAATCACCGCCAACGTCGCCGGCCGCTCGCTGGGCGAGGTGTCGGCCGACATCCGCCGGGTGCTCGACGCGACGCCGTTTCCGCCCGGCTACCGGGCCAAATTTGGCGGCTCCACCAAGGACATGCAGGAGTCGTTTGGCTACGCGCTGTCGGCGCTGGCGCTGGCGGTGATCTTCATCTACATGATCCTGGCCTCGCAGTTCAAGAGCTTTTTGCAGCCGATCGCGCTGATGTCGTCGCTGCCGCTGACCCTCATCGGGGTGGTGCTGATCCTGCTGATGTTTGGCTCGACGCTCAACCTGTTTTCGATCATCGGCGTCATCATGCTCATGGGCCTGGTGACCAAGAACGCCATCTTGCTGGTGGACTTTGCCAACCGTGCACGCGCCGGCGCCAGCGGCGAGGGGCTGACGGGCGAGAAGCTGGACCGCGAGGCCGCGCTGCTGCTGGCGGCGCGCGTGCGGCTGCGCCCCATCCTGATGACGACGCTGGCCATGGTGTTTGGCATGGTGCCGCTGGCGTTTGCGCTGTCCGAAGGGTCGGAGCAGCGCGCGCCCATGGGGCAGGCCGTCATCGGGGGGGTGGTGACCTCGTCGCTGTTGACACTGGTGGTGGTGCCGGTGATCTACTGCTACCTGGACGATGCCGCCACCTGGCTGCGCCGCCGTCTGGGCCGCACGCCCCAGGCGGGGGCCTGAGCCGCGCCGTGGCGCGGCCCGGGGGCGTCAGTAGGTGTAGACACCGCGGCCGGTCTTGCGGCCCAGGTAGCCCGCGGCCACCAGCTCCTTGAGCAGCGGGCAGGGGCGGTACTTGCTGTCGTTGAACTCGGCAAAGTACACGTTCATCACCGCCAGGCACACGTCCAGCCCGATCATGTCGGCCAGCGCCAGCGGCCCGATCGGGTGGTTGCAGCCCAGCTTCATGCCGGCGTCGATGTCCTCGGGGCTGGCCAGCCCTTCGGCGAGCACGAAGAAGGCCTCGTTGATCATCGGCACCAGGATGCGGTTGACGACGAAGCCCGGTGCGTTCTTGACCGTGATCGGGGTTTTGCCCAGCCGCAGCGCCAGCTCGCGCACGGCGTCGTGGGTGGCGTCGCTGGTCTGCAGGCCGCGGATGATCTCCACCAGCGCCATCATCGGCACCGGGTTGAAGAAGTGCATGCCGATGAAGCGGTCGGCACGACCGGTGACGGCCGCCAGTTGCGTGATGCTGATGGAGCTGGTGTTGGTGGCCACCAGGGTCTCGGGCGCCAGCAGCGCATCGAGTTGGCGCAGGATCTTGATCTTGAGTTCGAGGTTTTCGGTCGCCGCCTCGATGACGAGCTGCGCGCCCTTGACGTCGTCGTAATTCGTCGAGGTGCGGATGCGCGCCAGCGCCGCGTCCTTGTCGGCGGCGGTGATTTTTTCTTTCTTGATCAGGCGGTCCAGGCTGCCGGCGATGGTGGCCAGGCCCTTGGCCAGCGCGGCGTCGCTGACGTCGATCATGACGACGTTCAGGCCGCTGGTCGCGCAAGCCTGCGCGATGCCGTTGCCCATGGTGCCGGCGCCGACGATGCCGATGGTGTCGATGGACATGGGAGATGCTCCGTTTGCGTGCGGGGGAGTGTCAAAACCGAGTAGCCCCGCGATCATACGCGCGCCGCCTGCGGGGGCCGGTCACGCGGGTTTGACGCGGGTGTTCGGGGGCAGCGGTCGTTGCGCCCGGACCAAGGCCACGAAGGCATCCACCGGGACGGCGTGCGAGAACAAAAAGCCCTGAAACCGATGGCACCCCAGATGTTGCAGGGCTTCGAACTGATGGGGCTGTTCCACGCCCTCGGCCACACATTCCACGCCCAGCGCGCGTCCCACCGACAAAATCGCATCCAGAATCGGCAGCGCCCGGGGCTCTGTCTCCAGCCCGGCTACAAAGGTGCGGTCGATCTTGATTTCGCAAAACGGCAGCGCCATCAGACGCTTGAGCGAAGAGTGCCCCGCGCCGAAGTCGTCCAGAGAGATGCCGAAGCCCAGTGCCTGCAGTTCGGATAGGGTGCGCTGAACGCCTTGTTCATCGTCGAAGACGGCGTCTTCCGTGATTTCGAGTTGCAAGCGGTTGTTGGGTAATTTGCGATCTCCGATGCATCGCCGAAGGTGATCGATTAGCAGGCCGTTGAAAAAATACCCTTCGAACGCACCAGTGACGCTGCTTTCGAAGAAACGAGCCGCCCAGACGTGGCTGCGCAGCGATTGCGACGTGCATTTCGGCCGGTTTGCAGGCCGTTTTGCCCAT
>NZ_VJOL01000004.1 GCF_007556705.1 Tepidimonas thermarum | reverse complement strand
CCCTTTGACCCCCCCACCCCCGGTCGTGACCCCGGCCGACCTGTCACCATGCGACGCACGCGCATCAAAATTTGCGGCCTCACGCGCGAGGCCGACGTCGAGCACGCCGCCGCCGCCGGCGCGGACGCCATCGGCTTCGTCTTGTACCCGGCCAGCCCGCGCCATGTCAGCGCCCGCCGCGCCGGGGAGCTGGCCCGGCGCCTGCCGGTGTTCGTGACCCCGGTGCTGCTGTTCGTCAACGCCAGCGCGGACGCGGTGGCCGCGGCGCTGGACGCCGTGCCCCACGCGATGCTGCAGTTCCATGGCGACGAAAGCCCCGAACAGTGCGCCGCCCTGGCGGGTACGCGCCCCTGGCTGCGCGCCGCGCGCGTGCCGCTGGGCGCTGGCGCCGCTGGCTTCGATCTCCTAGAATACGCCGAGCGCTACGCCGCCGCGCGCGCCGTGCTGATCGATGCGCAGGTGCCTGGCTATGGCGGCGGCGGACAAACCTTCGACTGGACAGCCTTCCCGTGGTCACACCCTCGACTCAACGCCGCCGATCGGGTCGTTTTGTCTGGTGGACTCACACCCGCAAATGTGACCGATGGCGTGCGTCGGGTGCGCCCGTGGGCGGTTGACGTCTCCTCGGGCGTCGAAGCCGCCAAGGGTATCAAAGACCCGGCGCGCGTCGAAGCGTTCATCGCGGCGGTGCGCCGCGCCGACCTGATGCCTGCCGACCCCTCCCCTCCCTGACGGCCCCGCCGGGTTGCGGGCTGCCGTCCCCACCCCAGGATACGAGTTTCATGTCCGCCTACGCCTATCCCGACGCCCAGGGCCACTTTGGCCCCTACGGCGGCAGCTTCGTCAGCGAGACGCTCACGCACGCCATCGCCGAGCTGCGCGCCGCCTACGAACGCTACCGCCAGGACCCCGCGTTTTTGCGCGAATTCCGCTACGAGCTGGCGCACTTCGTGGGCCGCCCCTCGCCCCTGTACCACGCCGCGCGCCTGAGCCGCGAACTCGGCGGCGCGCAAATCCTGCTCAAGCGCGAGGACCTCAACCACACCGGCGCGCACAAGATCAACAACGTCATCGGCCAGGCCATGCTGGCCAAGCGCATGGGCAAGCCGCGCATCATCGCCGAGACCGGCGCCGGCCAGCACGGCGTGGCCACCGCCACCATCTGCGCGCGCTACGGGCTGGAGTGCGTGGTCTACATGGGGACCGAGGACGTCAAGCGCCAAAGCCCCAACGTCTACCGCATGAAGCTGCTCGGCGCCACGGTGGTGCCGGTGACGTCGGGCAGCCAAACGCTCAAAGACGCCCTCAACGAAGCGCTGCGCGACTGGGTCACCAACGTCGAAAACACCTTCTACATCATCGGCACCGTGGCCGGCCCGCACCCCTACCCCATGATGGTGCGCGACTTCCAAAGCGTCATCGGTGAGGAGTGCCTGCGCCAAATGCCCGAAATGTTGGCCGATCTGGGCCTGCCCGGCAACCAGGGCACGCCGCACCCGGACGCGGTGATCGCCTGCGTGGGCGGCGGCAGCAACGCCATGGGCATCTTCTACCCCTACATCCCACACGAGCGCGTGCGGCTCATCGGCGTGGAGGCCGCTGGCAGCGGCCTGGACAGCGGCAAGCACGCGGCCTCGCTGCAGCGCGGCGTGCCCGGCGTGTTGCACGGCAACCGTACCTATGTGCTGCAAAACGCCGACGGTCAAATCACCGAGACGCACAGCGTCAGCGCCGGGCTGGACTACCCCGGCGTGGGCCCGGAGCACGCCTGGCTCAAGGACAGCGGCCGCGCCGAGTACGTCGGCGTCACGGACGAGGAGGCGCTGGCGGCGTTTCATCGCCTGTGCCGCACCGAGGGCATCATCCCCGCGCTGGAGTCCAGCCACGCCGTGGCCTACGCCATGAAGCTGGCGCCGACCCTGCGCCCTGACCAGACGCTGCTGGTCAACCTGTCGGGGCGCGGCGACAAGGACATCGGCACCGTGGCCGACCTCGCGCAGGCCGACTTTTACTGCCGCCCGAGCTGCCGCGGACAGACCGTCAAGGGCGGCACCGAACAGCCCCTGACCCACCCGAAGGCCTGACGCCATGAGCCGCATCGACGCCACCTTTCACCTGCTCCAAGCCCAGGGCCGCAAGGCCCTGATCCCCTTCATCACCGCGGGCTTTCCATACCCCGACGTCACCCCTGCGCTGATGCACGCCCTGGTGACGGCAGGCGCCGACATCCTCGAACTGGGCGTGCCGTTTTCCGACCCCATGGCCGACGGCCCGGTGATCCAGCGCGCGGGCGAGCGCGCGCTGGCCGCCGGCATCGGTCTGGCGCAGGTGTTGCAGATGGTGCGCGACTTCCGCACCGGCGACACGACGACGCCGGTGGTGCTGATGGGCTACGCCAACCCGATCGAAGCCTGGGAGCACCGCCATGGGGCCGGCAGCTTCGCGCGCGAGGCCGCGGCCGCCGGCGTGGACGGTGTGCTGGTGGTGGACTACCCGCCGGAGGAATGCGAGGACTTTGCCCGCGCCCTGCGCGCGCACGGGCTGGACCTGATCTTTTTGCTTGCGCCCACCAGCACCGAGGCGCGCATGGCCCAGGTGGGGCGGCTGGCCAGCGGCTATGTGTATTACGTCTCGCTCAAGGGCGTCACCGGCGCGGGCCACCTGGACACGGCGGCGGTGGAGGCCATGCTGCCCCGCATTCGCGCCCATGTGTCGGTGCCGGTTGGGGTGGGCTTTGGCATCCGCGACGCGGCCAGCGCCCAGGCGGTGGGCCGCTGCGCCGACGCGGTGGTGATCGGCACCCGCCTCATCCAGTTGATCGAGCACGAACCGCGCGAGCGCGTGGCCGACACAGCCGCGGCGTTCGTGCGCGAGATTCGCGCCGCGCTGGACGCGCTGCCCGCCACGCCGGCCCCGGCTGTCGCATAATCGCGCGCACGCTGGCATTGGGCAGTCCCGCGCTGCCCAACGCCACCACTGCAAGGAGTTGCCATGTCCTGGCTGGAAAAACTGTTGCCGCCCAAGATCGCCCCCACGACCACCCAGCGGCGCAGCATCCCCGAAGGCTTGTGGATCAAGTGCCCAAGCTGTGAGGCCGTGCTCTACAAGACCGATCTGGAAAAAAACCTCAACGTCTGTCCCCAGTGCGGTCATCACCACCGCATTGGCGCGCGCGCGCGGCTCGACGCCTTCCTCGACCCCGAAGGACGTTATGAAATCGGGCAGGAGGTGCTGCCCGTCGATGCGCTCAAATTCAAGGACAGCCGCAAATACCCCGAGCGCCTCAAGGAAGCGTTGGAGGCCACCGGCGAGACCGACGCGCTCGTCGTCATGGGCGGCGCGGTGCACGCGCTGCCGGTGGTGGTGGCGTGCTTCGAGTTCGACTTCATGGGCGGCTCGATGGGATCGGTGGTGGGCGAGCGCTTCGTGCGCGGCGTCCACAACGCGATCGAACAAAAGGTCCCCTTCATCTGCTTTACCGCCACCGGTGGCGCGCGCATGCAGGAGGGCCTGCTGTCGCTGATGCAGATGGCCAAGACCAACGCCGCGCTGACCCGGCTCGCCCGCCAGCGCCTGCCCTTCATCAGCGTGCTGACCGACCCGACCATGGGCGGCGTATCGGCCAGCTTCGCCTTCATGGGCGATGTCGTGATCGCCGAGCCCAAAGCCCTGATCGGCTTTGCCGGACCGCGCGTGATCGAAAACACCGTGCGCGTGAAGTTGCCCGAAGGCTTTCAGCGCGCCGAATTTCTGCTGCAAAAGGGCGCGATCGACATGATCTGCGACCGGCGCGAGCTGCGCGCCACCGTGGCCAACGTGCTGGCCATGCTGCAGCGCCAAAGCGCCGACGCGGTGGCCTGACGCGCCAGCACCGGCACGCGCACGCCATCCCAACGAAGACGCCCGCGATGATCGCCGATCCGCGTGCCCGTGTCCGGCTGGCCCAGTTGCACCTGTATGTGGACGTGCACCGCCACGACCGCTTTGTGGCGCCGGTGCTGACGGTCATAACCGGGCTGCTGCTGTCGCACTGGGTACCGATGTCGTGGGCGCTGACTTGGCTGGGCATCGAATTGCTCATCATCGCGCACTATCTGTGGGTGTACCGGCGCTTCAAGCAGGCCCAACCACCGCCGAGCGAGGAACGCCGCTGGGCCAACCGCATCGCCCTGGCGCACGGGGCGCATATGTTGGCGTGGTCGTCACTGGTGGTGTGGGCGTGGCGGCCTGGGGATTTTGGCAACCTCATGTTCGTGATGCTGGTGCACGTGGGCCTCATCTCGTTGACCGTATCGATGTCCCACGCGCACCTTCGCTTGCTGCTGCTGGACATGCTGCCCCCGGTGCTGGCCCTGATCGCGCCGCCGTTGCTCGAACCCAGCGCGTTTCACATCGGCCTGAGCGCGCTGGGCATGGCGTTTTGCGCGCTGATGCTGCTCGTCGGTCGGCAGATCAATGCCGCAACGACCGAGGCCATCGAGCTGCGCCAGCGCAACGAGCAGCTCATCCGGGAGCTGCAGTCACAGGCCTCGCGCGACGCGCTGACCGGCGTCATCAACCGCCGTTATCTGATGGAAACCGGCGCGCGCCTGCTCCAGCAGCACCGCCACAGCGGCGAACCGTTGGCATTGCTCATCATCGACCTGGACCACTTTAAACAGATCAATGACCTCCACGGACACCTTGGCGGCGACGAGGTGCTGGTGGCGGTGGTCAATACCTGCGTTCAGCTTGTGCGCGCCAGCGACTGTTTTGGCCGCCTCGGCGGGGAAGAATTTGCGCTGATTTTGCCCAACACCCAATTCGCGCAAGCACGCGACCTTGCTGAACGGCTACGCACGGCCATCGCGGCACTGGCCATCTCGGTGAAAACCGAAACCATACGGCCCACCATCAGTGTCGGGGTGGCGATGGCCTCCGACGACGATGTGACGCTGTCAGACCTGCTGCGCCGCGCCGATATGGCCATGTACGATGCCAAAGCCGGCGGGCGCAACCGCGTCGTCTGCGCCCCAGCGGGGGGAAGGCACACCCCGCAACCGGCCCACCCATGATCCCCGGCTGCCTGCCCGTCAGGGCAGCAGCGCCAGCGCGTGCTGGTAGCGGGGATCGGCCATCAGGGCGTCCCATGCCAGCGCGGGGCCGCTCGGCAGCAGCGCGCGCCGGCGCGCCTCGGCGGTTTCGTCCGGCGTCCAGCGGCCTTCGTAGTAGGCACGCGCCAACCCGTCGATGAGCCGATCGATCGGCTCGCCACCGTCCACCGTGCTTTGGTTGCACAGCAGCACCAGGTCGCAGCCGGCCTCCAGCGCCGCCAGCGCCGCCTCGGTTGGGGTGACCGGTCGGCCATCCAGCACGCGCGCGCCGGCCATGCTGAGGTCGTCGCTGAACACCGCCCCGGTAAAGCCCAGCCGATCGCGCAGGATGTCGCGCAGCCAGCGGCGCGAGAACCCGGCCGGCCGCGCGTCCACCTGCGGGTACACGACATGCGCGGGCATCACCGCCGCCAGCGATGCGCTCAGCCAACCATACGGCGCGGCGTCCTCGGCCAGCAAGGCCGACAGCGGCCGCTCGTCCACGGGCAGGTCCACGTGCGAATCGGCCTCGGCCCAGCCGTGGCCGGGAAAGTGCTTGCCGCAATGCGCCATGCCCGCCAGGCGCAGCCCGTGCATCAGGGCTTGTGCCAGCATGGTCACGACGCGGGCGTCGGCGTCGAAGGCGCGGTCGCCGATCACCTCGCTGCGGCCGTGGTCCAGGTCCAGCACCGGGGCAAAGCTCAAATCCACGCCACAGGCGCGCAACTCGGCCCCCAGCACGTAGCCCGCTGCCGTCGCGGCATTGCACGCCGCCAGCGCCGCCTCGCCGGGGCGCGTCTCGGGCGCCTCGCGCCACAGGCGACCCAAGTCGCGCATCGGCGGCAGGTGGGTAAAGCCGTCGGTGCGAAAGCGCTGCACGCGCCCGCCTTCGTGGTCCACGCAGATGAGCAGGTCGCGCCGCACCCGCTTGATCTGCGCGCACAGGCGCTGCAGCTGCGCCCGATCACGCCAGTTGCGGGCAAACAGAATGACGCCGCCGACGAGCGGATGGCTCAGCCGCGCACGGTCGGCGTCGCTCAGGCGGGTGCCGGCCACATCGATGATCAGGGGGGCATGCAGGGTCATGGGTCTTGCTCCACCACCACGAAGCTGGCGGCATAGTCGGATTCGTCGGTCAGACTCAGGTGGGCACGCAAGCGCCGCTCGTCGCACCAGGCCCGCAGCGCCCCGTGCAGGCGAAACGCCGGCCGACCACCGGGCAGGTGGATCACTTCGCAATCGCGCCAGGTCATGGGCGCGCGCAACCCCAGGCCGATGGCTTTGCTCAACGCCTCTTTGGCCGCAAAGCGCGTGGCCACGAAGCGCACGCCCCGCTCGGGCCAGCGCGCCGCGCGGGCGCGCCACTGCGCCAGCTCACCGTCGGCCAGCACCCGCTGTGCGAAGCGATCGCCGTGGCGCGCCAAGGCGGCGGCGATGCGGCGCACGTCGCACAGGTCCGTGCCCACCCCGTAGATCATGCGCGGCCTGCCGCAGCGGCGTCGATGCACCGCAGGTAGGCCTGCACCGTGGCCGCGTAGCCCAGCTCCAGCGCATCGGCGATCAGCGCGTGGCCGATCGAGACCTCGACCACGCCCGGCACCGCGCGCAGGAAATCGGTCAGGTTGTCGCGGTTGAGGTCGTGGCCGGCGTTGACCTGCAGCCCCGCGGCCCGGGCGGCCAGCGCCGCCTCGCGGTAGCGTTGCAGTTGCGCCGCGCGCGCCGCCGGGTCGGCCCAGGCGGCGGCGTAGGGTTCGGTGTAGAGCTCGACGCGGTCGGCGCCCACCGCGCGCGCCGCGGCCATCTGGTCCGGGTCGGGGTCCATGAACAGGCTCACCCGCACGCCCAGCGCCTGCGCCTGCGCAATCACCGGACGCAGCCGTTCGGCGTCGTCGGGGAAGCGCCAGCCGTGATCGCTGGTGAATTGGCCAATCGCATCCGGCACGAAGGTCAGTTGGTGCACGGGCAGGCCGCGCGCGGCCACTTCGCGCGCCACGTCCAGCAGGTTGTGGAACGGGTTGCCCTCGATGTTGTATTCGCGGCCGGGCCAGGCGCGCAGCAGCTCGGCCACGTCGAAGACATCGTGCCAGCGGATGTGGCGCTCGTCGGGCCGCGGGTGCACGGTGATGCCATGCGCGCCGGCCTGCAGGCACAGCGTTGCCGCCCGCGTGACGCTGGGGATGCCGAGGTGGCGGCTGTTGCGCAGCAGCGCCACTTTGTTGACGTTGACCGACAAAGCGGTGGGGTTCATGGTGCAGGTTCGTTCGTGGACGGGGCCGCCAGCGGACCGACGCGGCGCACCGCCCGCATCCACTCGCGGGTGCGGAAAGCCCGCACGCCGCTATGGTAGTGCAGCAGCGCCGCCAGCCCGACGCGCAGGGCCGCGGTTGCCAACAGCGCCGGCTGCGCGCGCAGGGCCGCCCAGGGGTCGGCCGCTGCCAGCGCGCGCTCGACCGCCGCCCAATGCCCTCCCGGCAACGCCCCGCTGTCTTCCGCGCCGCAGGGCTGCAAGCCGGCCTCGGGCAGCAGGCGGTAGGCCTGGTCTGCGGCCAGCGGCAGCAGGCGCAGCCCCTCATGCGCCAAATCCGGCAGCCAGCCCAGGGTACGCAACAGCAGCAGTTCGAACGCGCGCAGCGTCACCGCGACGTCCTCGCCCGCGGCCAGGGCCGCCAACGCTGCCGCGTAGTGGTCGAACAGCACCGGGTGCGGGTCGTCACGGGTCATGAGGCGCAGCACCAGCTCGTTGAGGTAGTACCCCGCCAGCAGCGCGTCGCCGGCCGGCATGACGTGGCCACCGGCAAACTGCGCCGCCTTGAGCGTGCGCACCTCCGCCTCGCCCGACCAATCCAGCCGCAGGGGCAGCATCGGCAGCAGCACCGCGCGATACTGCGAGGTCGGCCGCTTGACCCCCTTGCCAATCAGCACCACGCGCCCGTGGTGGCGGCTGAACACCTCCAGCACCAGGCTGGACTCGCTCCAGTCGTGTTGGTGCAGGACGAAGGCGGGCTCGTCGTGAACCCGCAGGCGCGTACGGGCGACCACGTCACTCGTAACCGTAGGCGCGCACCCGGGCCTCGTCGTCGGACCAGCCGGAGCGCACCTTGACCCAGAGCTCCAAAAACACCTTGCCGCCCCACAGCCGCTCGAGCTCCTGGCGCGTTTCGGTGCCGATGCGCTTGAGCCGCTCCCCGCGTTCGCCGATCACCATGCCCTTGTGCGCCTCGCGCTCGACGATGATGGTGGCGGCGATGCGGCGCAGCTCGCCCTCCTGCTCAAAGCGGTCCACCACCACGGTGGAGGTGTAGGGCAGCTCGTCGCCGGTGAGGCGAAAGAGCTTTTCGCGCACCAGCTCGCCGGCCAAAAAGCGCTCGCTGCGGTCGGTCAGGTCATCGGGGTCGTACAGCCACGGGTGCTGCGGCAAGTAGCGCTCGCACAGGGCGAGCAGGCGCTGCACATCGCGCGGCTGCTTGGCGCTCATGGGAAAAAATTCGGCAAACGGATGCCGGTCCTGCATGCTGCGCAGCCACGGCGCAATGTCCACGCGCCGGTGCACGCGGTCGAGCTTGTTGGCCACCAGGATCACCGGCACGCCGGGCGGCAGCAAGGCCAACACCTTGGCGTCGGCCAGGTCGAAGCGGCCGGCCTCGACCACGAACAGCACCAGATCCACGTCGGCCACGGCACCCAGCACCGTCTTGTTGAGCGCGCGGTTGAGCGCGTTGCCATGCCGGGTCTGAAAACCCGGCGTGTCCACGAAGACGAACTGCGTGGCCCCTTCGGTGCGGATGCCGGTGATGCGGTGGCGCGTGGTCTGCGCCTTGCGCGACGTGATGCTGACTTTGTAGCCCACCAGCGCGTTGAGCAGGGTGGACTTGCCCACATTGGGCTTGCCAACGATGGCAATGAAGCCACAGCGCTGCGGCGCTGGTGCGGCGTGCGTCGAAGCAGGGGCGGAATCGGCGGTCATGGCGTGGCAGCGCGCGAGAGCGCGCCTTGGGATTGGAGCTGGGCCAGCATCGCCGCAGCCGCCACCTGCTCGGCGGACCGGCGCGACGGGCCGCGCCCCAGGGCGGGGGCAACCCCCTCGACGCGGCAGACAACCTCGAAGGTTTGGGCGTGCGCCTGGCCGTGGATGGCCACCACCTCGTACACGGGCAGCGGACGGTGCCGGCCCTGCAGCCATTCCTGCAACGCGGTCTTGGCGTCCTTGCCCAGCCCCGGGTGCAGCTCGACCCCGTCGTACCAGTGCCGCGCCACGCGCTGCGCCACCTCGAAACCCGCATCCAGGTAGAGCGCCCCCAGCAGCGCCTCGACCGCATCGGCCAGGATCGAGGCCCGCGTGCGCCCGCCCGAGCGCGCTTCGCCCTCGCCCAGGCGCAGCAGCGCCGGCAGTCCCAGGTCGAGCGCGATGCGGTGCAGCGCGTCCTGGCGCACCAGGGCGGCGCGAGCGCGCGAAAGCTCACCTTCGGTCTGCTGCGGCAGGCGCTCGACCAGCAGCGTGGACACTGCCAGGCCGAGCACGGCGTCGCCCAGAAACTCGAGCCGCTCGTAATGGTCGGCCGAGTGGCTGCGGTGCGTCAGCGCGCGCAGCAGCAACTCGGGGCGGCGAAACCGATGCCCGAGGCGGTGTTGCAGCGCCTCCAGCGCTGGCGCCTGGGAATCAACCATGGTTCATTGGCTGCTGCCCCGGTATTTGATGACCAGGTAGGCCGGGCCGACCAAATGGATTTCCTTGTCGTAGGCAAACGAGACCACGATCTTGTCGTCCACCTTGGTGATGTCGAGGTCCTTGCCGCTGACCGCCTCGAAGTAGTCGGCGGTCTTGGCGCGTTCGAAGGCGTTGCGAATCTCGGTCACCGTGGTGCCGCTTTGCGCCGCACGGGTGGCCGCTTTCTGGATTGCCCAGTATTCGGTCACCGTGGGAAAGATCTTGGCCGCCAGCACCACCAGCACCGCCACGACCGCCCCCACGAAGAGCAGGCCTATCAGGGTCATCCCGCGTTGTCGCATCTGCGCCACCCCATATCCAACGTGCGCCGCCCCCGTGGCGGACACCGCGATCATGATAGCGGCAAACACCGGCGCCGCTTCACTCGAACGTGCCGATGCGGCGCCAATCGCCAAAATTCATCCACACAAACACCGCCTTGCCCACGATGTTGCGCTCCGGCACAAAGCCCCAATAGCGCGAATCGAGCGAATTGTCGCGGTTGTCGCCCATGACGAAATAGTGCCCCTCGGGCACCCGGCAGGTCACGCCCTCGACGGTGTACTGGCAGCGCTCACGGCCGGGGAAGTCCACCGCCGCCGGGATGAAGGCGGGGCGCTCGTCGTCGATCAGCGTGTGCACGCGCCGCCCGCCGATTTCCTCGACGAACTGCTTGCGGTAGCGCATCGCGTCGGCATCGTAAAAATCGTCCACCGCGGTGCGCGGCACGGCCTGGCCGTTGATGTAGAGCCGCTTGTTCAGATACGCCACCTCGTCGCCCGGCACCCCCACGACGCGCTTGATGTAGTCCAGGCTCGGCTGCGGCGGGTAGCGAAAGACGATCACGTCGCCGCGCTGCGGGCTGTGGTTGTCCACGACCTTGGTATTGACCACCGGCAGGCGGATGCCGTAGTGGAACTTGTTGACCAGGATCAGGTCGCCCACGTGCAGCGTCGGGATCATCGAGCCCGACGGGATTTTGAACGGCTCGAACAAAAACGAGCGCAGCACGAAGACCGCCAAAATGACCGGGAACAGCCCCGCGGTCCAGTCCAGCCACCACGGCTGCGCCAGCAGGCGGCGGCGCAGGGCATCGAGGTCCACCGGCTCGCCCACGATGCCCTGGCGCGCCAGCTCCTCGCGGCGCCGCGTGGCCTCGGCCACGGCTTGCGCGGCCGCCGCCTGGCGGCGCGGCAAAAACACCCAACGCTCGGCCACCCAGTACGCACCGGTGACCACCACGGCCAACAGCAGCAGCAGCGCAAAGTTGCCGTCGATGGCGCCGACATACCACGCCACGCCGTAGCCGGCAAAGGCCGCCAGCACGACGCCGGTGACAGCGCCCATGGTCTGGTCGTTCATGACTCCTCCACCTGCAGGATGGCGAGGAACGCCTCCTGCGGCACTTCCACGGTGCCGATTTGCTTCATGCGTTTTTTGCCCGCCTTTTGCTTTTCCAGCAGCTTGCGCTTGCGCGTGATGTCGCCGCCATAGCACTTGGCCAGCACGTTTTTGCGCAGCGCCTTGACGGTTTCACGCGCGATGATTTGCGCACCAATCGCCGCTTGTATGGCGACATCGAACTGCTGGCGGCTGATGATTTCGCGCATCTTGCTGACCACGGCGCGTGCGCGCGACTGCGCCTGGCTGCGGTGCACGATCATCGACAGCGCATCGACCTTGTCACCGTTGAGCAGGATATCGACCTTGACCACGTCCGACGGCCGGTACTCCTTGAACTCGTAGTCCATCGAGGCGTAGCCGCGGCTGACCGACTTGAGCTTGTCGAAGAAGTCCAGCACGATCTCGGCCAGCGGCAGGTCGTAGGTCAGCATGACCTGCTTGCCGTGGTAGGCCATGTTGAGCTGCACGCCGCGCTTTTGGTTGCACAGCGTCATCACCGGCCCCACGTAGTCCTGGGGCAAATAGATGTGCACGGTGACGATGGGCTCGCGGATTTCCTGGATCTTGCTCGGCTCGGGCATGCGCGAGGGGTTTTCCACCATCAGCACCTCGCCATCGCCCTTGACCACCTGGTACACCACGCTGGGCGCGGTGGTGATCAGGTCTTGGTCGAATTCGCGCTCCAGGCGCTCCTGCACGATTTCCATGTGCAGCAGGCCCAAAAAACCGCAACGAAACCCAAAGCCGAGTGCCTGCGACACCTCGGGCTCGAAGTGCAGCGACGCGTCGTTGAGCTGCAGCTTCTCCAGCGCATCGCGCAGCTGGTCGTACTCGCTCGCCTCGGTCGGGTACAGGCCGGCGAAGACCTGCGGCTGCACCTCCTTGAAGCCCGGCAGCGGCTCGGTGGCCGCGGCCAGGTTGGCGCCGCTGGCGCTCTTGAACGAGGTGATCGTGTCACCCACCTTGGCGGACTTGAGCTCCTTGATGCCCGCGATCACATAGCCCACCTCGCCGGCCTGCAGGCGCTCGCGCGGCTGGTTGGCGGGCGTGAAGACCCCCACCTTTTCGCACGCGTACTGCGCGCCCGTGGCCATGAGGCGGATGCGATCGCCGCGGTTGAGGCAGCCATCGACCACCCGCACCAGCATCACCACGCCGACGTAGTTGTCGAACCACGAGTCGATGATCATCGCCCGCAGCGGGCCCTCGGGGTTGCCGCGCGGCGGCGGGATCTTGGCCACCACCGCTTCCAGGATGTCGTCGATGCCCATGCCGGTCTTGGCCGAGCAGGGAATCGCCTCCGACGCATCGATGCCGATGACGTCCTCGATTTCCTGCTGGGCGCGCTCGGGGTCGGCCTGCGGCAAATCCATCTTGTTGAGCACCGGCAGGACCTCGACGCCGAGGTCCAGCGCCGTGTAGCAGTTGGCCACCGTCTGCGCCTCCACGCCCTGGCTGGCGTCCACCACCAGCAGCGCGCCCTCGCATGCCGACAGCGAGCGGCTCACCTCGTAGGAAAAGTCCACGTGGCCGGGCGTGTCGATGAGGTTGAGGTTGTAGACCTGCCCGTCGCGCGCGGTGTATTGCAGCGCCGCGGTTTGGGCCTTGATGGTGATGCCGCGCTCCTTCTCCAGCTCCATGGAGTCGAGCACCTGGTCGGTCATCTCGCGCTCGCTCAAGCCCCCGCAGCGCGCGATCAGGCGGTCGGCCAGCGTGCTCTTGCCGTGGTCGATGTGCGCGATGATGGAAAAGTTGCGGATGTGCTTCATGGCCACGAAAAATGGGCGCGCTCCGTTTGCAGCGCGCCCGCTCGAATCAAACCCCGCATTGTAGGCGGTGCGCCGCCGCACCGCACCCGGCCGGCATCAGGGCCGCACCAGCACCCACTGTGCCCAGTCGCCGCGGCGGATGAGCACGCTCACCGGTCGCCCCTTGGGCCAATCCGCCACCGCACGCTCGAAGTCGCGCAACGAGGCCACGTTCTGGTTGCCCACCCCGACGATCACATCGCCCGGGCGCAGGCCGGCCGCCGCGGCAGGGCCGCTGACCCCATCGACGCGGATGCCGCCACTGACCTTGAGCTCGCGCCGCTCCGCGGCGGTGAGCTCGCGCAGCGTCAACCCCAGCGGGCCCGCCTTGGCAGCCTTGGGCTCCTCGGCCGGTGCGCGCGCCGCCGACTCGTCTTCGAAGGTGCCTACCGACACCGTCAGCGTCTTGGTCGCACCGCGACGCCACACCTCCACCGTGGCGCGTGTGCCGGGCTTGGTGTTGCCCACGATGCGCGGCAGGTCGGCCGACTTCTCGATCGCCTTGCCATCGAAGCGCAGGATGATGTCACCCGGCTCGATGCCGGCCTTGGCCGCGGGCGAGCCGTCCTCCACCCCGCGCACCAGGGCGCCGCCGGCCTTGGGCAGGCCCAGCGACTCGGCCACCTCCTTGTCCACCGGCTCGATGGCCACGCCGATGCGCCCGCGCGTGACCTTGCCGCTGGTCTTGAGCTGTTCGGCCACGCGCACCGCTTCGTCGATCGGGATCGCAAAGCTGATGCCCATGAAGCCCCCCGAGCGCGAGTAGATCTGGCTGTTGATGCCCACCACCTCGCCGCGCATGTTGATCAGCGGCCCGCCGGAGTTGCCGGGGTTGATGGCCACGTCGGTCTGGATGAACGGCAGGAAGTCGCCGGTCTCGCGCTGCTTGGCGCTGACGATCCCGGCGGTGACCGTGTTGTCCAGGCCAAACGGCGAGCCGATGGCCATCACCCACTCGCCCACCTTGAGCCGCTCGACGTCGCCGATGCGCACGGGCTTGAGGCCGGTGGCCTCGATTTTGACCAGCGCCACGTCGGTACGCTTGTCGGCGCCCACCACGCGGGCCTTGAATTCGCGCTTGTCCGGCAGCGTCACCACGACCTCGTCGGCCCCGTCGACCACGTGGGCGTTGGTCATGATGAAGCCATCGGCGCTGTAGACGAAGCCCGAGCCCACGCCGCGCTGGCGCTGCTGCGGCCCACGTTCCGGGCGCTGCGGGCCGCGCGGGAATGCGCCCGGCGGCAGCGGGATGCCGAAGCGTCGGAAAAAGTCGCGCATGGCCTCGTCGGGGTCGGCCTCATCGTCGGGTGTGGCCTGCACGCGCTCGACGGTGCGGATGTTGACCACCGAAGGGCCGACGTCCTCGACCAGCACGGTGAAGTCCGGCAATCCGGTCAGGCGCGGTCCGCCCGCGGCAGCGGACGCGCCCGGCGCGGCGGCGCCCGTGGCCGGTTGGGCGCCGACGCCATGCTGCGCGGCCCCCCACAGCAGCGCCACGGCGGCCAGCGCCGACACCGCGGCCAGCGCCACGGGGCGGCGGCGCGTGGCCGCTGCCGCCTCAGAAGGTTGCGTTCGGTTCATCATGTGAGACCTCGTCGGATGCAAGGGTAACGCCCCGGGCGGGGCGAAAAAGCCAACGCGTCATCGCGTGCGCTCGAGCGCGTCCAAAAAGCGCTCGAGGGTGGCCATCGGCACCTCGCCCAGGGCGGTGACGGCATAGCCCGCCACGCGTTTGGACAAACCGTGCGTCGCCCCGGCGTGGGTGCGGGGGACCGCCGGCGTGTCGGCAGCGGCAAAAAACAGCGACACCGACGCCAGCCCGTCGGAATACACGCACTGCAGCGGCGCGCGCGCGCGCTGCTCGTCGGCGCGTACCCAGCACGTCACCGGGCGAAACCCCGGCACCTCGGCCTTCAAGCGCCAGCCCTCGGCCTCGGCGGTGGTTTTGCGCAGCGTCGGCCGCTCGATGCGGTAGCCGCGCGTGTCCTCCATCTGCCGCAACATGGCGTCGAGCCGCAGGGGCGCATCGAGCTGCAGCTCGGTAAACGCCACTTGTTCCAACACGTCGCCATCGGCCTGCAACGTCTGCAGCTTGAGCACCAGCCCGGTGCGCTTCTCGGACCAAATGCGATAGCCGTAGCGCAGCGCGTCGCGCGGCTGGAATTCGACCACCCACGCGTCATAGCCGGCCACGCGGTCGCTGCCACGCGGCTCGGCGCGGTAGAAATCCGCCACGTCGATGCCCGGCACCCGCACCGGCCCGGGGAACAGGCGCAACAGCTCGCGCCGGTCGCGCACCGCCCACTGCTTGTCGGGCAGCACGGTCATGACCTCATCGTCGCGGCGCCAGGTGACGCGCGCCGGACCGTTGAGCGCTTCGATGCGCTCGATCTGCTGACGCCCGTCGCAGACGTGCGCGATGCGCGCCGTGGCCATGTCGCTGCCGCGCGTGACCACGAACGTTCCGCTGTACGCCCGGTTGCGCGTGGCCTCGTGCAGCCGCTCGATCCAGGCCTGAATGTCGAGCGCGGGCGCCGGTGCCGCCCCATGACTGGGCGGTGCCCCGAGGCCGAGCATGCACAAGCCCAGCGCCGCGGCCGCCATCCGAGCCCTCCAGCGCCGGCCCCAGTGGGTTCGGCGTGTCTGTGACGTGACCATCGACCGGCTCACCTCTGCTCAGCGCGCCGGCACGTCATAACTGGCCGCCCGCAAAAAGCCCGCGCTGGTTTGCAGCGCCGATGCGGCGCCCCACTGGCGATGGGCGGCCATCAACTCCTCGAGCTGCGGATCGCGCGCCACCACCGCGGCCGCCGGCGTGACCACACCGGGCTGGCCGACGGTCACGATCGGGGTGGTCGCGACCGGTACCGCTGGCCCCTGCACCATGACCGGGGCCGTCTCGGCCGTCCCCGGCACCGCGCCCACCTGCCAGGCGACCGCCACGACGGCCGCCAACGCCGCCACGCCCGCCACCATCTTCCAGCGAAAAACGGCGTCGTTGGCGGCAACCGGCCGCTGAGCCGGCACCACGGGCGCGTCCGGGCTGCGCGCCGGCACCGGCTCCTGCGCCACGCGCGCCATCACGGCGCGCACGAACGCCGGGTCAGCCGCCCCGTCGGCACTGGCCGCGCGCGCGCGCAGCGCCTCGCCGATGCACCGGTAGGCGTCCCACGTCGCCCGCTCGGCCTCGGCCCCGTCGAGCGCCGCGCCGACCTGCGACGGCCCGCACTCGCCGTCGAACAGGGCCGACAGCCATTCCCGCCGCGCAAGCTCGGCGGCGGACGTATCGTTCGAGGGGACTGCAGGTTTCATGGTCGGACATCCAATCTGGTCACCCGTACGGGACGCATCACCACCGCTTGCCGGACTGCCGCTCCAGCATCGGCTTGATGCGCGCGGAAATCGCTTCGCGCGCCCGGAAGATGCGCGAGCGCACCGTCCCGATGGGACAGCCAAGCGCTTGCGCGATTTCGTCATAGCTCAAGCCATCGATTTCGCGCAGCGTGATCGCTTGGGCCAGCTCGGGCGGCAGCGCTTCCACCGCCGCCTGCACCGCCTGGGCGATTTCCTTGCTCGCCAGCACCGCTTCCGGGGTTTCCGTATCGGCCACTTGCGCGTTTAGTTCCTGCTCGAGCGCGGAAGTTTCTTCGCCATCGTCACCGTTTTGCAACGCGCTCATGGGCACGAGCGGGTCGCGCTTGAGGCTCTGCAGCGCTTTTTTGGCGGTGTTGACGGCGATGCGGTACAGCCAGGTGTAGAACTGGGCGTCACCGCGGTACTGACCGAGCGCGCGGTACGCGCGGATGAAGGTCTCCTGCGCCAGATCGGGCACGAGGTCGGCGTCGCGCACCAAGCGGGCGATCAACCGCTCGACGCGCCGCTGGTATTTGATCACCAGCAGCTCGAACGCCCGCTGGTCGCCGGCCTGCGCGCGCTGCACGAGCGCGGCGTCGGCGTCGGGAGTGCGGCGGGGCGGATCCATCATGGCGGTGGCACAGGGCGCCCGAATATACCCGATCGGCCACGGGCGTCGGCGCGCGCCGCCAACGCCCGCCGCAGGGCCAGCCACTGCGCCGGTTGGGTACCCGCCGCGCCCTGCTGGCACCACAGCCACAGGGCCAGCCCATCGGGGGTCACGGCGTGCAGCAGCAGCGCACGACCCATGTCGAGCACGACCCGGACCGCGGGCAACACCACACCTTGGGGCCGCGCCGCGCTGCACCAGCGCCAAGCGCCAGCACGGGCGCCACCGGCGCCATCCCCACCGGGCGGCGCGGCGGGCGCCCAGACCAGCGTGCCGCGCAGGGTGCGCCGCGCCGTCCACGCCGTCCACACGCCCAACAGGGCCCAGCCGGCAAGCGCCACCCACCAGGCGCCCGGCAGGTCCGGCCGCCACCACGCCCAGGCGGCGAGGACGGCCACACCCGCCATCGCCAGGGTGGCGCTGACCACGGCGTCGAGGCGGCTGGCACCCGCAGGGTAGCCCACACCGGCCAGCCCCGTGCCCAGCACGGACTCAGACGCGCTTGAAAACCAGGGTGCCGTTGGTGCCACCAAACCCGAAGTTGTTCTTCAGCGCCACCGTGATGCGGGCATCGCGCGCCGTGTTGGCGCAATAGTCCAGATCGCACTCGGGGTCCGGCTCGACCAGGTTGATGGTCGGCGGGATTTGCTGGTGGTAGACCGCCAGCACGGTGAAGACGCTCTCCAGCCCCCCCGCGCCACCCAGCAGGTGGCCGGTCATGGACTTGGTGGAGCTGACCACGATGCGGCGCGCGTGGTCGCCCAAGGCGGCCTTGATGGCGTTGGTCTCGTTGACATCGCCCAGCGGCGTGGACGTGCCGTGCGCGTTGAGGTAGTCCACCTGGTCCGGGTTGAGCCCGGCGTTGCGCAGCGCGTTGAGCATGGCGCGGCGCGGGCCGTCCATGTTGGGCGCCGTCATGTGGCCAGCGTCGGCGCTCATGCCGTAGCCCGCCACCTCGGCGTAGATGCGCGCGCCGCGCGCCTTGGCGCGCTCGTATTCTTCGAGCACCAGCACGCCCGCGCCCTCACCGAGCACGAAGCCGTCGCGCCCTTTGTCGAAAGGCCGCGAGGCGCCGTGCGGATCGTCGTTGCGCGTGGACAAGGCCCGCATCGCAGCAAAGCCGCCGATGCCCAGCGGCGACACCGTCGATTCGGTGCCGCCGGCGATCACCACATCCGCGTCACCGTACTCGATCAGGCGCGCACCCTCGCCGATGCAGTGCAGGCCCGTGGTGCAGGCCGTCACGACCGCCAGGTTGGGGCCTTTGAAGCCGTAGCGCATCGAGACGTGCCCCGCCACCATGTTGATGATCGAGGCCGGCACGAAAAACGGCGAAATGCGGCGCGGACCGCGCTGGGTGAGCTCGGTGTGGGTGGTTTCGATGAGAGGCAGCCCGCCGATGCCCGAGCCGATCACGCAGCCGATGCGGCAGGCGTCCTCTTCGGACAGCGCCTCGCCCACCGGCAGCCCGGCGTCGGCCACGGCCTGCGCCGCAGCGGCGATGCCGTAGTGGATGAAGGTGTCCATCGTCCGCGCCTCTTTGGGCGGGAGGTAGGACTCGAGGTCAAAATCCTTGACCTCACCGGCGATTTGGCAAGCGAAGGCGCTGGCATCGAATTTGGTGATGCGCTCGATGCCCGAGCGGCCGGCGAGCAGGTTGGCCCAAGCCGCCTCCACCGTGTTGCCCACGGGACTGACGCAGCCCAGGCCGGTCACGACGACACGGCGGCGGCTCATCGGGGATCAGGCCTTCTGGTGCGCTTTGGCGTAGTCGATCGCCTGCTGCACGGTGGTGATCTTCTCGGCATCTTCGTCCGGGATCTCGATGCCGAATTCGTCTTCGAGGGCCATCACCAGCTCCACGGTGTCGAGGGAGTCGGCGCCCAGATCGGCGACGAACGCCTTCTCGGGGGTGACCTGGCTCTCCTCCACGCCGAGCTGCTCGGCGATGATCTTCTTGACGCGTGCTTCGATGTCGCTCATGGATTCCCTCATCGGGTGGTTGGAAAAAGCCCCGGCATTGTAGCGGGGTGGGCCGCATGCCGCGCCACCCGCGCCCGCCTGGCCGGTGTCAGGCCATGAACATGCCGCCGTTGACGTGCAGCTCCTGCCCGGTGATGTAGCCCGCCTGCGGGCTGGCCAAAAAGGCCACGGCATGCGCCACATCGGCCGGCTTGCCCAGGTGTCCCAGCGGAATTTGCGCCAGCAGCGCCTGCTGCTGCTCGGGCGGCAAGCTGGCGGTCATGTCGGTTTCGATGAAGCCGGGCGCCACGCAGTTGACCGTGATGCGCCGGCTGCCCAGCTCGCGCGCCAGGGCGCGCGTCATGCCCGCCACGCCGGCCTTGGCCGCGGCGTAGTTGGCCTGCCCCGGGTTGCCCGCGGCGCCCACGACGCTGGTGATGTTGACGATGCGGCCGTAGCGCTGCTTCATCATCGGGCGGATGGCGGCGCGGCAGAGCCGAAACACCGCCTTGAGGTTGGTGTCGAGCACGGCGTCCCAATCCTCGTCCTTGAGGCGCATGGCCAGCATGTCGCGCGTGATGCCCGCGTTGTTGACCAGGATGTGCAGCGCCCCTTGCTCCTTGACCAGAGCCTCGATCAGCGCCTCGGCCGCGGGCGCATCGTTGACGTCCAGCCGCACCCCACGGCAGCCCTCGAAGCCTGCCAGCGCCTGGGTGATGCGCTGCGCACCTTCGTCGCTGGTGGCGGTGCCGGTGACGCGCACGCCGCGGGCGGCCAACTCGCGCGCGATGGCGGCGCCAATGCCGCGCGATGCCCCGGTGACCAGTGCCACCTGCCCGGCGATGATGGTTTCCGACATGGATCTCCCTCCTGCAAACGGATTGTGGCAGCGTCAGCCACCGGCCACCAGCGCGCGCACCTCGGCCAGCGTGGCCGGATCGTAGAGCGCCGCGGCGGTGAGCTCAGGCGCGATGCGCTTGGTCAGGCCCAGCAGCACCTTGCCCGGGCCGCATTCGACGATGGCCTGCGCGCCGCGCGCGCGCAGGGCGTGCACGCACTCCACCCAGCGCACCGGGCCGGCCGCCTGCCGCACCAAAGCGTCGCGGATGCGCGCGGGATCGGTCTCGACCGCCACGTCGATGTTGTTGACCACGGGGATGCGCGGCGCGCGCAACGCCACCGTTGCCAGCCGCGCGCGCAAGGCCTCGGCCGCGGGGCGCATCAGGCTGGAGTGAAACGGCGCCGACACTGGCAACGGCAAGGCGCGCTTGGCGCCACGCGCCTTGAGCACCTCGCACGCCTTGTCCACCGCCGCCTTGGAGCCGGCGATCACGGTCTGCGCGGGGTCGTTGAAGTTGACCGCCTCCACCACCTCGCCGCTGTCCGCGGCGAATTGGGCCTGGGCCTCGGCACAGCCCGCGCGCACGGCGTCGGCGTCCAACCCCAGGATGGCCGCCATCGCCCCCGCGCCCACCGGCACGGCCTGCTGCATGGCCTGGGCCCGAAAACGCACCAGCGGCGCGGCCTCGGCCAGCGTCAGGGCGCCGGCCGCCACCAGCGCCGTGTACTCCCCCAGCGAATGCCCGGCCACCGCGATCGGGTCGGCGCCGCCCTCGGCCTGCCACACGCGCCATGCCGCCACCCCGGCCACCAGCATCACCGGCTGGGTGTTGGTGGTCAAGGCCAACGCTTCTTTGGGCCCCTCGTGGATCAGGCGGCCAATGTCCTCGCCCAGCGCGTCCGACGCCTCCTGCAGCGTGGCGCGCACCACGGGGTGATCCCCCCAGGCGTCGAGCATGCCCACGGACTGCGAGCCCTGCCCCGGAAAAACGAATGCGAATGCGGTCACGGATGCCTCCTGCTCTGCTCAATAGCGCACCAGGGCCGATCCCCAGGTAAAGCCGCCGCCCACCCCCTCCAGCAGCAAAAGCTGGCCAGGACGAATCTGCCCCGCGCGCACCGCGTGGTCCAGCGCCAGCGGGATCGACGCCGCCGAGGTGTTGCCGTGCTGGTCCACGGTCACCACCACACGCGCCATGGGCAGCTTGAGCTTGCGTGCCGTGCTTTGCATGATGCGGATATTGGCCTGGTGCGGAATCAGCCAATCGATGTCGGCTTCGGTCTTGCCGGCCTTGGCCAGCGTGGTGCGGGCGGTTTCTTCCAGCACCCCGACGGCGAGCTTGAACACCGCCTGCCCGTCCATGCGCAGCAACGGGTCGCCCAGCACCTGGCCGCCCGCCACGGTGCCGGGCACGCACAGGATGCCGGTGTGCCGCCCGTCGGCGTGCATGTCCGTGGCCAGCACACCTGCGCCGCTGCCGTCGTGCTCGGTGGCCTCCAGCACCACGGCACCGGCGCCGTCGCCAAACAGCACGCAGGTGGTGCGGTCGTCGAAATTGAGGATGCGCGAAAACACCTCCGCCCCCACCACCAGGGCACAGCGGGCGCTGCCGGTGCGCAGCAGCGCATCGGCCAACGTCAACGCATAGATGAAGCCGGTGCACACCGCCTGCACGTCAAAGGCGGCGGCGCCGATCGGCCCCTGGCCGCCCTGGGCCTGCGCGGCCTCGTGCAGCTTGCGCTGCAAGATGGTGGCGGTGGAGGGAAACACCATGTCGGGCGTGGACGTGGCCACGACGATCAGGTCCACCTCGTGCGCCTGGCGCCCGGCCGCCTGCAGGGCCTGCAGGCTGGCCTGCAGGGCCAGATCGCTGGCCATCACCCCATCGGCGGCAAAGTGGCGCGCCCGGATGCCCGTGCGCTCGACGATCCAGTCGTCGCTGGTCTCGAGCCCGCGCGCGGCGAGCAGCGACACCATGTCGTGGTTGGTCAGGCGCTTCGGGGGCAGGTGGCTGCCCGTGCCGGTGATGCGGGCGTACAAACTCATCGACGGTCAAACTCTCGACAGCGGGCGCAGCGCCTCGCCTGGGCTCAGGTGGAAACGGATGGGCCGGCAGACGATGCGGTGGCATCCCCGGGTGGGCCCATCAACGGCGCGGCCCGCGCGATGCGGCGCTGCACGCGCTCGAGCAACCGGGCCTCGGCCGCATCATACGCGCGCCGCAGCGCCTGCTCGAACGCAAAGGCATCGGCCGAGCCGTGGCTCTTGAAGACCAGGCCGCGCAGGCCCAGCAGCGCCGCCCCGTTGTAGCGGCGGTGGTCGACGCGGCGCTTGAAGCGCATCAGCACCGGCCAGGCCAGCAGCGCCGCCAGGCGCGACAGCGGCCCGCGGGCAAACTCCTCGCGCAAAAAGGTGCCGATCATGCTGGCCAACCCTTCGCTGGCCTTGAGCGCGACATTGCCGACGAAGCCGTCGCACACCACGATGTCGGTGGTGCCCTTGAAGATGTCGTTGCCTTCGACGTTGCCGTGGAAATTCAGGTCGCCGCGCTGCGCCGCGGAGCGCAACAGCTGGCCGGCTTGCTTGATGACGTCGTTGCCCTTGATGACCTCTTCGCCAATGTTGAGCAGCCCCACGGTGGGGTTTTCGCGCCCGCCCGCAGCCACCAGGGCTGAGCCCATGACGGCAAACTGCAGCAAGTGTTCGGCGGTGCAATCGACATTGGCCCCCAAATCGAGCACGGTGGTGGCCCCGCCCGTGGCATTGGGCAACTGGGTGGCGATGGCCGGGCGGTCGATGCCGTCCAGGGTTTTGAGCACGTAGCGGGCGATCGCCATCAACGCGCCGGTGTTGCCGGCCGAGACTGCCACGTCCGCCGCCCCGTCCTTGACCTGCGCGATCGCCACGCGCATGGACGAGTCCTTTTTACGGCGCAGCGCCACCTCGACCGGGTCGTCCATCTCGACCACCTCGGCCGCCGGCACGATGGTGCAACGGCGCGCGTCGATCCCTGCCGGCAGCGACGCCAGCGCTTGCGCACGCCCCACCAGCAGCAGATGCGCCTGCGGGTGCGCCGCCAAAAAGGCGGCACACGCCGGCAGGGTGACGGAGGGGCCGTGGTCCCCCCCCATGCAATCGACGGCGACTCGGATCACGGCCGCGTGATCGGGACGCTATGCGCTTGCGTGCGCCCAGGTGCCATGGGGTCTGCCAGACGGCGCCAAGCCGCCCGCGCCCGCCGCGGCATCACGCCTCGTTCTTGCCCTTGAGGACTTGGCGACCGCGGTAAAAACCGTTGGGGCTGATGTGGTGGCGCAGATGCGTCTCGCCCGTCGTGGGCTCAACGGCAATGCCCGGCACCGACAACGCATTGTGCGAGCGGTGCATGCCGCGCTTGGACGGCGACTTCTTGTTCTGCTGAACGGCCATGATCGGCTCCCGAAAACGTTGGGTAAACGAAACCAGAAAAACCCTGCATTATACCGGGCGCGCCCAGCCCCGGGCAACGCCTGGCCGAGCACGCCTTCACGGTCGCTGCGTCTTGGGCTTGAGCGCGGCCAGGGCCGCAAACGGATGCTCCCGTGGCGCCTGCTGCGGCGCCACCTCGGCAGCGGCTCCCAGGCGGTCCCCGGCCGCCAACGGGATGGGATGCGGGCACACCGCGTGCATCGGCACCAGCGGCATGGCCAGCAACAGCTCGTCTTCGACCAGCTCGCGCAGCGGGTAGCGGGGTCCCTCGAGCACCAGCAGGTCCTCTTCACAGCCGTCGTCCTCGGCCAGCGCCGTGGCCTCGTCCGCGACGAAGCGAAACCAGCGGTCCACCGTCAGCGGCTGCCAAAACGGCTCCAGACAGCGCTGGCACACCAGCGGCACCGCCCCCTGCACCCCCAACCGCAGCCAGAGCTGGCGCGGCACCGTGGCGCGCTGCCCGCCGGCCAGGGCACGCACCGCAGCCGCCACCGCGGGCGGGGGCTCGCGCCATTCGGCCTGCACCTGCCACTGCACATCGGCGGCCCCGGGCAAATCCGGTACCCCCGCAACCACCCGTGACAGACGGTGCAGGGCAAAGGCACCGGCCAGCGGCTCGGCGCGGCGCGCCAAGGCCTCGACATCGATCCAGTCGTGACGGCCGGCAGCATCGGCATGGGGCTTGGTCATGGCGGAATTATCCACCCACATGCCATACTGCGGGGCATGAAGATCGCCGACCTGCGCAAGAGCTACGAAAAGGCCGAACTCAGCGAGGAAGCCTCGCACGCCGACCCCCTGCGCCAGTTCGACCAGTGGCTGCACGAGGCCATCCGCGCCGAGCTGCCCGAGCCCAACGCCATGACGCTGGCCACCGTGGGCAGCGACCTGCGCCCCAGCACCCGGGTGGTGCTGATCAAAGGCTACGATGAACGCGGCATCGTCTGGTACACCAATTACGACAGCCGCAAGGGCCGTGAGCTGGCCGGCAACCCCTATGCCGCGCTGCAGTTCCACTGGGTCGAACTCGAACGCGTGGTGCGCATCGAGGGCGTGGTCGAGCGCGTCAGCCCCGAGGAAAGCGACGCCTATTTCGCCAGCCGCCCGCTGGACCACCGCATTGGCGCCTGGGCCAGCCCGCAAAGCCAGGTGATCGACAGCCGGGCCGTGCTGGTGGCCAACGCCGCCAAATACGCCGCGCAGTTTTTGATGAACCCGCCGCGCCCCTCCCACTGGGGCGGCTTTCGCCTCAAGCCCGATGCCTGGGAGTTTTGGCAGGGCCGCAAAAGCCGGCTGCACGACCGGCTGCGCTACCGCCTCGACGGCGGCCGGTGGGTGCGCGAGCGGCTGGCGCCCTGAACGGCGCCGCCCGTCCTGCCGTCCCGCGGTCACGCACGCTCAAGCGCGGGACAGCGGCCACGGTTCGATGGCCTGATCGGCCAGTGCCTGCAGCGCACCTTCGGGCACGCACTGCGGCGCGATTTGCGCCAACGGCACCAGCACGAAGGCGCGTTGCCACATGCGCGGGTGGGGCACGGTCAGCTGCGGCGAGGCAATGCGCGCGCCGCCATAGAGCAGCAGGTCCAGGTCCAGCGTGCGCGGCGCGTTGCGGTAGGGGCGCTCGCGCCCGGCGCGCGCCTCCAGCCCCTGCAGCGCCTGCAGCAACGCCGGGGCGCTCAGCCGCGTGGACAGCGCCGCCACGGCGTTGCAATAGTCGGGCCCGGCGGCATCCACGGGGGCGGTGCGCCACAAGCCCGAGGCGGCGATGCAACGCGTCTGCGGCAATGCGTCCAGCCACTGCAGCGCCGCGCGCACCTGCGCAGGGGCGTCGCCCAGGTTGGCCCCGATGCCGATGTAGGCCGTGACGGGATCACGCATCGGGCGCGCGGTCGTCGCCAGGGACCGCCCCGCCATCACCACCACCCCCACCCGCCACGCCCGGCTTGCGACGGCGGCGCCGGCGTTTGCGCGGGGCCGCCACGGGTTCGGCTTCGCCTGGCGCCGGTGTGTCCGCCAGCGCGGCCTCCCCGGGCGCCGGGGTGGCGGCGCCCTCGTCGGCGCCCGCCGCTGCGCCGTCCGCCCGCCGACGGCGGCTGCGCGCCGGTTTGGCCGCGCTCTTGGCGCGCTGCTGCTCCAGGCGCACGGCTTCGACCATGTCGCGCCGCACCGCCTCGCCGGCCAGGCTGAAGGTCTCCCACCAGTGGGCCAACTCCTCCTCCACCTCGCCCACCTGCGCGCGCAGGCGCAAAAAGTCAAACCCGGCGCGAAAACGCGGTTGCTCCACCAACGTGAAGGGGCTTTGGCCGCTGCGCTTGTCAAAGTGCGGCTGCATCATCCAGATCTCGCGCATGTCGGCGCCGAGCTTGCCACGGCCGGACACGTCGCCGATGCGCGCCTCAAACACCTCGTCCACCGCCTCGGCCAACGCCGGGAAGGTCGGCACGCCCTCGGCCACGCGGCGCTGCCACGCCTGGCGCACGTCCTGCCACAGCACACAGGCGAGCAAAAAGCTCGGCGCCACCGGCTTGCCTTCGGCCACGCGGCGGTCGGTGTCCTGCAGCGCCGCACGCACGAACGGCTCGTCGCCGCGCTCCACCACCACGTCCAGCAGCGGGTAAATACCGCGCGCCAAGCCGTTGGCGCGCAGCGCCTCGATGCTGGCGATGGCGTGCCCGGTTTGCAGCAGCTTGAGCATCTCGTCGAACAGGCGGCTGGGCGGCACGTCGGCCAGCAACGGCAGGTGCGCCGCCATGGGCGCGCGCGTTTTGTCGTCGAGCTTGAAGCCCAGGGCGCTGAGCTTGGCCGCAAAACGCACCGCGCGGATGATGCGCACCGGGTCCTCGCGAAAGCGCGTCGGCGGGTCCCCGATCATGCGCAGCACGCGTTTGCGCGCATCGCGAATGCCCTGGTGGAAATCGACCACGGTTTCGCTCTCCGGGTCGTAGTACATCGCGTTGATGGTGAAGTCGCGCCGCGCCGCATCCTGCTCGATCGGCCCCCAGACGTTGTCGCGCAGCACGCGCCCGCTGGCGTCCACCGCCAGCGACACGCCGGCCAGCGCGCGCTTGGAGCGCTCGTCACCCACCACCGGCTCGGCCGCAGCGGGGTCGAGGTAGGCGCGAAAGGTCGAGACCTCGATCACCTCGTGCTCGCGGCCACGGCCAAACACCACGTGCACGATGCGAAAGCGCCGCCCGATGATGAACGCGCGCCGAAACAGCGCCTTGACCTGCTCCGGCGTGGCGTTGGTGGCGACGTCGAAATCCTTGGGCCGCAACCCCAGCAGCAAATCGCGCACGGCGCCGCCAACGATGTAGGCCTCGTAGCCGGCACGCTTGAGCGTGTGCACCACGTCCAGCGCGCGGCCATCCACCAACGAGGGGTCGATGCCGTGCACGGACACCGGCACGTCCTCGCGCTTGCCAAAACGCGAGCGGCGCAGCGTGGGGCGCACCGTCTTGTCCAGCAGTTTGTCGATCAGGGTTTTGATCATGTCTCGGGCTCGAACAGGTCGAGGATACGCCAGCCGCGCTGGCGCGCCAGTTGCCGCAAGCCATCGCCGGGGTTGGTGGCCACCGGCACGTCGGCGCGCTCGAGCAGCGGCAAGTCGTTGAGGGAGTCGGAATAAAACGTCACGTGCGCGCGGTCCCAGTCCAGACCTTGGGCCGCCAGCCAGTCGCCCACGCGCGTGACCTTGCCCTCGCGAAACGAGGGCACGCCGCGGATCGCCCCGGTGATCCAGCCATCCGGCCCGCGCTCCAGTTCCACCGCGATCAGCGCCTCCACCCCCAACGCCTGGGCGATGGGGCGGGTGACGAATTCGTTGGTGGCGGTGACGATGGCCACCCGATCACCGCGCGCGCGGTGCGCCGCCACCAGCGCCCGCGCCGCCGGCCGGATCGCCGGCTCGATCACGTCGGCCATGAAGCGCGCGTGCGCCTGCGCCGCGGCCTGCGGGCCGCGCACGCGCACCGCTTCGGTGGCAAAGCGCACGTACGCGTGCACGTCCAGCCGGCCCGCTTGGTAGTCGGCAAAAAACGCGTCGTTGCGGCGCGCAAAGGCCACCGGGTCGGTCCAACCGATGCGGGTGGTGAACACGCCCCACGCGTAGTCCGAATCGAGCGGCAGCAGCGTGTGGTCGAGGTCGAACAACGCCACCGGCACGCGCGCGCCCTCGGCCGCCGGGGCCGTGGGGGGTGTCGATGGGCTTG
Source organism: Tepidimonas thermarum (assembly GCF_007556705.1). GTDB lineage: Bacteria > Pseudomonadota > Gammaproteobacteria > Burkholderiales > Burkholderiaceae_C > Tepidimonas > Tepidimonas thermarum. The sequence continues at coordinate 63,053 of NZ_VJOL01000004.1, read as the reverse complement.
GGTCGGCAAGGGGCATGGTCTTGGGATCCGGTTCAGGGGGTCAGCGGCCGCGACGGGTGGGCTGGCGCTTACGCCCCATCGGCCAACATCGCGCGCACCAACGGGACGGTGATGGCGCGCTGGGTGCGCAAGGCGTAGCCGTCGAGGCGGTCGAGCAGCGCCATCAGGCTGGACAAATCGCGCGCAAAGCGGTTGAGCATGAAATCCATCACCTCGTCCGACAGCGCCACGCCGCGCGCATCGGCCGCGCGGCGCAGGACGGCACGCCGCGCCGGCTCGTCGAGCGGATGCAGCTGGAACACATGTCCCCACCCCAGGCGGCTGCGCAAATCGTCGCGCAAGGCCAGGTCGGCCGGCGGCCGATCGCCCGCGGCGAGCACGGCGCGCTGCGCCCCCACGGCCGGCGACTGGGCGTTGACGAACCAGTTGAAGGCCACCGCCTGCTGCTCGGGGGTGTAGCGCTGCACATCATCGAGCAACACCACCGACCAGTCGTCGTCAAACGGGCCCGGGTGCGCGGTGGCGGCATCGAGCCAGCCGACGGATTCACCACGCGCCGCCAACGCCTGCGCGATGGCGCGCAGCAGGTGGGTTTTGCCGCTGCCGGCCGGCCCCCACAGGTAGATGGGCAGCGGCGCGCGCGGCTGGCCCTGCAACCACAGCCGCAGATGCGTCCACGCCGCCTCGTTGCCGTCGGGCACGAAGTTGGCCAGCGTCGGCACCGGCGCCAACCCCAGGTCGAGCACGAGCTGCTCCACGCTCAATCCTCCCCGCGCGGTGGCGCCGCCTCGCGCAGCCGGTACCAGGGGCTGCTGACGTAGAGGGCTTGCAGCCGCCGCACGGCCACCAGCAGCACGGCCGACGCCGGCAGCGCGATCAAAACCCCCACAAAGCCGAACAAGTGGCCAAACGCCATCAACGCAAAGATGACCGCGATGGGGTGCAAGCCGATGCGCTCGCCCACCAGCCGCGGGGTGAGAAAGAAGCTCTCGATCACCTGTCCCGCCGCGTACACCGCCCCGACCAGCAGCACGCCGGTGAGGCTCTGAAACTGCAGCACCGCCGCCAACAGCGCCAGCACCAGCCCCAAACCAAAGCCCAGATACGGCACAAACACTGCCAGCCCGGTGAAGACCCCGATCGGCAGCGCCAGCTTGAGCCCGACCAACGCCAGCCCTGCGGTGTAGAACACCGCCAGCGCCCCCATCACCAGCAGCTGCCCGCGCAAATACTGCCCCAGCACCGCGTCCACCTCGGCGGCCAGCCCGTCCACGGCGAGCCGCCAGCGCGGTGGCACCAGCGCCAACACGCGCGCCACCACCGCCGACCAATCGAGCAGCAGGTAATACGCCACCACCGGCATCAGCACCAGGTTGCCCAGCACCGCCAGCAACGCGCTGCCGCCGATGCGCAGCGACGCCAGCACCTGGTCGAGCAACTGCCCCTCGTGCCCGCTGATGAGGCGGCGCAACAGCGCCCGCACGCCCTCGACGTCGATGGCGATGTCCAACCCGTGCCGCTGCGCCAGCGGCACCAGCGCGGCGTTGAGCCGCTCCAGCAGCGGCGGAATCTGCTCGCGCAGCAGCGGCCACTGCTGGGTCACCACCGGCACGATGATGAGCACCACCGCCAACAGCAACAGCATCAACAGCGCGATCGCCACGCCCGCCCCGAGCCAGCGTGGCACGCGGCGCCGCGCCAGCGCATCGACCACGGGCCGCAGGGCGTAGGCCATCACCGCCGCCAGCACGAAAGGCAGCAACACCGGGGCGAGCAACGACACGCCCCACCACGCAGCCGCGGCCACGGCCAGCCACAGCAGGGCCTGTCGTTGGGTATCGGTGAGCAACATGAAAAAGCGATCGCGGCAGCACAGGCGGCGCCCGCCCGACCCGGCGGGACCGGGCCACCCGTACAATCGTGGGAATTTTACCGACCCCATGAATACGACCCCTCTTTCCTACAAGGACGCCGGCGTGGACATCGACGCCGGGGATGCGCTCGTCGAGCGCATCAAGCCGCTGGCCAAGCGCACGTTGCGCGAGGGCGTGCTGGCCGGCATCGGCGGCTTTGGCGCGCTGTTCGAGGTGCCGCGGCGCTACCGCGAGCCGGTGCTCGTCAGCGGCACCGACGGCGTGGGCACCAAGCTCAAGCTCGCGTTCGAGTGGGACATGCACGACGGCGTGGGCATCGACCTCGTGGCCATGAGCGTCAACGACGTGCTGGTGCAAGGGGCCGAGCCGCTGTTCTTTTTGGACTACTTTGCCTGCGGCAAGCTGGAGGTGGACACCGCCGCGCGCGTGGTGGCCGGCATCGCCCGAGGCTGCGAGGAATCCGGCTGCGCGCTCATCGGCGGCGAAACGGCCGAAATGCCCGGCATGTACCCCCCGGGCGAATACGACCTGGCGGGCTTTTGCGTCGGCGTGGTGGAAAAGTCGCGCATCCTCACCGGCGCCGATGTCCAGCCCGGCGACGTGGTGCTGGGCCTGGCCTCCAATGGCGTGCACTCCAACGGCTTTAGCCTGGTGCGCAAGTGCATCGAGCGCGCCGGCGCCAACCTGCCGTCGTCGTTGGACGGGCGGCCGTTTCGCGAGGCCGTGATGGCGCCGACGCGCTTGTACGTCAAGCCGGTGCTGGCCGCGCTGCAACAGCACCCGATCAAGGCGCTGGCGCACATCACCGGTGGCGGCCTGCTGGAAAACATCCCGCGCGTCCTGCCCGACGGGCTGGCGGCGCACCTGGTCAAGGGCAGCTGGCCGCAAAGCGAGCTGTTTGCGTGGCTGCAGCGCACCGCCGGCGTCGACGACCACGAGATGAACCGCACCTTCAACAACGGCATCGGCATGGTCGTGGTGGTCGCGCCGCCACACGCCGACGCCACCGCGGCCACGCTGCGCGCGCAGGGCGAGACGGTCTACACCATCGGCACCATCGCGCCGCGCGGCGACGCTGCGCCGGTCGTGGTGGCCTGAGCGGCCGGCCACGGCACACCCACCGCGGCGGCACCCGGGCGCGTCGGGGCGCGCTCAGCCGGCGTTGCGCCGCAGTTCCCGCACCCGCTCGGCAATGGCCTGCGCGTCCAGCGGGTCCTCGGCGTGGGCCAGGTAAGCGTCCAGGTCGGGCAGCGCGCGGGCGGGCTGACCCAACTCGGCCCAAGCCAAGCCGCGGTCGCGCACCTCGGTCCAGGCGTCGGGCAGCAGCACGATCAGGCGGTCGAGCACCGCGATCATGCGCGCCCAGTCCTCCTGGGTGCGGTGGATTTCCTTGAGGTTGCGCAACACCCGCGCCAGGATGTCGCGGGGCGCGGCCGCTTGCAGGTACAGGCCGACGGGCACATCGAAATCGCCCACCAGCCCGTGGCGGCGCTTGTAGGGCTCCAGCCGCTCGGCCAGGTCCTCGTGGCTGAGCGACTGCCCCGTCATCGGATCGATCACCACCTGCCCTTGCGGCAGCTGGACCTTGACCAAAAAGTGGCCGGGAAAATTGATGCCCGCCGCGCGCAGGCGTATCCCCTGCGCCAGCTCCAACCAGATCACGGCCAGGCTGATCGGGATGCCCCGGCGCGTGCGCAGCACGGTGTGCAGGTAGCTGTTTTCGGGGTCGTAGTAATCGTTGACGTTGCCGGCAAACCCCAGATCGTGAAAAAAGAACTGGTTGAGCATGCGCAGGCGGTGCAGGTGGCCAGCGTCCGCGGGCAGGCGCCGGCGCAGCCGCTCCAGCAAACGGTCCACCCCGTCGAGCACGGCCTGCAGGTCCAAATCGGGGTATTCGTCGAGCGCAACGGCGGCGGTGGCCTCCAGCAGCGGAAACCCTTCATCCTGCGCCACCAGCGCAGCAAAGTAGTCGAGCGACGACGGCGCCCCTGCGGCCCAGTTCATGCGCCTACTTTCGCACAAACTGGCGCAACGGCAAACCCGCCAGCGCCAACACCCCAAAATACACCCCAGCCGCCCCGGCCAACCCGGCCAGCAGCACCCCGATGCGCGTCAAGCGCGCGCCCGCATGCGTCCAGTCATACACCTGGGACAACCACAACAGGTACACGGCCAGCGCCACCGCGGCCGAGAGCACCTGCACGCCATAGCGCCCCCAGCCCGGCCGCGGCACATACGCGCGGCGGCGCAGCAGCCCCCCCAGCAGCCACCCGGCATTGAGCAGCGCCCCCAGACCAATGGCCAGCGCCAGCCCGGCATGCGCCAGGTGGGGCACCAACACCGCATTCATGGCCTGCGTAAACAGCAGCACCGCCACCGCAATGCGCACCGGGGTGCGGATGTCCTGCCGCGCGTAAAACCCGGGCGCCAGCACCTTGATCGCGATCAACCCCAGCAGCCCCACACCGTAGCCCATCAGCGCCAGCGCCGTCTGGCGCACGTCCGCCGCGCTGAAGGCGCCATAGTGGTAGAGCACCGCCACCAGGGGCTGCGCTAGCACCAACAGGCCCACCGCACAGGGCACGGCCAGCAGCACCACCCAGCGCAAGCCCCAATCGAGCAGCTCGCTGTAACGCGCCGCGTCCCCCGCCGCCTGCGCCGCCGACAGCTGCGGCAACAGCACCACCCCCAACGCCACCCCGAGCAACGCGGTCGGAAATTCCATCAGCCGATCCGCGTAGGTCAGCCACGACACGCTGCCCGGCGTCAGGTGCGAGGCGATCTGGGTGTTGATGAGCAGCGAAATCTGCGCCACCCCCACACCCAGCAACGCCGGGGCCATCAGCGTCAGGATGCGCCGCGTGCCCGGATGCTGCCAGCCAGCACGCAAGGCACGCGGGCCCAGGCGCACGCGCGGCCACAGCCCCAGGCGCACCAACGCCGGCACCTGCACGGCCAACTGCAAGGCCCCGCCCAGCATGACGCCACCCGCCAAGGCGTAAATGGGCTCCAGCCCCCAGCGCGCCAAGGCTGGCGCGCCCCACCAGGCGGCCCCGATCATCGCCACGTTGAGCAGCACCGGCGTGACCGCGGGCACCGCATAGCGCCGCCAGGTGTTGAGAATGCCCGCACTCAGCGCCACCAGCGACATAAAGCCGATGTAGGGGAACATCCAGCGCGTCAACACCACCGCCACCTCGAAGCTGTGCGGGCTTTGGCGCAGCCCCGCCGCCATCGCCCACACCAGCAGCGGCGCCCCCAGCACCCCCAGCGCACAGGTCAACAGCAGCGCCGCCAGCAGCACGCTGGCCACGCGGTCGATCAGCTCGCGCGTGGCAGCCTCCCCCTCGCGCTCGCGCGTGGCCGCCAGCACCGGCACGAACGCTTGCGAAAACGCGCCTTCGGCAAACAACCGGCGCAGCAAATTGGGGATGCGAAAGGCGACGTTGAACGCGTCGGTCAAGGCGCTGGCGCCAAAGGTGGACGCGATGAGCAGCTCGCGCGCCAGGCCGGTGACGCGCGAGGCCAACGTCCACAACGACACCAGGGATGCGGATTTGAACAGCGACATCGGCGCCAGTGTAGCGGCGCGCCTACAATGGCCCGGTCATGACCATCCTCAACGCCGACCTGCACTGCCACTCCACCGTCTCGGACGGCACACTCGAACCCGAGGCGCTCGCTGCGCGCGCCAAAGCCAACGGCGTGGAGTTGTGGGCGCTGACCGACCACGACGAAGTCGGCGGCCAGCACCGGGCGGCCGCGGCGGCACGCGCGCTTGGCCTGCCCTACCTGAGCGGGGTGGAGATCTCGGTCACCTTCGCCGGCCTGACCGTGCACATCGTCGGCCTGGGCGTGGACCCGGACGATCCCCAGCTGGTGGCCGGGCTGGCGCACACCCGTGGCGGGCGCGAGCGGCGCGCGCGCGAGATGGCCGATCAGCTTGCGGCCGTCGGCATCCGCGGTGCCTTCGAGGGCGCGCTCAAGTACGTTGGCAACCCGGAACTGATCTCGCGCACGCATTTTGCGCGCTACCTGGTCGAAGCCGGCGTCTGCCACGACACCCACGAGGTGTTTCGGCGCTTTCTGACCGACGGCAAGCCCGGCTACGTGGAACACCGCTGGGCGGCCCTGGGCGACGCGGTGCGCTGGATCCGCGACGCCGGTGGTGTGGCCGTCATCGCCCATCCGGCCCGCTACGCCCACCCCAACCCGACGCAGGAGTACGCCCTGTTTGCCGAATTCAAAGCCCACGGCGGACAAGCCGTCGAAGTGGTCACGGGCAGCCACAGCAGCGCCGAAGCCGCGCGCTACGCCGACCTGGCGCTGGAGTTCGGCCTGGCCGCCTCGCGCGGCAGTGATTTTCACAGTCCCGACGAGTCGCACTGCGACCTGGGCGGTCTGCCCTACCTGGAAGGACGCTTGACGCCGGTGTGGGAATTGCTGGCCGATCGCATCGTCCACTGACGCCAGCCCATGGCCCAACTGTTCGAGGTCCACCCCGACAACCCGCAGCCGCGCCTGCTGCGCCAGGCTGTGCAAGCGCTGCAGGGTGGTGCGGTGCTGGCGGTGCCCACCGACTCCAGCTATGCGTTGGTCTGCCATCTGGACGACAAGGCCGCGGTGGAGCGGCTGCGGCGCATCCGCGGCGTGGACGAGCGCCACCACCTGACGCTGCTGTGCCGCGACCTGTCGGAGCTGGCCAATTACGCCCGCGTGGACAACCGTCAATACCGGCTGCTCAAGGCCGCCACGCCCGGCCCTTACACCTTCATCCTCGAAGCCAGCAAAGAGGTCCCCCGCCGCGTCAGCCATCCGTCGCGCAAAACCATCGGGCTGCGGGTGCCGCAGCACCGGGCGTTGCTGGCGCTGATCGAAGCGCACGGCGCACCGCTTTTGGGCACCACGCTGATCCTGCCCGGCGACGACGCACCGCTCAACGATGCGCACACCATCCGCGAACGGCTGGAGCACGCCGTGGCGGTGGTCATCGACGCCGGTGCCTGCCCCATGGCGCCGACCACCGTGGTCGATTTGACGCCCATGGGGCGCGGCGAGGAGCCGCTGGTGCTGCGCGAAGGACGCGGAGCGCTGGCCGCACTGGGCCTGTGAGCCGTCGCGCCACCTGCGACAATCGGCGCTATGGACTTGGCCCACATCATCCAGACCGTGGCGGTGTACGCGCTGCCGGTGCTGTTCGCCATCACCGTGCACGAAGCCGCGCACGGCTACGCGGCGCGCCATTGCGGCGACCCGACCGCCGATCGCTTGGGCCGCATCACCCTCAACCCACTGGCGCACATCGACCCCATCGGCACCATCGCCATGCCGCTGCTGCTGTACTTTGCCACGGCGGGGGCGTTTCTGTTCGGCTACGCCAAGCCGGTGCCGGTCAACTTCGGGCGGCTGCGCCACCCCAAGCGCGACATGGTGTGGGTGGCGCTGGCCGGCCCCGCGGCCAATCTGGCCCAAGCCATCGCCTGGGCAGCCCTCGGGTATGCGCTGGTGGCCGCCGGCGTGCAAGAGCCGTTTTTCAACGGCATGGCGCGCGCCGGCGTGTTGGTCAACATCGTGATGTTCGCCTTCAACCTGTTTCCGCTGCCGCCGCTGGATGGCGGCCGCATCCTCGTCGGGCTGTTGCCGATGCGCCAGGCGCTGGCGCTGTCGCGCGTCGAGCCCTATGGCTTTTTCATCGTCATGGCGCTGGTCATCACCGGTGTGGTCAGCACCCTGTGGCTGCGGCCGCTGATGCAGCTGACCGCCCAGGTCATCGAATGGCTGCTCGCGCCGCTGCGCTGGTTGCTGTTTTGAGCGCCACACCGCCCGCTGGCCACGCCGCCCCACCCCGTTGCATCGTCCGCATCCATGAGCACCGTTCGCGTCCTCACCGGCATCAAACCTTCCGGCACCCCGCACCTGGGCAATTACGTCGGCGCCATTCGCCCCACGGTGCGCGCCAGCCGCGAGCCGGGCATCGACAGTTTTTTGTTTTTGGCCGACTACCACGCGCTCATCTCCACCCACGATCCGGCGCGCGTGCAGCGCTCGACGCTGGAAATCGCCGCCACCTGGATCGCCTGCGGGCTCGACCCCGATCGCGTCACGTTCTATCGCCAGTCCGACATCCCGGAAATCCCCGAGCTGACCTGGCTGCTGGCCTGCGTGTGCGGCAAAGGGCTGCTCAACCGCGCCCACGCCTACAAGGCCGCTGTGGACAAAAACACCGCCGAGGGGCGTGACGCCGACGACGGCGTCACCATGGGCCTGTTCATGTACCCGGTGCTCATGGCGGCCGACATCCTGATGTTCAACGCCCACCGCGTGCCCGTCGGGCGCGACCAGATCCAGCACGTCGAGATGGCACGCGACCTGGCCAGCAGCTTCAACCACCGCTACGGCGAGCACTTCACCCTGCCCGAGGCGGTCATCGACGAACAGGTGGCCACGCTGCCGGGGCTCGACGGGCGCAAGATGAGCAAGAGCTACGACAACGTCATCCCGCTCTTTGCACCGCGCGAGCAGCTACGCCGCCTGATCATGGGCATCGTCACCGACGCCAAGGCACCTGGCGAGCCCAAAGATACCGAGGGCAGCGCGGTGTTTCAGCTCTACCAGGCGTTTGCCACGCCGCAGGAAAGCGCCGAGCTGGCACGCGACTTTGCCGCCGGCATTGCCTGGAGCGACGCCAAGCAACGGCTGTTCGAGCGCATCGACCGCGAAATCGCCCCCATGCGCGCCACCTACGACGCGCTCATGGCCGCGCCCGAGCGTGTGGAGGCGATTTTGCGTGCGGGCGCGGCCAAGGCGCGTGCGGTGGCCACACCGTTGACCGCGCGCTTGCGCCATGCGGTGGGTTTGCGCCCGCTGGACGACCTGGCCGCCAGTGCGCAGCCCGCCCCCGCTGCCGAGCGGACGGCGCCGCCGCTCTTGAAGCAATACCGCGAAAGCGACGGGCGTTTTTACTTCAAGCTCACCGACGCCAAGGGCCATGTGCTGCTGCAAAGCCGCGGGTTCGATGCGCCCAAGGCCGCCGGCCAGGCGGTGGCACGCCTCAAGGCCGAAGGCTGGGCCGCCTGCGCCGACTTGCATCCGCTGCTGCAAGCGCAGGCCACGCCCGAGCAGATCGAGGCTGCGCTGGCCACCTTGCGCGAGGCGTGAGCGCCGGCGACCACGCGCAAGCCTGCTACAATGGCAGGCTTGTCGACCGCGGAGAGATGGCAGAGTGGTCGAATGCGCCGGACTCGAAATCCGGTATACGGGTCTTCCCCGTATCGAGGGTTCGAATCCCTCTCTCTCCGCCACCCTTACGTGCCCGCTCGCACGATGCACAACCAGCCCGAGCGGTACGGCACGCAGTGGGGGGGGCGCTCATCGGGCGCGGGTTTGCTGCGCACCAGCACCCAGCCATCGGGGTGACGCGCCAGCCACTGCGCGGCCTGCTCCGGCGCCAGCAGCTCGGGCGTACGCGGCAGGCGCCCGTAGAAGCTCAGCACCCCATGAAAGCGCCCGTCGGTCCAGGCCACCGGGTGCCCGGCGCGCATGGCCTCGCCAACCTGTTCGGCAAGCGCGCGCAGCTGAAACGACGGCCCCATGGCATGCGCAACCGCGACGTGCAACAGCACCAGGCCGATACCCCCCGCGGCAAGGCGCTGCACCCAGCGTGCGGCATCGCGCGCCGGCCACGCCATGACCAACGCCCACACCACCAACGCCGCCCCCACCGCTTGCAGCGCCGGGCCCGCCCAGGGATAGGCCTGCACCACCTGCGGGCGTCCCACCCACACCGCCAGCGCCGCCCCCACCACGAGGGCTGGCAGCGCCGCCAGCACGCGCCACCCCCACGCGGGGGCGACGCGCAGGTCCGCCGTCGCCAGGCGCGCCGCCAACCAGACGGCCCCCAGGGGAACCCAGCCCATCAGGTAGTGGCCGCGCTTGCCGGCCGCCAGCGACAACACGAGCAACAGCAGCGCAAACGTGCCCCACACCAGCCCCGTGCCGGCATCCCCCTGCACCGACCCACGGCGGCGCAGCAGGGCCAGCGCCACCGCCCAGGCCGGCCACAGCATCCACAGCAGCTGGGGCGCGTACCACCAAAAGGGCGACGCGTGATCGGCGTCGTCGGAGAGCCGATCGACAGCCTGCGCCCCGAGCACCGCGCGCCACACCGCCTCGCCCGCGTGCGCGCTGGCCCATGCCAGCCAACCGGCATAGACCGCCAGGCCGAGCACCGCCGTCAGCGCCACCACCACAGCGGCCTTCCACAGCGGCGGCTGCTGCCAGCCCACCCAGCGCGGCCCCCACAGCGGCGCCCACACCGCCGCCGCCCCTACGGTGAGCAGCACCATCGGGCCTTTGGTGAAGACACCGGCCACGAAGGCCAGGGCGAGCAGCGCCGCCCCACGCCCCCAGCGCCGCGCCGCAAGGTCCAACAGCCCATGCACACCCACCACACACCACAGCGCGTTGGGGATGTCGAAGTACCACGCCGGTGCAAACAGCAACCAGATCAGCACCAGCCCAAACGTGGCCGGCACCCAGCGCGCCACGGCAGGCGTGTGCGGCCACAGGCGCTGCGCCAGCCGGGCGCTGGCGGCGATCGTCGCCAGCCCCATGATCGCGACGATGGCACGCGGCACCCAATCGGCCACCCCGACGACGGCCCAGACGGCCAGCGTCAACCAAAACAGCAGGGGCGGCTTTTGCGCATAAAAACCGCCGTCGAGCGTGGGATAGAGCCAGTGCTGATCGCGCCACATCTCCCAGGCGACGGCGGCGTAGCGCGTCTCGTCGATGGGCAGCAATTGCCGGCCCCACACCGCCACGGCCAGGACCACGCCCCACAGCAGCCACCACACCCGCGGTTCGGGCGCAGCCGTGGCCGCAGCCAGGGGCCTGGATGAGCCGAACATGGGGCGGTGCAGCGAAGACGGTGGGTGGTGCCGCTTGTCTGACTCGAACAGACGACCTACCGCTTACAAGGCGGGTGCTCTACCAACTGAGCTAAAGCGGCGCGATGCGCATTAGGGTGCGACGCACGCTATGGCGTCACACGCTGCGGCGCGGTCCACACGAGACCGCCCCGCAATGCGGTGATTGTAGCCCGAGCGCGTCACTTGACCCGCGTCAGCGCCGGACGCTTGCCCCCCGGGGGCGGCCGATCGTGGCCGCCTTCGTCCGCAGGCGCACCACCGTCTGGCGCGGGGGCGGGTGCGGTCGGGACCTTCGGCGTGGCGCCATCGCCCTCGGCCGCCACGACCTGAAAGCGCGGCGGGCCCCCCGCGGGCTCGGCGGGGCCGCTGGCCGGTTCGGGGGCCGGAAAGGCCATGCCCTGGCCGTTTTCCCGCGCGTAAATGGCGATCACGTGTTCCACCGGAATCACCACCTCGCGCGGCACGCCGCCAAAGCGTGCCTTGAAGGCAATCACATCGTTGCCCAGGCGCAGCCCGCTGGTGGCATCGAAGCTGATGTTGAGCACGATCTGGCCATCGCGCACATACTCGCGCGGCACCTGCACGCGCTCATCGACCGCGACCACCACATAGGGTGTCAGGCCGTTGTCGGTGCACCACTCGTGCAGCGCGCGCACCAGATAGGGCCGCGTCGAAGGCAAATCGGCGTCCATCACTTGCGCATGACCTTTTCCGACGGGGTCAGCGCCTCGATGAACGCCGGGCGCGAAAAGATGCGCTCGGCATACTTCAGCAACGGCGCGGCGTTCTTGTTGAGCTCGATGCCGTAGTGGTCCAGGCGCCACAGCAGCGGGGCAATCGCCACGTCCAGCATCGAAAAGTTTTCGCCCAGCATGTATTTGTTCTTCAGGAACACGGGCGCGAGCTGCGTGAGCCGATCGCGGATGTGCGCCTTGGCCTTTTCGATCTGCTTGTCGGTCGGCTTCGGGGTGCGCTGCTCCAACACCGAGACGTGGGCAAAGAGCTCCTTCTCGAAATTGAGCAGAAACAGCCGCACGCGCGCGCGGTCCACCGGATCGCCCGGCATGAGCTGCGGGTGCGGAAAGCGCTCGTCGATGTATTCGTTGATGATGTTGGACTCGTACAGGATCAGGTCGCGCTCGACCAGGATCGGCACTTGCCCATAGGGGTTCATGACCGCGATGTCTTCGGGCTTGTTGTAGAGATCGACATCGCGGATCTCGAAGTCCATGCCCTTTTCGAACAACACGAAGCGGCAGCGGTGCGAATACGGACAGGTGGTGCCCGAGTACAAAACCATCATGGCATTTCGCTCCTCGACAAAGCAAAACAGTGGATGGCCGCCGGCTGGCTGGCTCACCCACTGTGCAGACCGGTTTCAACCGGTCAGACCGACGTTATTTGACGTCTTTCCAGTACGCGGCGTTGAGACGCCAGGCGATCACGGTGAACACGCCCAGGAAGACCAGCACCCACACACCGAGGCGGATGCGATCGTTCTTGGCCGGCTCGCCCATCCACTCCAAAAACGCCACCAGCTCGGCGACGGTGCGGTCGTATTCGGCCTCGGAGAGTTTGCCGGGCTTGACGACCTCCCACCCGCGGAACACCTCGGCCTCGTGGCCGTGGCTGACGACTTTTTCAAAGATGGGCTTGCGCTCGCCCTGCAGCTCCCACAACGGGTGCGGCATGCCGATGTTGTGGAAGGCAACGTTGTTCCAGCCGGTGGGCCGGTTGGGATCGCGGTAGTAGCCGCGCAGCAGGGTGTAGAGGTAGTCGGTGCCGCTGTAGCTCATTTGCGCCGCGCGCGAACGCGCTACCAGCGACAGATCCGGCGGCTGGGCGCCAAACCACGCCTTGGCCTGCTTGGGGTCGATCGCCGCGATCATCTGGTTGCCCACCTTGTCGGTGGTGAACATCAGGTTCTCGCGGATTTGCTTTTCCGTCAGACCGATTTCGGTCAGGCGGTTGTAGCGCACGAACGAGGCCGAGTGGCAGCTCAGGCAGTAGTTGACGAAGATCTTGGCGCCGTTTTGCAGCGCCGCCGTGTCGTTGGTCAGGTGCGGCGCCTTGTCCATGGGGAAGCTGGTGCCGGCCGCGTGCAGCGTACCCACCGCCCCGAACATCGCACCGAGGGCCACCAGACCCGTGGCAATCCATCGCTTCATGGGATTCGACTCCTGGAGATTTAGTGGGCCTGGAAGTTGACGCGGGCGGGCACGGGCTTGAACTCGCCCAGACGGCTCCACCACGGCATCAGCAGGAAGAAGCCGAAGTAAAACAGCGTGCCCACCTGCGAGACGCGCTCACCCACCGGCGACGGCGGCAGCACACCCAGGTAACCCAGGATCAAGAAGTTGATCACGAACAGACCGTAGAGGTACTTGTTCCAGGCCGGACGGTAGCGGATCGACTTGACCGGGCTGTTGTCCAGCCAGGGCAGGAAGAACAGGATGATCACGGCGCCGCCCATGACGACCACGCCCCAGAACTTGGCGTCGATGCTGAGCATGAGCGCCGCCAGCACCAGCGCGCCCACGAGCCAGCCGGCTTTGGCCACCGCACCGCCCGAGGACTTGAGCGCCGCCAGCACCGCGCCCAGGAGCACGACCGCGACCAGCACGTACATCATCTCGGTCGTGGTGGCACGCAGCATCGAATAAAACGGCGTGAAGTACCACACCGGCGCGATGTGCGGCGGCGTCACCATCGGGTCGGCCGGGATGAAGTTGTTGTATTCGAGGAAGTAGCCACCCAGCTCGGGCGCGAAGAAGACGATGGCCGAAAACACCATCAGGAACACCGACACGCCCAGAATGTCGTGCACGGTGTAGTAGGGGTGGAACGGAATGCCGTCGAGCGGCTTGCCGCTGGCGTCTTTGGTGGCCTTGATCTCGATGCCATCGGGGTTGTTGGAGCCCACTTCGTGCAGCGCGATGATGTGCGCCACCACCAGCCCCAGCAGCACCAGCGGCACCGCGATCACGTGGAAGCTGAAGAAGCGGTTGAGCGTCGCGTCGCTGACCACGTAGTCCCCGCGGATGAGGATCGCCAGATCCGGGCCAATGAACGGAATGGCCGAGAACAGGTTGACGATCACCTGCGCGCCCCAGTACGACATCTGGCCCCAGGGCAGCAGGTAGCCCATGAAGGCCTCGGCCATCAGACACAGGAAGATCGCCACACCAAAAATCCACACCAGCTCGCGCGGTTTGCGGTACGAGCCGTAGATCAGGCCGCGGTACATGTGCAGGTACACCACGACGAAGAACGCCGAGGCGCCGGTGGAGTGCATGTAGCGGATCAGCCAGCCCCACGGCACGTCACGCATGATGTACTCGACCGAGGCAAACGCCACCGGCACACCGGCGGTATTGAGCGACGCGTCGGGCTTGTAGTGCATCACCAGGAAGATGCCGGTGACGATCTGGATCACCAGCACCAGCAGGGCCAGCGAGCCGAAGAAGTACCAGAAGTTGAAATTCTTCGGCGCGTAGTACTCGGACAAATGCTCTTTGTAGAGCTTGCTCAGCGGAAAGCGGTTGTCGATCCAGGTCAGGAGCTGCTCGCCGCGGGACGCGTTGGGGGGGGCTTCCTTGAATTCGGCCATGGTGGTTCCCTAGTGCGTAAATTCGGTACGGGGGCGCTGCTTCAGGCCTTGGGCGGATCCTCGCCGATCAGCACCACGGTCTCGGACACGTAGTGGTGCGGCGGAATTTCCAAATTGTCCGGCGCCGGCTTGTTCTTGAACACGCGGCCAGCCATGTCGAAGGTCGAACCGTGGCAGGGGCACAGGAAGCCGCCCTGCCAGTCGTCGGGCAGCGACGGCTGCGGCCCGGGCTGGAGCTTGTCCACCGGCGAGCACCCCAGGTGCGTGCAGATACCCACCGCCACCAAATACTCGGGCTTGATCGAGCGGTGCCGGTTCTTGGCGTACGCCGGGGTCGGATAGGCCTTGCGGTCCGAGTTTGGGTCGGCCAGCTGAGCTTCGACCTTCTCGAGCGAGGCCAGTTGCTCGGGCGTGCGGCGCATGACCCACACCGGCTTGCCGCGCCACTCCACCACCACTTTTTCGCCGGGTTGCAGCTTGGAGACGTCCACCTCGACCGACGCCCCGGCCGCCTTGGCACGCTCGGAGGGCGCAAACGAACTGACGAAGGGGACTGCCACGGCGGCGGCACCCGCGCCACCCACGGCGCACGAGGTGATGAGCCAGGTCCGGCGGTCTTGGTCTACGGTGGCTTCGCTCATGGGGGAGGACTTTCAGAATGGTGCTGGCGAAACGGCACACCCCACCCGACGCATCGCAACGGATGGCGCGGCCGCACGAAAACCATTTGCCATTGTAATGGATCGCGCTCCGGACAAACCCGCAAGGCGCGCGCGGACGCTGCTCAGGCCACCGGCTGCCGCAGGGCCGCCCAGGCGGCCTGCACCGCCGCCATCAGGCTGGACGGATCGGCGCGTCCCTGCCCCGCCAAATCGAACGCCGTGCCATGGTCGGGGCTGGTGCGCACAAAGGGCAGCCCCAGCGTGGTGTTGACGCCATGCGCCAACCCCAGGTATTTGACCGGGATCAACCCCTGGTCGTGGTACATCGCGATCACGACGTCGAATTCGCCGGCGCGGGCGCGCATGAACACCGTATCCGGCGGGTGGGGGCCGCTGACGTCCCAGCCGGCAGCGCGCGCACGCGCGACGGCCGGGGCGATCGCGTCGATCTCCTCACGCCCGAACAGCCCGCCTTCCCCGGCGTGCGGGTTGAGGCCGGCCACGGCGATGCGACAGCTTGGCCAGCCCAGCAGCCCGGTGAAATGCTCGTGGGTGATGCGCAGCGTCTCCCACACCGCGGACGCGGTCACGGCCTCGATGGCCGCCCGCAGGGACACATGGATGCTCACCAACACGGTGCGCAGCTCGGCGTTGGACAGCATCATGCGCACGGGAAGCTGCGCCGGCGTCAGCCCCCGATGGCGTGCCGCCAGCGCCTGCAACAGCTCGGTATGTCCCGGCACGTCGATGCCGGCGGCGGCGAGCGCGCCCTTGTGCAAGGGCGCGGTGACCAGCCCCGCGACTTCCCCGGCGAGCGCGGCCTGCGCCGCGATGGTCACCGCCTCGGCCGCGGCGCGCCCGGCCGCGGCACTGACCTGACCGAACGCCGGCAGGCTCGGCAGCGTGAGCGCCGGCCACAGCGGCAGGCAGCGCGGCGGCACCTGGCGCGCCTCGGCCGGCCCATCCAGCACCGCGATGGGCAGCCCACCACCGGTGACGCGCACCGCGCGGCGCATCACGGCCACATCGCCCACCACCACACAGCGCGACGACCACGTGGGCCGGCGCCGAAACACCTCGGCCACGATTTCCGGGCCGATGCCGGCGGCATCGCCCATGGTGATGGCCAGCGGGGCGACGGGGTCGGCGGTCGGCGGTGCGGGTGTGTCCATCAGGCCGGGTTGTCGATGTCGATGAAGCGGTGCTCGATGCCCAGCCGCGCGGCCAGGTACGCGCCGACGGCCGGGGCGCCGTAGCGCTCAGTGGCGTGGTGGCCACAGGCGAGAAAGGCCACACCCGTCTCCCGCGCCAGATGCGCCTGCGGCTCGGAGATTTCACCGGTGAGGAACGCATCGGCCCCGGCGGCGATGGCCGCTTCGAAATAGCCCTGTGCGCCGCCGCTGCACCAGGCCACGCGGCGGATGACACGGCCATCGCCCGGCACGCAGGTCACGGCGCGCCCGAGTGCCGCCTGCGCGCGCGCGGCCAACGCGCTGGCATCGGTGGCGTCGCACCGCCCCAGAAAGCCCAGCTGTTGATCGCCGAAGCGCGACCAGGCATCCCCCTCGGGCACAAAGCCCAGCCGATGCCCGAGTTGGGCGTTGTTGCCCAGGTCGGCATGCGCGTCCAGCGGCAGGTGGTAGGCGTACAGGTTGATGTCGTGTGCGAGCAGGCGCTGCAGCCGCGCCTTCATCCAACCCGTGACCGTGCCGCGCTGGCCGCGCCAGAACAGGCCGTGGTGCACCAGGATGGCGTCGGCACCCGCCCCGATGGCGGCCTCGATGAGCGCCAAGCTCGCCGTCACGCCGCTGACCAGGCGCCGGATGGTTGCGCGGCCCTCGACCTGCAGACCGTTGGGGCCGTAATCCTGAAAACGCGCCGGCTCGAGCAGGTCGTCCAGGGTCGCCAGCACGGCCTCGCGCGTCGCCTCGCGGGCCGCGCCCGGCGCGCCGTGGCCATGGTCAGATAAGGACGGTGCGGTCATGCGCGCATTGTCGCACCGCCGGCGGGGGTCCTCAGGGCTTGCGCGCGGCGCGCTCGGACTCGGCGATCTTGCGCGCGAAAAAGCGCTGGAACCACACCGCCATGACGATGATGAAAAGGATGACGCCCGCGCTCATGAGGCCGTAATCGGTCGAAAAAAGGTCCACAATCGCTTTCATGCTCCGCTCCTGCGATGGGTCAATCGCTGCCCTATTGAAGCCGCGGACGGCGCACGACACCTTGACCCACATCAACCCTGCTGCGTGCAGGGGCATACCGGCGAGGGGGCCGGTGGAAGAAAGATACGCCGACGATGAAACGCCTCTGGCTGCTGTTTTCCCAAACCGTCACGGTGCTGCTGGCGGTGTGGTTCGTCATCGCCACGCTCAAGCCCCATTGGTTGGCCCAGCGGCCGTGGGTGTCGAGCGTGGTGCCGGTGTTTCAGGTCGAGCCCGACACGCGCTCGCCGGCCATCGTCGGCGCGAGCCTGAGCGCCGCGGCGCGCGCGGCCGCGCCTGCGGTGGTCAGCATCAGCACCAGCAAGGCGGTGCGCAACCCCCATGCGCAGGAGCCCTGGTTTCGCTTTTTCTTTGGCGATCGGCCCGAGTTTCAGCCCCAGGCCGGGTTGGGGTCGGGGGTCATCGTCAGCCCCGCGGGCTACATCCTGACCAACAACCATGTGGTCGAAGGCGCCGACGAGATCCTGGTGCAGCTCAGCGACGGGCGCCAGGCACCGGCGCAGGTGATCGGCACCGACCCGGACACCGACCTGGCGGTGCTGCGCGTGGCCTTGACCGATTTGCCCGTCATCGTCCTGGGCCGCTCCGAGTCGCTGGAGGTCGGCGACCGTGTGCTGGCCATCGGCAACCCGTTTGGCGTGGGTCAAACGGTGACCGCGGGCATCGTCAGCGCCCTGGGGCGCAACCAGCTCGGCATCAACACGTTTGAAAATTTCATTCAGACCGACGCCGCCATCAACCCGGGCAACTCCGGCGGGGCGCTGGTGGACGCGGAGGGGCATCTGGTGGGCATCAACACCGCCATCTACTCGCGCTCGGGCGGCTCGATGGGGATTGGCTTTGCCATCCCCGTGGCCACGGCGCGCGAGGTCATGGAGGCCATCGTGCGCGACGGCGCCGTCACGCGCGGCTGGATCGGCGTGGAGCCGCAGGAGCTCACGCCGGAGCTGGCCGAGCACTTCGACATGCCCCGTGCCCAGGGGGTGGTGGTGACCGGGGTGTTGCAAGGCGGACCGGCGGCGCAAGCCGGCATCCGGCCCGGCGACATCATCGTGCGCGTGGGGGACACCCCCGTTCAGAGCGTGGCCGGGCTGCTGTCAGCCGTGGCCGCGCTGACGCCGGGCGTCGCGGCCGAGGTTACCGTCTTGCGCCGTGAAGGCACGCGCACCCTCACGGTGGTCCCGGCACGCCGCCCCGCGGCGGGTTCGTAAGCTCAGGGGCTGCGCCCGTCCTGGTCGGTGGCGTCGCCGTCTGCAGGTGCGGCGCCACGGGCAAACCAACGCGCCCCCAGGATGCCCAACTCGTACAGCAGGGTCATCGGGATGGCCAGGGCGAGCTGCGAGATCACATCCGGCGGCGTGACGATGGCGGCGATGATGAACGCCACGACGATGAAGTAGCCGCGAAACGCCTTGAGCTGCTCCACCGTGATCATCTGAAAGCGCACCAGCAGCATCACCACCACCGGCACCTGGAATGCCAGACCAAAGGCGAGGTAGAGCGACAGGATCGCCTCCACATACGAGGCAATGTCCGGCGTGGCATTGACGCTGGCCGGCGTGAAGCCCTGGATGAAGGCAAACATCTTGTCCAGCACGAAAAACTGCACGAACGCGATGCCCAGGTAGGCCAGCACGCTGCCAATGATGATCAGCGGCAGCGCAAAGCGCTTTTCGTGGCTGTACAGGCCCGGCGCCACGAAGGCCCAGATCTGGTAGATCACCCATGGCAACGCCATGAGCAAGCCGGCCATCATGAGCACCTTGAGCGGCACGAAAAACGGCGTGAACACCCCGACCGCGATGAGCTTGACGTCCGGCGGCATGTGGGCGCGGATCGGCACGGCGATCCAGTCGATCAGGCCGCTGGGGCCCGGCCAGATGGCCAGCAGCACCATGCACACGCCCACGCCGGCCAGGGCGTAGAGGATGCGGTCGCGCAGCTCCATCAGGTGCGCGACAAAGGGCTGCTCGGTGCCGGCGAGTTCGTCGGCGGGCTCTCGGGGGTCGGCCATGGATCAGCGCGTCAGGGTTTTGGGGCGGTAGCGCGCCACGCGCGCCGCACCGGACAGGGCCCGCGTGCGCACACCGGCGCGGGCCTTGTACCACTGCGGCACGGCCTGGCGCTTGAGGCGAAAGTTCTTCTTGGGACGCCGGTACTGCGGGTACACCGGGGTCCCGATCGAGGACAGGTCCGGCGCCGAGGGCGCCGACGCGGTCGCGCCGTCCAGGCCGGCGGTGACCTCGGACCATTCGCGCTCGAACTCGGCGGCCGTGCTGCTGACCTGCGACTCGACGTCGCGTGCGGTGCGCTCGACCGACTCCTTCATGCGCTTGAGCTCCTCGAGCTCGATGGTGCGGTTGACCTCGGCCTTGACCTCGGACACGTAGCGCTGCGCCCGCCCCAGCAAAGCGCCGACGGTGCGCGCCACGCGTGGCAGCTTTTCCGGGCCGATGACGACCAGCGCCACGACCCCGATGAGGGCCAGCTTCGAAATGCCGAGATCGATCATGCCGGACGGGCTGCGCTCACGACTTGGTCTTGGCGTCGACGTCGATGGTGGTCTTCTCGGCGGTCTTGTCCGCGCTCACCTGCGGCGCGGGCGCGCCGTTGCTGTCGGACGTCGTGCCTTGCGCCATGCCATCTTTGAACCCCTTGACCGCCGCGCCCAAGTCCGAACCCAGGTTCTTGAGCTTCTTGGTGCCAAAGACCAGCACCACGATCAGCAGCACGACCAACCAGTGCCAAATGGAAAAACTGCCCATGTTTGACTCCAACGACGGGGCAGCCGGCCCCGATACCATGGTGGGATTCTACGCAGCGCGCCGGGTTCACCCACGGCGCACCGTTGGTGCGGATTGTGCCCCAAACGCCCGCGACCGCGCAGGCCCTACCCCTTGCGCCAGGGGCGCGGTCCGCCGATGACGTGCACGTGCAGGTGGTGCACCTCCTGCCCGCCGTGCTCGCCCGTGTTGCACACGATGCGAAACCCCCCTTGCGGATACGGCAGGCAGCCCTGCTCCAGCGCCAGGCGTGGCGCCAGCACCATCAGCCGCCCCATGAGCCGCTCGTGCTCGGGCGTCAGTTGCGCCATCGAGGGGATATGCACCTTGGGCACGATCAGAAAATGCACGGGCGCCCAGGGCTGGATGTCGTGGAAGGCGTAGAGCTCGTCATCCTCGTACACCTTGCGGCTGGGAATCTGGCCCGCGATGATCTTGCAAAAGATGCAGTTGGGATCGTGTGACATGGTGCAGTGACGGACAGGATTACACCGGCAGCGGCCGGCGGTCGTTCCAGTACAAAAACCCCTTGACCAGCCGGTACAGCGTCCAGACAAACGCCGCGCCCAGCACGATCAAGCCGACGCCAAACACCAGCGTCAGGCCGCCCAGCACCGCCCACAGCAGCCCCCACCAAAAGGTGCGAATCTGCCAGGTGAAATGGCTCTCGTAGAGCGTGCCGGCGACGTCTTCGCGCTTGACGTAGTTGATGATGATGGCCACCAGCGCCGTGATGCCGACGAACCACGACAGGGCGTAGAGCAGGTAGATCACGAAGGTGAGCTGGCGCAGGCTGGCCAGGCGCTGCGGGTCCACGTCCGCGCGTGGCGCCACGCGCGTGGGCGTGACGTCGATCGGCTCGTCGCGGGGGTCGGTCATGGCGATGACTCCGGTGCGGTTGACGCACGGTTGGCCTCGGCCGCCTCGCGCGCGCGCGCCTTGCGCAGGGCTTTTTCTTCCAGGCCGGACAGGCCTTCACGGCGCGCCAGTTCGGCCACCACGTCTTGCGGGCCCAGCCCAAAGTGCGCCAGCGCGATCAGGCTGTGAAACCACAGGTCGGCCACCTCGCCCACGAACGCCTGTGCGCTGCCCGCACCGTGCTGCAAATCCTTGGCGGCCATGATGGCCTCACCGGCTTCCTCGGCGATTTTTTTGAGGAAGGCATCGGGCCCCTTGTGCAGCAGGCGCGCCACGTAACTGCGCTCCGGGTCGCCGCCGGCGGCCGGTTTGCGGCTGTCGATGACGGCGGCCAGGCGCAGCAGCGTGTCGAGTGGCGTGGCGGTGTCGGTCATGGCGTCAGCGGTAGATGGTCTCGGGGGCCTTGAGGACGGGGTCGACGGCCTGCCACTGGCCACGCTGCGTGTCCAGGCGCTGATAAAAGCAGCTGTGGCGCCCGGTGTGGCAGGCGATGCCGGGTTCGTGGCCCAACTGCGTGACCTTGAGCAGCACCACGTCGTCGTCGCAGTCGAGCCGGATTTCGTGCACCTGCTGCACATGGCCGGACTCCTCGCCCTTGACCCACAGGCGACCGCGCGAGCGGCTGTAGTAGACCGCGCGGCCCAGTTCGGCGGTTTTTTGCAGCGCTTCGCGGTTCATCCAGGCGAACATGAGCACGTCGCCGGTGCGCTGCTCCTGCGCGATCACGGGCACCAGCCCCTGCGCGTCCCACTTGATGCGATCGAGCCAGTCGGTCATGCCGTTGACCTCCGCACCGGAATGCCCGCCCGCGCCAGGTGTTCCTTGGCCTGGGCGATCGTGTAGGCGCCGTAGTGGAAGATGCTGGCCGCCAGCACCGCATCGGCGCCGCCGAGGCGAATGCCATCCACCAGATGGTCCAGGGTGCCCACGCCGCCGGAGGCGATCACCGGCACCGGCACGGCGTCGCTGACCGCGCGCGTGAGCTCGAGGTCGAAGCCGGCCTGCGTGCCGTCGCGGTCCATGCTGGTCAGCAGGATCTCGCCCGCGCCGTAGGCGGCCATCTGGCGCGCCCAGGCCACGGCGTCCAGCCCGACGTTCTTGCGGCCGCCGTGTGAATAGACGTCCCACCCCGGCCCGATCGGCTGGCCGTCAGGGCCCGGGCGCTGGGCGTCCTCGGCGCTGCGGCGCTTGGCGTCGATGGCCACGACGATGCACTGCGAGCCGTACTTGCCCGCGGCATCGCGCACCACCTGCGGGTTGGCAATGGCCGCGGAGTTGAAGCTAACCTTGTCCGCGCCGGCGTTGAGCAGCCGGCGCACGTCCTCCACGGTGCGCACGCCGCCGCCCACGGTCAGCGGAATGAACACCTGGCTGGCCACCGCCTCGATGATCGGCAGAATCAGGTCCCGCCCGTCGCTGGTGGCGGTGATGTCGAGGAAGGTCAGCTCATCGGCCCCCTGTTCGTTGTAACGCGCGGCGATTTCCACCGGGTCGCCGGCGTCGCGCAGGGCGACGAAGTTGACGCCCTTGACGACGCGCCCGCCGGTCACGTCCAGACACGGGATGATGCGCTTGGCCAGCATGGTCAGGCGCCCAGGCCGTCGACCAGCCGCACCGCGGCGGCAAAGTCGAGGTCACCGCTGTAGATCGCGCGTCCGCAGATGACGCCTTCGACGCCTTCGGACTCGACCGCGCACAGACGCCGGATGTCCTCCAGCCCCGACAGCCCCCCCGAGGCGATCACCGGGATCGACAGCGCCTGCGCCAGGCGCACGGTGGCCTCGACGTTGATGCCGGTCAGCATGCCGTCACGCCCGATGTCGGTGTAGATGACGGCCTCGACGCCATAGTCCTCGAACTTGCGCGCCAGGTCCACCACCTCGTGGCCGGTGAGCTTGCTCCAACCGTCGGTGGCCACCTTGCCGTCCTTGGCGTCGAGACCGACGATGATGTGCCCACCAAAGGCGGTGCAGGCATCCTGCAAAAAGCCCGGGTTTTTGACCGCGGCGGTGCCGATGATGACGTAGCGCAGTCCCGCGTCGAGGTAGCGCTCGATGGTGTCGAGGTCGCGGATGCCGCCGCCGAGCTGGACGTCGATGTCATCCCCCACTTCGCGCAGGATGCTGCGGATGGCGGCCTCGTTTTTGGGCTTGCCGGCAAACGCGCCGTTGAGGTCCACCAGGTGCAGACGCTGGGCGCCCTGCTCGACCCAGTGGCGCGCCATGGCGGCCGGGTCGTCGCTGAACACGGTGGACTGGTCCATATCGCCTTGTTTCAGGCGCACGCACTGGCCGTCTTTGAGGTCGATGGCGGGAATCAGCAGCATGGCTCGTCAGGGCTTCAAGGGTTCCAGTGCAAAAAGTTGCGGTACAGCGCCAACCCTTGGTCGGCGCTCTTTTCGGGGTGAAACTGGGTGGCAAACAGGTTGTCGCGCGCAATCGCGCTGGCAAAGCGCACGCCATAGTCGGTCACCGCCGCCACGTGCGCGGGGTCCGCAGGATGGGCGTGGTAGCTGTGCACGAAGTAAAAATAGCTGCCGTCCGGGATGCCCGCCCACAGCGGGTGCGGCGCCGCGTGCTCCGCCGCGCCGTGCTCGAAGCCGTACCAGACGCGGTTCCAGCCCATTTGCGGCACTTTGTAGCGGCTGCCGTCGGGCTGTTGCTGCCCCTCGAGGCGAAAGCGCACCACCCGCCCGCCGATCAGGCCCAGCCCTGGGGTGTCGCCCTCCTCTGAATGGTCGAGCAGCATTTGCATGCCGACGCACACGCCAAAGAGCGGCTTGTTCGCAGCCGCGTGCAGCACCGCCGCACGCAGACCGCTGCGCTCCAACTCGGCCATGCAATCGGGCATGGCGCCCTGCCCTGGCAAGACGACGCGGTGCGCATCGCGCACGACCTGCGGGTTGTCCGTGACGACGACATCGACATGGTCGGTGGCCAGCGCCGCGTGCATGACCGCCTGCGCCACCGAGCGCAGGTTGCCCATGCCGTAATCGACGACCGCGACCGTCTCGCGTGGCAGCAGGGTGTTCATCGTAGCCGGGAACGCAGTGCAGAAAACGCCAGCCTCACAGGCTGCCCTTGGTCGAGGGCACGGCGTCGCCCAACCGCGGATCGCGCTCCACCGCGGCACGCAGCGCGCGCGCAAAAGCCTTGAAGATCGTCTCGCATTGGTGGTGGGCGTTGTGGCCCTTGAGGTTGTCGATGTGCAGCGTCACCCCGGCGTGGTTGACGAAGCCTTGAAAAAATTCGTGCACCAACTGGGTGTCGAACTGCCCAATCATACCAGCGGTAAAGCGCACGTCCAGGTGCAGCCCCGGGCGGCCGGAAAAATCCACCACCACGCGCGACAAGGCCTCGTCCAGCGGCACGTAGGCGTGACCGTAGCGGCGGATGCCGCGCTTGTCGCCCACCGCGCGCGCCACCGCCTGCCCGAGAGTGATGCCAACATCTTCCACCGTGTGGTGGCCGTCGATGTGCAAGTCGCCGCGGCATTCGATCTCGAGGTCGATCAACCCGTGGCGGGCGATCTGGTCGAGCATGTGGTCGAAGAAGCCGATGCCGGTGTCGAGCCGGGCGCGGCCGGTGCCGTCGAGGTCCACGCGCACGCGGATCTGGGTCTCGGCCGTCACGCGCTGGACGTCCGCGGTGCGGGCAGCGGCGCTGGGAGCAGGCAAGGTGGTCATAGCGAAGGCGGCAGCGCCGCAAGCAGCGCGTCGTTTTCGGCCGGGGTGCCCACGGTCAGGCGCAGGCAATGGGCCAGCATCGGGTGCATTGTAGAAACATTCTTGATCAACACCCCGCGCGCACGCAAGCCGGTGAATGCCTTCGTGGCGTCGGGCACACGCACCAGGATCATGTTGGCCTGGCTGGGATAGGGCTGCACCCCGGGCAGCGCCGCCAGCGCCGCCAGCAGCCGCTCGCGCTCGGCGCGAATCGCCGCCGCCTGCTCGGCAAAGACATCGGCGTGCTCCAGCGCAAACAGCGCGCACTCGGCGTTGAGGCTGCTGACGTTGTACGGCGGGCGCACCTTGTCGAGCTCGTGCACGAGCGGCTGCGCCCCGACCAGGTAGCCGAGCCGCACGCCAGCGAGACCAAATTTGGACAGCGTGCGCATGACGAGCACGTGCCCGTGCGCCGCCGGCTCTGCCCGCCATTCGTCGAGCCAGGTGTGGCTGGCAAAAGGCTGGTAGGCCTCGTCCACCACGACCAGGCCGCCCACCGCTGCCACCGCGTCGATGACACGGCGCATGGCCGCTGGCTGCCACAGGTTGGCGGTGGGGTTGTTGGGATAGGCCAGGTAGGTGATGGCCGGACGCTCGCGCGCGATGGCCTCGACCATGGCGTCGGCGTCGAGCTCGAAATCGGCGCGCAGCGGCACGCCCACGAAGCGCAGCCCCTGCAGCCGTGCCGACATCTCGTACATGACGAAGCCGGGCAGCGGCGCCAGGATCGTGGCGCCGGGCTGGTCGCAGGCCATGGCCAGCAGGCTGATGAGCTCGTCCGACCCGTTGCCCAGCATCAGCGCCGCGCCCGCGGGCAACCCGATGTGCGCCGCCAGCGCGCGCTTGAGATCCTCGATGCGCGGCCCGGGGTAGCGGTTGATGGCCACGGCCCCCAACCGTTCCCCCAGCGCCTGCTGCAGCGCTGCGGGCAGGCGGTAAGGGTTTTCCATCGCGTCCAGCTTGATCAGGCCGGTCGCGTCCTGGATGGCGTAGGCGTGCATGCCCTGCACATCGCGCCGGATGCGCTGCAGCGCCGCGTCCAGGC
Organism: Tepidimonas thermarum; assembly: GCF_007556705.1. Taxonomy (GTDB): domain Bacteria; phylum Pseudomonadota; class Gammaproteobacteria; order Burkholderiales; family Burkholderiaceae_C; genus Tepidimonas; species Tepidimonas thermarum. The sequence continues at coordinate 37,285 of NZ_VJOL01000004.1, read as the reverse complement.
GGTCGCTCATGCCCCACCCTCCGCCCGCAGGCGCAGCTCGGCTGCGCGCGCGTGCGCGGTCAGGCCTTCGCCGTGCGCCAGCACCGACGCGATGCGGCCCAGCGTCTGCGCCCCCTCGGCGCTGACCTCGATCAGGCTGGAGCGCTTTTGAAAGTCGTACACGCCCAACGGGCTGGAAAAGCGCGCCGTGCCGCTGGTGGGCAGCACGTGGTTGGGGCCGGCGCAGTAGTCGCCCAAGCTTTCGCTGGTGTAGGCCCCCAGGAAGATGGCCCCGGCGTGGCGCAGCAGCGGCTCCCAGCGCCGCAGCTCGCGGCTGGCGACTTCCAGGTGCTCGGGCGCGATGCGGTTGCTGATCGCGCACGCCTCGGCCATGTCGCGGGTGCGGATCAACGCGCCGCGGTCGTTGAGGCTTTTGGCGATGATCGCGCGCCGCGGCATGGTGGGCAGCAGCCGATCGATGGCGGCTTGCACCGCGTCCAGGTAAGCGGCATCGGGGCAGAGCAAGATCGACTGCGCCAGCTCGTCGTGCTCGGCCTGGCTGAACAGGTCCATCGCCACCCAATCGGGGGGGGTGGTGCCGTCGGCCAGCACCAGGATTTCGCTGGGCCCGGCGATCATGTCGATGCCCACGGTACCAAACACATGTTTTTTGGCGCTTGCGACATACGCGTTGCCCGGCCCGGTGATTTTGTCCACCCGGGGGATGGTCGCGGTGCCATACGCCAGCGCGGCCACGGCCTGCGCGCCGCCCACCGCAAACGCGCGGCTGACCCCGGCCACGTGCGCCGCGGCCAACACCAGCGGGTTGCGCTCGCCACGCGGCGTGGGCACCACCATGACAATCTCGGGCACGCCCGCCACGTGTGCGGGGATGGCGTTCATCAGCACGCTGGACGGGTAGGCCGCCTTGCCCCCCGGCACATAGATGCCGACGCGGTCCAGCGGCGTGACCTTCTGCCCAAGCAGCGTGCCGTCGGCGTCGCGCATCTGCCACGAGCGGCCGCAGGCGTCGAGCTGCGCCTGGTGGTAGCGGCGGATGCGGGCGGCAGCTTCCTGCAACGCATCGCGCTGGTGGGCCGGGATGGCCTCGAACGCGGCGCGCAGCGCATCGGCGCCGATTGCCAGCTCGGCCACGCTGGTCACAGACAGGCCATCGAAACGCCGCGTGTAGTCCAGCACCGCCGCGTCGCCACGCGCGCGCACGTCGGCCAGGATCTCGGCCACGCGCGCCTCGATGGCGGCGTCGGTCGCAGCCGACCACTGCAGGCGCTGGGTCAGCTGCGCGTCGAAGTCGGGCGCGGCGCTGTCGAGCCGCAGGGGGCGGGCAAGCAAGGTGTCAGCGGCAGTCATGCCCCGATTGTCGCAGCAGTTGGCGTCGCCGGCGTCCCCACCGCGCGCGCAAAGGCCTCCAGCAGGGGGCGAATGCGCGCGCGCTTGAGCTTGAGCGACGTGGGCCGCACCACCAGTTGCGAGGAGATGTCCATGATGCGCTCCACCTCGACCAGGCGGTTGGCCTTGAGCGTATTGCCGGTGGAGACCAAATCGACGATGGCGTCGGCCAGCCCGGTCAGCGGCGCCAGCTCCATGCTGCCGTAGAGCTTGATCAGGTCCACGTGCACGCCCTTGCTGGCGAAAAACTCGCGCGCAATGGCCACGTACTTGGTGGCCACGCGCAGGCGCGCGCCCTGCCGCACCGCACGCGCGTAGTCGAAGTCGGCCGGCACCGCAACGCTCATGCGGCAGCGCGCAATCCCCAGGTCCAGCGGCCGGTACAGCCCCACCGTGGCCGCATCGCCACGCGCCGCCTCGTGCTCGATCAGCGTGTCCTTGCCGCACACCCCCAGGTCGGCGCCGCCGTGCTCGACATAGGTCGGCACATCGGTGGCGCGCACCAGCACCACGCGCACATCCGGCTGGTTGGTGGGCAGGATGAGCTTGCGCGAGGTTTCGGGGTTTTCCAGCACCTCGATGCCGGCGGCGCGCAGCAGTGGCAGCGTTTCGTCGAAGATGCGCCCTTTGGACAGGGCCAGGGTGACGGTCTCGGCAGTCATGCCATCCTCTCGATATCGGCCCCCAAGGCCTGCAGCTTGCGTTCCATCTGGTCGTAGCCACGGTCGAGGTGGTAGATGCGATCGACCACCGTCTCACCCTCGGCCACCAGACCGGCAATGACCAGGCTGGCCGACGCCCGCAAATCGGTGGCCATGACGGTCGCACCCGAGAGCCGGCTGCCCCCCTCGACGAAGGCGGTGCGCCCGTCGATGCGGATCTGCGCGCCCAACCGCACCAGCTCCTGCACGTGCATGAAGCGGTTTTCGAAAATGGTCTCGGTCACGGCGCTGGGGCCCTGCGCCACCGCATTGAGGGCCATGAACTGCGCCTGCATGTCGGTGGGGAAACCCGGGTATTCGGTGGTGCGAAAACTTTGCGCTTTGAGCGCCGCCGCGCCCGGCGAGCGCACCCGGATGCCCGCGGCCTCGGCCTGCACCGTCACACCGGCGTCGGTGAGCTTGTCGATGACGGCGTCCAGATGCTGCGCGCGCCCGCCGCGCAGCCACGCCTCGCCACCGGTGGCGGCCACGGCGCACAAAAAGGTGCCGGCCTCGATGCGGTCGGCCACCACGTCGTGCTCGGCGCCATGCAGCGCGGGCACGCCCTGGATGTGGATGCGGCTGGTGCCGTGCCCCTCGATGCGCGCGCCCATGCGGATGAGCAGCTCGGCCAGATCGACCACCTCGGGCTCTTGGGCGGCGTTTTCGAGCACCGTCTCGCCCTCGGCCAAGGTGGCGGCCATCATCAGGTTCTCGGTGCCGGTGACGGTGACCATGTCGGTGGTGATGCGCGTACCGCGCAAGCGCGTGCGCCCCGCGGGCAGACGCGCCACGATGTCGCCATGCTCCACGGCCATGTCGGCCCCCATGGCCTGCAGGCCCTTGAGGTGCTGATCGACCGGCCGCGAGCCGATCGCGCAGCCGCCCGGCAACGACACGCGCGCACGCCCGCAGCGCGCCAGCAGCGGCCCGAGCACCAGGATCGAGGCGCGCATGGTCTTGACCAGCTCGTACGGCGCCACCGGCTCCAGCGGGTCGGCGGCCTGCAGCGTCATGCCACCGCGCTCGCCATGCGTGCGCACCTGCACGCCCATGCGCTCGAGCAAGGCGCGCATCGTGGCCACGTCGCGCAGCCGCGGCACGTTGCGCAAGGTCACCGCGGCATCGGTCAGCAGCGCGGCGCACAGCTCGGGCAGCGCCGCATTCTTGGCGCCGGAGACGACCACCTCGCCGTGCAGGCGCTGGCCACCGCGGATCAGCAAACGGTCCATGCCAGCGTCCTTACCGGGCCCCGGCGGCCTGCGCCGCCTGCCATTCGGTCGGGGTGTAGGTCTTCATGGACAGCGCATGCACCTCGTCGTTGTCGATGCGCGCGCCCAATGTGGCATAGACCATTTGGTGGCGCTGCACCGCGCGCCGCCCCTCAAAGGCGGGCGAGACGATCACGGCCGCCCAGTGGCGACCATCACCGGTCACCTCCAGGTGGTCACAGGGCAGGCCGGCGGCAATCAGGGCGTGGAGCTGTTCAGCGGTCATGGAAGGCCATCCAGGGCAAGCGGGCAAAAAACGATGCAACGGGAACGCAGGCGCCACGGGCGACGACCCAACACCGGGTCTGCCGCGGCAACGCCTGCTGTCAATGGCGGATCTTGTAGCCTATGCGCAGCAGATGCAAGGTGAGCGCCGCCACGGCGACGAAGGCCCCGCCCACCACGGCCAGGCTCAGCCATGGCGAGACGTCGCTGACGCCAAAAAAGCCGTACCGCGCCCCGTCGATCATGTAGAAAAATGGGTTGAGGTGGCTGACCCGCTGCCAAAACGGCGGCAGCGAGTGGATGGAGTAAAACACACCCGACAGAAACGTCATCGGCATGATGATGAAGTTCTGGAACGCGGCCATCTGGTCGAATTTTTCCGCCCACAGCCCTGCGATCACCCCCAGCGACCCCAGCAGCGCCGCCCCCAGCACGGCAAACACCACGATCCAGCCGGGGTGCGCCCAGCGCAGATCCGCCGCCCAGGCGGTCACCAGCAACACCCCCGCGCCCACGACCCATCCGCGCAGCACGGACGACCCGACGTAGGCCGCGAACCAGGCGCGGTGCGACAGCGGCGCCACCAGCAAAAAGACCAGGTTGCCCATGATCTTGCTCTGGATCAGGCTCGACGAGCTGTTGGCAAACGCGTTTTGCAGCAAGCTCATCATCGCCAGCCCGGGCAGCAAAAACGCGGTGTAGCCGACGCCGTCGTACACCTGCACGTGCTCCTCCAGCACATGGCCAAAGATCAACAGGTACAGGATGGCGGTGACGATGGGCGCCGCCACGGTTTGGAAGGCCACCTTCCAAAACCGCAGCACCTCTTTCCACAACAGGGTTTGCCAGCCACTCATGCGCGTGCCTCCGCGTCGCGCTGATCCGCCATGAGCTCCAAAAACACATCCTCCAAATCCGCCTTGTGGACCTCGATGTCCTCCATGACGATGCCCGCCTCGCGCAGCATGGCCAGCGTGCGCTCGACCTCGTAGGCGTCGTGCACCTTGACCTGGGCGATGCGCCCGGTGACGCGCGCGCGCGCCGCCAGCGCCGGCGGCAGCGCCTGATCGGTTTTGAAGCGCAGCACGTTGGACGAGGCGCGTTGCAACAGGTCCGCGGTGCGCTCCAGCGCGATCACGCGTCCCGCGCGCAGCATGGCGATGCGGCCGCACAGCGCCTCGGCCTCTTCCAGGTAGTGCGTCGTCAGCAGCACGGTGCTGCCATCGCGGTTGAGGCGCGAGATGAAGGCCCACAGCGTCTGGCGCAGCTCGACATCGACGCCGGCGGTGGGCTCATCCAGCACGATGACCGGCGGCCGGTGCACCAGCGCCTGGGCCACCATGACGCGCCGCTTCATGCCACCGGAGAGCTGGCGCATGTTGGTGTCGGCCTTGTCGGCCAGGCCCAAGCCGGCCAGGAGTTCATCGATCCAGGCGTCGTTGTCGCGGATGCCGAAATAGCCCGACTGGAAGCGCAGCGCCTCGCGCACGGTGAAGAAGGGATCGAACACCAGTTCCTGCGGCACGATGCCCAGGCGCCGCCGCGCCTGCATTGGCTCGGCCTGCACATCCGCGCCAAACACCGTGACACGCCCGCTGCTCGGGCGGCTCAGCCCAGCCAGAATGCTGATGAGCGTGGTTTTGCCCGCCCCGTTGGGCCCGAGCAAGCCGAAAAACTCCCCGGGTTGGATGTCGAAGGCAACCCCCTGCAGGGCCTGCAGGGGACCACGCGCCGTATCGAAGCGCTTGCTGACGTGCTCAAAGGAAACGGCGGCGGACATAAACCGACCATTTTACGCCGGCAGCAACTCCCCCACCCCATACAGGCCCGCCAGCACGCGCGCGCGCTCGGGCAAGCCCTGCACCACCCAGGTGGCGCCACGGGCCAGCACCTCGCGCCGCACGGCCAGCAGCACCGCCAGCGCGGAGGAGTCGAATTCGTGCAGCGCACTGGCGTCGAGCACCACGTGCGCGCCCGTGCCCGCCGCGGCAAGCGCCGCGCGGCATTGGTCCAGATAGCCCTCGGCTTGGGCGTGCGTCAGCGTGGCCGGAACCGGGGGCAGGGTCATGGGGGATGGGGCCACCACGGCGGCTCACCCCGACTGGGCGTTGGCGCGGTTGCGCTCGGCCAAGGCGGCGATCAGGCCGTCGATGCCTTTGGCACTGATCTCCTGTGCAAACTGGGTGCGGTAGGTCTCGACCAACCACACCCCCAAAACGTTGAGGTCATACACCTTCCAGCCGGTGGGGGTTTGCTCCAGCCGGTAGTCGAGCTGGATCGGATCGCCTTTGCCGCGGATTTCGGAGCGCACGACGACCTCGGTCGCGCCGGGGGCCGCGCGCAGCGGCCGGATCACCAGCGTTTGGTCGCGGATCTGGGTCAATGCGCCCGAGTAGGTGCGCACCAACAGGGTTTTGAACTCGGCCTGCAGGCGCTGACGCTGCTCAGGCGTGGCCTGGCGCCAATAGCGGCCAACGGCCGATGCGGTCATGCGCTCGAAGTTGACGTGCGGCATGAGCTTGGTGTCGACCAGCTCCATGATGCGCCCCAGATCGCCGCTGCGCAGTGCCGGGTCGCGCTTGACGATGTCAAAGACCTCGCTGGCGACGCGCTGGATCAGCGCATCGGGGGCTTCCAATGTCTGCTGTGCGCGCGCGGCCAGGGGCCACAGGGGCAGCGCCAGCGCGGCAAGGGCCGCGCCCGCCAGCCACTGGCGGCGCGCAAGGGTCGCAGAGGTCACGGTGGGGGTTGCAGAAACCACGGTCATGTTCATGGACGGTTGGGGATCTTCAAGCGGTTTGGAGTTCCGGCGGTTTACCCATGGTTACAGCCTCACTCACGCTCGTCCTCGCCACGCGCGGCCTCGACCTGGCGCTGCCGGCGCGCCAGGTAGGCGTCGCGGGTAAAACTGTACTTGTCCAGCGCGGCCTGCTCCAGCATGTCACCGGCGCGCAACAGCGTCGCGCGCGTGTCCACCAGGCGCAGCGCCTGCGCACCGTTGCGGGTGCCAACGTCGTCGATGCCCTGCGCCACGGCGTCGCCGCGGCGGTCCAGCGGCAGCGCCACCGTCTCGCGCACGGTGGAGGGGCCCAGCAGCGGCAGCACCAGGTAGGGCCCCGTGGGCACGCCCCAGCGTCCGAGGGTGTGGCCAAAATCCAGCGTGGTGCGCGGGAGGCCCATTTCGCTGGCCACATCCAGCACCCCGCCCAGCCCAAACACGGTGTTGACGGCCACGCGCATCGCGTTTTCCGCCGCGGGCTGGGCGCGCGCCTGCAACAATGCGTTGAGCGCCGACCACACATCGCGCAGGTTGCCAAAAAAGTTGCCCACACCGGTGCGCACGGGCCCCGGCACGGCCGCCACATAACCCTCGGCCACGGGCTTGAGCACGGCGCGGTCCACCGCTTCGTTGAACTGGTAGACGCCCCGGTTGAACGGCTCCAGCGGGTCGCGCGGATGCGCGTCGGGCCCGCTGGCGCACCCCACTTGCAGCAGGACCGTGCACGCCAGCACCGCCGTGCCGGCGCGGCGCTGCCGCCGCCAAACGCGCTTCATTGCCCACCTCCCGCCTCGGCGGCTTTGTTGAACAAAAACTGCCCGATGAGGTTTTCCAGCACCACCGCCGACTGGGTTTGCGTGACCACATCGCCATCAGCCAGGTTGGCGTCCGACCCGCCCGGCTCCAGGCCGACATACTGCTCGCCCAGCAACCCACTGGTCAGGATTTTGAAGGAGCTGTCCTTGGGGAAGGCGTAGCGCGACTCCAGCGCCAACACCACACGGGCCTGAAAGGTCTTGTCGTCAAAGGCGATCGACTCCACCCGCCCGACCACCACCCCGCCGCTGCGCACCGCCGCCTTGGGCTTGAGCGAGCCGACATTGTCGAACGTCGCCGTCACCCGGTAGGTGGGGTTGAAGCTCAGGCTCAGCAAATTGGCCGCCTGCAGCGCCAGAAACAGGATGGCCGCTGCGCCAATCAGCACAAACAAGCCCACCCAGACGTCGATTTTGGATCGTTGCATCACCGTAGTGCCTTCCCTGTCAGATGCTGAACATCATCGCCGTGAGGATGAAGTCCAGCCCCAGCACCGTGAGCGAGGCCATCACCACGGTGCGTGTGGTCGCGCGCGAAACGCCCTCGGGGGTGGGGTGCGACTCGAACCCCTGCAGCAGCGCGATGAACGTCACCGCGATGCCAAACACCAGGCTCTTGATCATGCCGTTGCCGACATCGGACCAAACGTCCACGCCCCCTTGGATCTGGCTCCAGAACGCGCCGCCATCGACCCCGATCATCAGCACGCCCACCACCCAGCCGCCGATGATGCCCATGGCGCTGAACACCGCGGCCAACAAGGGCATGACGATCACCCCCGCCCAAAAACGGGGCGCCAGCACACGGTCGATCGGGTCCACCGCCATCATTTCCATGACGCTGAGCTGCTCGCCGGCCTTCATGAGGCCGATTTCGGCGGTCAGCGACGTGCCCGCGCGCCCGGCAAACAGCAGCGCCGTGACCACCGGCCCCAGCTCGCGCACCAGGCTCAGCGTCACCAGCAGCCCCAAGGCCTCGGCCGAGCCGTAGCGCTGCAGCGTGTAGTAACCCTGCAGGCCAAACACAAAGCCGACGAACAGGCCCGACACCGCAATGATCGACAGCGAGTAGTTGCCCAGAAAGTGGATCTGGTCGCGGATCAGCCCAAAGCGCCGAAAGCTGCCCCAACTGCCCACGAACAGCCGCATGAACAGGCGTGCGCCCAGCCCCAGATCGGCCAGCTTGGCCCGTACCGCAAAGCCCACATCGGCCGGATGCCACCACCTCATCGCGGCCCCCCCACGGGGCCGGCGGGCCCAAAATCCTGCTCCACCGCGGGCGCCGGGTAGTGAAAGCGCACCGGCCCGTCCGGCGACGCGCTGACGTACTGTTGGATCAGCGGGTTGTCGCTGTGGCGCACCTCGTCCGGGGTGCCCTCCATCGCCACGCGCCCGTTGGCCAGCACGATGATGTGGTCGGCCACGGCAAAGGTCGACTCGAGCTCGTGCGAGACCATGATGCTGGTCAGCCCCAGGGTGTCGTTGAGCTGGCGGATCAGCCGCGCCGCCGTGCCCAGCGAGATCGGGTCCAGGCCCGAGAACGGCTCGTCGTACATGATGAGCTCCGGATCGAGCGCAATCGCGCGCGCCAGCGCCACACGCCGCGCCATGCCGCCGGAGAGCTCGCCCGGCATGAGGTCACGCGCGCCACGCAGACCGACGGCGTGCAGCTTCATGAGCACGATGTCGCGGATCAGCGCCTCGGACAGCAGGGTGTGCTCGCGCAGCGGAAAGGCCACGTTGTCGAACACCGACATGTCCGTGAACAAGGCCCCAAACTGAAACAGCATGCCCATGCGCCGGCGCACCGCGTACAGGCCGTCGCGGTCGAGCGCACCCACGTCCAGGCCGTCGAACAACACCTGGCCGCTGCGCGCGCGCAGCTGCCCGCCGATGAGGCGCAGCAGCGTCGTCTTGCCACCGCCGGAGGTGCCGATGAGCACCGTCACCTTGCCGCGCGGCACGTGCAGGCTGACCCGGTCGAGCACGGTGCGGCCATCCCCGTACCCGAAGGTGAGGTTGCGCAGTTCGACGAGACAGGTGCTGGACGCCATGAATGCACAAAATGACAACAGCCGGCCAAGCCGGCTGTGCCTATCATACGGGATAACCCGCAATCGCGCCGGACGCCGCAGGCGCTCAACGCGGCAGCTCGGACACGCCCATCAGGAACTCGTCCACGGCGCGCGCGGCCTGGCGGCCTTCGCGGATGGCCCACACCACCAGCGACTGGCCACGGCGCATGTCACCGGCCGCAAACACCTTGGGCACGTTGGTGGCGTAGCCGCCCACGGCGTCGGTGTGTGCCTTGGCGTTGCCGCGCGCGTCCTTGTGCACCCCAAAGGCATCGAGCACGCTCGCCACCGGCGAGACGAAGCCCATGGCCAGCAGCACCAGGTCGGCCGGGTACTCCTTTTCGGTGCCGGGGATTTCCACCAGCTTGCCGTCTTTCATTTCCACATGGACGGTGCGCACCGCCTTGACCTTGCCGTTCTTGCCCACGAACTCCTTGGTGGCGATGGCGAACTCGCGCTGGCAGCCTTCCTCGTGGCTGGAGCTGGTGCGCAGCTTGAGCGGCCAGTACGGCCAGGTCAGGGGTTTGTTTTCCTGCGCCGGTGGCTGGGGCATGACCTCGAACTGCGTCACGCTGGCCGCGCCGTGGCGGTTGCTGGTGCCCACGCAGTCGCTGCCGGTATCACCGCCGCCAATGACGATGACGTGTTTGCCGGTGGCGACGATCTGTTTTTTCAGCTTGTCGCCGGCGTTGACCTTGTTTTGCTGCGGCAAAAACTCCATCGCGAAGTGGATGCCGTCCAGCTCCCGCCCCGGCACCGGCAGGTCGCGCGGCTGCTCGGCCCCGCCACACAGCAACACGGCGTCGAATTCGGCCCGCAGTTGCTCGGGGCTGATCACCTCGCGCGCATCGTTGTTGACCTTGCTGCCTTCGGGCAGTGCGCCCACCAGCACCCGGGTGCGGAAGGTCACCCCCTCGGCCTGCATCTGCTCGACGCGGCGGTCGATGAGCCACTTCTCCATCTTGAAGTCGGGAATGCCGTAGCGCAGCAAGCCGCCGATGCGGTCGTTCTTCTCGAACACCGTCACGTCGTGGCCGGCGCGCGCCAGCTGCTGCGCAGCCGCGAGCCCGGCCGGCCCGGAGCCAACGATGGCCACCTTCTTGCCGGTCTTGACCTTGGGCGGCTGCGGCACCACCCAGCCTTCGGCCCAGGCGCGGTCGATGATGGCGTGCTCGATCGACTTGATGCCCACCGGGTCGTTGTTGATGTTGAGCACGCACGCCGCCTCGCACGGCGCGGGGCAGATGCGGCCGGTGAATTCCGGGAAGTTGTTGGTGCTGTGCAGCACGGCGATGGCGTTTTTCCAGTCGCCGCGGTAGACCAAATCGTTGAAGTCCGGAATGATGTTGTTGACCGGGCAGCCGTTGTTGCAAAACGGCGTGCCACAGTCCATGCAGCGCGCGCCCTGGACCTTGGCCTGGGCCTCGTCCAGACCGATGACAAACTCACGGTAGTGCTTGACGCGCTCGGCCGGGGGCTGGTAGCCCTCCTCGATGCGCTCGAATTCCATGAAGCCGGTGATCTTTCCCATGATCGTATGCCTCGTGATGCGTTGCTCGGGGAGGGTCAGGCCGTAGCGGTCTTGCGTGCCTGGCCCGGCTTGTCGCCCTTGGCCGCGGCAGCCGGCACGGGCCGGGCCACCGAGGCCTGGCCCGCGAGCTCGGCCAGCGCCCGCTTGTACTCGTGCGGGAAGACCTTGACGAAGCGCATGCGGGCGCTCGCCCAATCATCCAGCAGCGCGCGCGCCTTGGTCGAGCCGGTCCAGCGGTGATGCGCCTCCAGCAACTCGCGCAGCTGGGCCTCGTCGGTCTGGCCGCGGTGCCAAATGGCGCGGTCCATGGTGGCCTCCTGCTCGGCACTGCTGACCACACGCTCCAGCGCCACCATGGCGGTGTTGCAGCGTTTGGCGAACTGGCCGTCCTCGTCGTACACGTAGGCGATGCCGCCGCTCATGCCGGCGGCAAAGTTGCGCCCGGTCGGCCCCAGCACCACGACGGTGCCGCCGGTCATGTATTCGCAACCGTGGTCGCCCGTGCCCTCCACCACCGCCGTCGCCCCGGACAGGCGCACCGCAAAACGCTCACCGGCCACGCCGCGGAAGAACGCCTCGCCACGCGTGGCGCCGTAGAGCACGGTGTTGCCAACGATGATGTTGTTGCCCGCGTCGCCGCGGAAATCGATGCTGGGTCGCACCACGATGCGCCCGCCCGACAGGCCCTTGCCGGTGTAGTCGTTGGCGTCGCCGATCAGGTACAGCGTGATGCCCTTGCAGAGGAAGGCACCAAACGACTGGCCGCCGGTGCCCTCCATCTGGATGCGGATGGTGTCGTCGGGCAGCCCCTCCGGGTGGTGGCGCGTGACCTCGCCCGAGAGCATCGCGCCCACGGTGCGGTTGACGTTGCGCACACTCTCGATGAAGTGCACCTTCTCGCCGCGCTCGATGGCCGGGCGGGCTTTTTCGATCAGCTTGACATCGAGCGCCTTGGCCAGGCCGTGGTCCTGCGCCTCCACATGGCGGCGCGGCACTTCGGCCGGCACCTCCGGCTGGTGCAGCAGGCGGCTGTAGTCCAGCCCCTTGGCCTTCCAGTGCGCGATGCCCTTCTTCATGTCGAGCAAATCGGTGCGGCCTACCAGGTCGTCGAACTTGCGAATGCCCAGCTGCGCCATGATCGCGCGCACCTCTTCGGCCACGAAGAAGAAATAGTTGACCACGTGCTCGGGCTTGCCGGCAAACTTTTTGCGCAGCACCGGGTCCTGCGTGGCCACGCCCACCGGGCAGGTGTTGAGGTGGCACTTGCGCATCATGATGCAGCCCTCGACCACCAGCGGCGCGGTGGCAAAGCCAAACTCATCCGCCCCGAGCAGGGCGCCGATCACCACGTCGCGGCCGGTCTTGATCTGGCCATCCACCTGCACGCGGATGCGGCCGCGCAGGCGGTTGAGCACCAGCGTCTGCTGGGTCTCGGCCAGGCCGATCTCCCAGGGGCTGCCGGCGTGCTTGATCGACGACCAGGGCGACGCGCCCGTGCCGCCGTCATGGCCGGCGATCACCACGTGGTCGGCCTTGGCCTTGGCCACACCCGCGGCGATCGTGCCCACGCCCACCTCCGACACCAGTTTGACCGAAATGTCGGCGCGCGGGTTGACGTTCTTGAGGTCGTGGATGAGCTGCGCTAGGTCCTCGATCGAATAGATGTCGTGGTGCGGCGGCGGGCTGATCAGGCCCACCCCCGGCACCGAGTAGCGCAAAAAGCCGATGTAGGGCGACACCTTGGTGCCGGGCAGCTGCCCCCCCTCGCCGGGCTTGGCACCCTGCGCCATCTTGATCTGGATCTGATCGGCGCTGACCAGGTACTCCGCGGTCACGCCAAAGCGCCCCGAGGCCACCTGCTTGATCTTGGAGCGCAGGCTGTCGCCCGGCTGCAGGGGAATGTCGGCTTCCACCTTGTCCGGCCCCAGGACGGAGGCCAGCGTCTCGCCCTGGCGGATCGGGATGCCCTTGAGCTCGTTGCGGTAGCGCGCCGGGTCTTCCCCGCCTTCGCCGGTGTTGGACTTGCCACCGATGCGGTTCATCGCGATCGCCAGCGTCGCGTGCGCCTCGGTGCTGATCGAGCCCAGCGACATGGCGCCCGTGGCAAAGCGCTTGACGATCTCGCTGGCGGGCTCCACCTCCTCGATGGGGATGACCTTGGCCGGATCGACCTTGAACTCGAACAAGCCGCGCAGGGTCATGTGGCGACGCGACTGGTCGTTGATGATTTGCGCGTACTCCTTGTAGGTGGCAAAGTTGCCGGCGCGGGTGGCGTGCTGCAGCTTGGCAATCGCATCGGGCGTCCACATGTGCTCTTCGCCCCGGGCGCGCCAAGCGTATTCGCCCCCCACGTCCAGCATATCGGCCAGCAGCGGGTCGTCGCCAAAGGCGCGGCGGTGCAGGCGGATCGCCTCCTCGGCGATTTCGAACACGCCGATGCCCTCGACGCGGCTGGCGGTGCCGGTGAAGTATTTTTCGATGGTCGCGCTGTTGATGCCCACCGCCTCGAACAGCTGCGCGCCGCAGTAGCTCATGTAGGTGGACACGCCCATCTTGGACATGATCTTGGACAGGCCCTTGCCCACCGCCTTGATGTAGTTGGCAATGGCCTTGTCGGCCGACAGATCGCCGGGCAAATCCTTGTGGATGGCCTTGAGCGTATCCAGCGCCAGGTACGGATGCACCGCCTCGGCGCCATAGCCGGCCAGCACCGCAAAGTGGTGCACCTCACGCGCGCTGCCCGTTTCCACGACCAAGCCGGTGGCCGTGCGCAGGCCCTCGCGGATGAGGTGCTGGTGCACCGCCGACAGCGCCAGCAGGGCGGGAATGGCCACGCGCTCGCGGTTGACGGCGCGATCGCTCAGGATCAGGATGTTGCTGCCGCTCTTGATCGCGTCCACCGCTTCGGCGCACAGCGAGGCCAGGCGCGCCTCCACCCCCTCCTTGCCCCAGGCCACGGGATACGTGATGTCGAGCGTGCTGCTCTTGAACTTGCCGCCGGTGCGGCGCTCGATGTCGCGCAGCTTGGCCATGTCGGCGTGGTTGAGCACGGGTTGGCTCACCTCCAGCCGCATGGGCGGGTTGACCTGGTTGATGTCGAGCAGGTTGGGACGCGGGCCAATGAAGGAGACCAGCGACATCACGATCGCCTCGCGGATCGGGTCGATCGGCGGGTTGGTCACCTGTGCAAACAGCTGCTTGAAGTAGTTGTACAGCGGCTTGGGGCGGTCCGACAGCACCGGCAGCGGGCTGTCGTTGCCCATGGAGCCCACACCCTCCTCACCGTTTTGCGCCATCGGCGCCATGAGGAACTTGATGTCCTCCTGCGTGTAGCCAAACGCCTGCTGCAAATCGAGCAGCTGCGCGTCCACGTGCTCCATCGCCGCGTGCGACGACTCGTCGGCCACGGTGCGCACGCTGGCCTCGTCATCGCCGGCCACCGGCCGCTCGACACTGTCGAGGCGGATGCGCAGGTTCTCGATCCACTGCTTGTAGGGCTTGGCGTTGGCCAGCGTGGCCTTGACCTCCTCGTCGTCGATCAGGCGCCCTTGTTCCAGGTCGATCAAAAACATCTTGCCCGGCTGCAAGCGCCACTTGCGCACGATCTTGTTCTCGGGGACCGGCAACACGCCCGATTCGGACGCCATGATGACGAAGTCGTCGTCGGTGACGCAGTAGCGCGAGGGGCGCAGGCCGTTGCGGTCCAGCGTAGCGCCGATTTGGCGCCCATCGGTGAAGACGATCGAGGCCGGGCCGTCCCAGGGCTCCAGCATCGCGGCGTGGTATTCGTAAAACGCGCGCCGACGCTCATCCATGAGCGTGTGCTGCTCCCACGGCTCCGGAATCATCATCATCACCGCCTGCGCCAACGGATAGCCCGCCATGGTCAGCAGCTCCAGGCAGTTGTCGAACGTGGCGGTGTCGGACTGCCCGGCAAAGCTGATCGGGTAGAGCTTCTTGAGGTCGGCACCGAGCACGGGCGAACGCATGACGCCCTCGCGCGCACGCATCCAGTTGTAGTTGCCCTTGACGGTGTTGATCTCGCCGTTGTGCGCCACATAGCGGTAGGGGTGCGCCAGCGGCCACTCAGGGAAGGTGTTGGTCGAAAAACGCTGGTGCACCAACCCCAAGGCCGAGACGCAGCGCGGGTCCTGCAGGTCGAGGTAGTACTCGCCCACCTGGTTGGCCAGCAGCAACCCCTTGTAGACCACGGTGCGGCTGCTCATGCTCGGCACGTAGTACTCTTTGCTGTGGGTCAGCTGCAGCCGCTGAATGGCGGCGCTGGCCGTCTTGCGGATGACGTAGAGCTTGCGCTCCAGCGCATCTTGCACGATCACGTCGCTGCCGCGCCCGATGAACACCTGGCGGATGACCGGCTCGGTCTTGCGCACCGTGGGGGACATGGGCATGTCCCGGTTCACCGGCACGTCACGCCAGCCCAGCAGCACCTGGCCTTCGGCCTTGATGGCGCGCTCGAGCTCCTGCTCGCACGCCAGGCGGCTGGCGTGCTCTTTGGGCAGGAAGATCATGCCCACACCGTACTCACCCGGCGGCGGCAGCGTCACGCCCTGCTTGGCCATCTCCTCGCGGTAGAGCGGATCGGGGATTTGCAGCAGGATGCCCGCGCCATCGCCCATCAGGGGATCGGCACCGACCGCCCCGCGGTGGTCGAGGTTTTCCAGAATCTTGAGCGCTTGCGTGACGATCTCGTGGCTTTTGCGGCCCTTGATGTGGGCGACGAAGCCAACGCCACAGGCGTCGTGCTCTTGAGCAGCGTCATAGAGGCCACGCTGCGCGGCCAGGGTTTGGGGGGTAGCGGTCACGCCGGACTCCTGGGTCGGTTGACAAAAACGACCACAGGATAGTGCATCGCAGCAAAAACAGCAAGTGGATTTTTTGGGGTCAGATCACAATTTTTTATCTGTCTTTCGAGTAGTAGAGTTTTTTGGGGACAGATCAACCGGTGGTTTACGGGGGCGCCCGGGCCGGGCCGGGCGGGTGCGGCGGCCGGTTTGGGCCTCCAACCCCGCCAAAAAGGCTGCGTCCCCAATCGGCCAGCCCTTGAGCGCGGCCTCCCGCAACGCCTGCTCGCGCGTGGCCGGCAGCCCCGCGCGCACCTGCTCCCGGTAGGCGGCTTCGCGGGCAAAAGGCGTGTCGCCCAAGGCCCACCAAGGGGGCGGCGGCTGCACATCGCGCAGCGGCGCCAGGCCCACGTAGGCGCGGTGGGTGGACCACGGCCAGCCGTCGGGTGACGGCGCCAGGCCGGCGCGCACCGGTTCGTGATCCAGCCACACCATGGCCGTCAGCACCTCGGCCGGGGCCACCACGGAGGCGCGGTAACGCCCCTCCCACAACGTGCCGCTGCGGCCGTGCCGCTGGTTGAAGCGCCGCACGTAGCGGCGGCCGATGTCTTGCATCAGGCGCGACAGGGCGCCGTCCCGCCGGGGTGTGACGAGCAGCCATAGTGCCGTGTCGAGCAGCACCCAGGCGTGGACCTCCACGCCCTCGCGCGCCACGGCTTCGGCCAGCAGCGCGACGAAGGCCGCGCGGTCTTCATCGTCCACGAAGACGAGCTGGCGGTTGTGCCCCTGCCACACCACCAGGTGCGGCAGACCGGTGACCGCCAAGCGCGGCAAGCGCGCCATTCAGGCGCCCTCCTGCCCGGGGCGCGGTGCGCGCACCTGCTGCGCCAGGCGCGCGTGCAGGGCCGCGGCCAGCAGCGCGCCCACCGCGCAGCACGCCACGTTGACCGTCCACGTCCACTGCCAGCCGCCAACCCGGGCCGCCAGCGCCGCCACCAACGGCGGGCCCACGAACTGCCCCAGCGACGACCATTGCTGCACCCAGCCCACCGTCGTCGAAACCGTCTGCGGCCCCGGTGCCAGCCGCACCGCCAGCGCAAACAAGGTCCCCGGGATCAGGCCACCGACGGCGGAAAACACCAGCGCCGATGCATAGGCCAGCCCCGCGCCTGCCGTGAAAGTGCCCACGGCGCCAAGGGCCATGGCGCCATAGCCCGTCCAGAGCAGCGACCGCGGTGCCACGCCGCGCGCCAGCAAGCGGCCGGCCGCAATGTTGCCGGTCAGATTGACACCTGCCACCAGCGCGCTGGCCCAGCCCACGCGCGCCGGCGACCAACCGGCTTCGGTGTAGAGGGTGGGCAAAAACCCGACGACCGCCAGCCATTGGCCGGAGTACATCAAAAACGCACTGGCCACAAGCCACGGCCCCGGCGCAGACAGCGTGGTGTGCAACCCGTGCCGAAGGGCCGCCCATGCCTGTGCGTCGCGCGCGCGCGGGCCATCCGGCGCCACGTACACGCGCACCCCGGCCGCGCACAGCGCCGCCAGCACGGCCAGCACAGCCCAGGTCAGGCGCCACCCGATGGTGGCATACGCCAGCGGCGTCACCAGCAAGCCGGTGGCCGCGCCGATCGGCATGTACGCCCCCCACCAGCCCAGCGCGCGGTTGAGCGGGCCCGGCTCGGTGACCGTGCGGCGCAGCAACGCGGGCGCAGGCAACACGGTCATGAGGAACCCGACCCCCTCAAGGCCGCGCGTGCCCAGCAGCGCCGCCGCGCCTGGCGCCACAGCCCCGAGCGCGCTGCCCGCCGCCAACAGCACCAGTCCCACCATCATCACCCGCCGCGGCCCCAGCCGGTCCGCCAACTGGCCCAGCAGCGCGCCCAAGGTCATGCCCGCGAACTGGATCATGGACAGCAAAAAGCCCCCCTGCACCAGGGTCAGGCCCAGCTCCTGCGCGAGCAGCGGCAACGCGGGCGGCAGCTTGCCCACGTGCAGCGCACTGGCGATGCCCACCGCCACGATCAGGCGCGCCTGCACCGGCAACGCGCTGCGCGGCGTGGGCGTCGGCGCGGGGCGATCGTGCATGACGCTACCCAAACAACCGCTGCCCGGTCAGCCGCTCGTGCTCACGGATGGCAAAGCGGTCGGTCATGCCCGCGATGTAATCCGCCACCTGGCGGCGCAACGACAGGCCTTCGCGCCGGCTGCCGGGGGGCAGCAGCGCCGGGTCTGCGCAATACACGCGGTAGAGGTCGGCCACCACCTGCCGCGCCCGCCCCGTGGTCTCCATCACCTGCGGGTGGCGGTAGAGGTGGTTCAACAAAAAGCGCTTGAGCGCCGCCGAGGCCTCGCGCATCCCGGCCGAAAACCGCAACAGCGGCGGGTGCGCGCGCACGTCCTGCAGCGTTTGCACACCCGCCTCGCGCAGCGCCTGCCGGGTGGCATCGATCACGTCGTAGACCTGGGCGCTCAACATGCGCCGTATGGTCTCGTACAACAGGCGCCGCCCGCGCAGCGTGGGGTGGTCGCTGAGGGCCGCGCGCCGATGCTCATCGAACAGCGCCACCGCCTCGAGCTGCTCCAGCGTCAGCAGGCCGCTGCGCACACCGTCGTCGATGTCGTGGGCGTTGTAAGCGATTTCATCGGCCACATTGGCCAGTTGCGCCTCCAGCGAGGGCGACGCCCCGCGCAGGAAGCGCGCACCCACGCCGTCCGGCTCGCGCGTCTCCAGCCACGCGGCGTTGGCACGCGAGCAATGCTTGAGGATGCCCTCACGGGTTTCAAAACACAGGTTGAGGCCGTCGAATGCGGGGTAGCGCGCTTCCAGCTCATCCACCACGCGCAGGCTCTGCAGGTTGTGCTCGAAGCCGCCGTGCGGTTCATCCGGCCCGCGCGGCTCCTGCGCGGCAGGGCCGTTGTCCTCGTGCAGGCAGGCGTTGAGCGCGTCCTGCCCGGCATGGCCAAAGGGCGTGTGCCCCAGGTCGTGCGCCAGCGCGATGGCCTCCACCAAATCCTCGTGCAGACCCAGCGCGCGCGCGATGCTGCGCCCGAGCTGGGCCACCTCCAGCGAATGCGTCAGCCGGGTGCGAAACAAGTCCCCTTCGTGGTTGAGGAACACCTGGGTCTTGTACACCAGCCGCCGAAACGCGGTGGAGTGGATCACGCGGTCGCGGTCGCGTTGAAACGGGTTGCGCGTCGGTGCCGCCGGCTCGGGGTAACGTCGCCCGCGGCTGCGCGCTGGATCGCAGGCATACGGCGCCAGGGTCATGGCCTCAGCGGCTGCACGCCTCGATGACCTCGGCCACCACCGCGTCCGGCACCGCCTGCAGCGCGGCGTGGCCCTGCTCGTCCACCACGACGAAGCGGATCGCACCGCCTTCGGCCTTTTTATCCACCCGCATCAGCGCCAGGTAGCGCGCGGCGTTGTCGGGCCCCAGCACGGGCGCACGCGTGGGCAGGCCTGCCGCGGCCGTCAGGCGGGTAAGCCGCTCCACATAAGCCTGCGACACCCGGCCCAGGCGCTGCGACAGCGTGGCCGCCATCACCATGCCACAGCCCACCGCCTCGCCATGCAGCCAAGCCCCATAGCCCAGCCCCGCCTCGATGGCGTGGCCAAACGTGTGGCCAAAGTTGAGGATGGCGCGCAGGCCGGATTCACGCTCGTCCTCGCCGACCACGGCGGCTTTGATTTCGCAGCTGCGGCGCACCGCGTAGGCAACGGCCACCGGATCGCGCGCCATGAGTGCCCCCAGGTGGGCCTCGATCCAGTCCAAAAACGCCGGATCGAAAATCGGCCCGTATTTGATGACCTCGGCCAAGCCGGCGCTGTACTCGCGCGCCGGCAACGTGGCCAGCGTATCCAGGTCGCACACCACCCGCACCGGCTGGTAAAACGCGCCGATCATGTTCTTGCCCAGCGGGTGGTTGATGGCGGTCTTGCCGCCGACCGAGGAATCCACCTGCGCCAGCAGCGTGGTGGGCACCTGCACAAAGGGCACGCCACGCATGTAGCACGCGGCGGCAAACCCGGTCATGTCGCCGATGACGCCGCCGCCCAGCGCCAGCAGCACGGTCTTGCGGTCGCACGCCTGCTCGAGCAGCGCGTCGAAGATGCGGTTGAGCGTCGGCCAGTCCTTGTGGGCCTCGCCGTCGGGCAGCACCACCTCCAGCACGCGCGGGTAGTGGGGGGCAAGCGCTGCGTGCAGTGCCGCCGCGTACAACGGGGCCACCGTGGTGTTGCTCACGATCACCGCGGTCGAGGCCCGCGGCAAGCCGGCCCAGGTCGCAGGCTCACGCAGCAACCCCGCACCGATCAGTATGGGGTAACTGCGCTGCCCCAAATCAATGGTGACCACGTGCGCCGGCCCATGCGGCACGCGCGCCACCGCTGCATCACCGGCCGCACCGCCGGGCGAGAGAGTCGCGTCCATGGCCGGAGTTTAGCCGCCAGCGGCCGGCACCGGCGGCGCGGCGGCGCCCAACTCCAGCTGCATCACGATCATGTTGACCAGGGTCGCCACCGAGGGGCGCCCGGTCTCGATGGTGTAGTGCGCCGTCTCGCGGTACAACGGGTCGCGCTGGGCATACAGCTCGCGCAAGCGCTGCACCGGGTCGGCCACCTGCAACAGCGGGCGCGTGCGGTCGTGCCGCAAGCGCCGCGCCAGTTCCTCCGGCGACGAGCGCAGGTAAAACACCCGCCCCCGCTCGCGCAAATGCCGCCGGTTGGCCGGCCGCAGCACGGCGCCGCCGCCGGTGGACAGCACGCAGGGCGGCCCCTGCGTGAGCTCGTCGATCACCGCCTCCTCAAGGTCGCGAAACGCGGCCTCGCCCTCGCGCACGAAGAATTCGCGAATCGTGCAGCCGGTGCGCGCCTCGATCACCTGGTCGGCGTCGACGAAGGGCAGCTGCAGCCGCCGCGCCAACTGCCGCCCGACCGTGGTTTTGCCCGTGCCGGGGAGGCCGATGAGATACGCGCCTCCCGTCATCAGGGGCAAGCCGTGTTGGTGTTCGCCACCGTCACGGTCGCCGTACCCACCGAACCATTGCTATCCACGACCGTGATGGTCACAGGCGTATTGGCAGATACGCAGGTGGTCCCGGACACCGTCCCCGTGAAGGATCCATAGGTCTTGACCGAACCGTCGGCATTGAATTCGGGCTTGGTCACGCCCGAAATCGCAAACAACGACGGATTGCTGCTGAAAACGGACAGGTCATCTTTTGCTGCCGTGAAAACACTAAATTTCACCGATTCACCCGACTGCTCACCGAGCGTGAGAGCAGACGGTGAGACGCGAATCTGTGTGGTCGCAACGTTTGCGGTCACGGTGACCTTGACCGTTTTACCCGTCACATCCGAAAACACGACATCGACGTCCCCTGTTGCCAGCAGTCCCGTGATCTCAAAGGCGCTGTCCGAGCCCGTCACCGGCCGTACCTGTATCACCGCCGGAATGCCACCAGCAATCGAATACGGCTTTTGGCCGCCGGACAGCACCACGGTCGCCGGTATGCCGATCTGCAACGTCAGCTTGTCCGACGAAATACGCAGTTCCGGAGAGCCCACGGTCACGGCGACCTCCAGCTCCGTACCCGCAGCATCCCGTATACGCACCTTCATATCACCAATGGCCACACCTTGTATGCGCCACTGCTCGGCATCGAGCTGGGTGACCGTCGCAACCAGCGGGGCGTTGCCCGTGATGACATACGGCTTGACGCCACCGGCCACGCGGAAGGTGCGCGCCTCGCTCGGGCCCACACCCAGCTGTAACGAAGCAGGCGCCGTCGTGTACAGCGGGATGCTCGTCCCCACTTTCACCGCCAGCGAGACGGCAGTTCCTGCACGGTCGGTTACGGTCACTTGGGTGTCGCCTGCGTTTTGCCCGCCAATGACCAAGCTATTGGCGTCGAGCGCCGCGACGGCGATGGCCTGCTCCTGGCTGACCACGCGGTAAGGCGGCACACCACCCGACACGGGCAGCGTTCGCGCCTCACCGGGCATGAGCGTCACCGCCGTCACGCCACCTACCGTCAGCGCACCCTCGTTGGGGTTGCTGCCGGGCGAGCCCCCGCCCCCCCCACACGCCACCAACCATGCTGTCAGGGCCAAGCCCAACCATCCCATCCACCGCTTGATCACAGGATACTCCTTCAAAAACCATCCAACACACGCCGCGTTTACTGGGTAGCGAGGCCCTCATCCAAAATCACGGGTGTCACAAAGATCAACAGTTCTTTTTTGCTGCTGGTGTTGTTGCGGGTTTTGAACAGGTTGCCCACCACCGGCACGTCACCCAACACCGGCACCTTGTCGACACTGTTGGTCTCTTCCTGCTCAAAAATACCACCGATCATCACGGTGCCCCCGTTGTCCACCATCACTTCGGTTTCGACTTCTTTGACCGCCAGTTGCGGGCCGGCCTGGGTAATCCCCGTCAGTTGGTTTTTGGTGGCCTTAAGCGTCAACAACACCTTGCCGGCCGGCGTGATTTGGGGCGTTACTTCCAGCAGCAAATTCGCGTCGATGGTGACGATCAGGTCCTCCAGCGCTCCAGTGGCGTTGGTGCGCCGTTGGATGAAGCGGAGCTGATCGCCCTGTTTGATGGCGGCTTTGTTCAGGTCGCTGGTGACGATTTTGGGGCTGGAGATGATGCGTCCGTTGTTGTCCGACTCCAGCGCCGACAGTTCGAGGTTGAGAAAGCGGTTCGCCGATGGGCTGAAGAGCGACAGCGCCAAGCGCGGAATGTCCGCGTTGTTGATCGTGGTGCGCGCTGGCAGGTTGACAAACGACGTATTTTGACCGTTGAGCGCCACCGCCGACTCGCCCGTGGTCGCCGTGATCGCATCGTACGAACCCCCGAACGCGACACGCGCGCCGCCACCGATGTTGTAGCCGGCGTCACCACCACGTATCGTGCGCAAATCCGCGCCCCCTAGGCGCACGCCCAGGGCACGCCCGAAACCCTCCCGGGCCTCGACGAGACGGGCCTGAATCATGACCTGGCGTTTCGGGCTGTCGACACGGCGAATGTAGTCGCGCACCGATTCCAGTCGCTCGGCCACATCGGTCACGAAGACCTGGTTGGTGCGCTTGTCCGCAATCGCGGAGCCGCGCGGCGACAGCAGCCGGTTGGTGGTCTGGTTTTGCCCGCCACCGCTGGCGGTAGCATCCTTCAGGGTCGCCACCACATCGTCCGCCTTGGCAAAGTTCAGACGGAACACTTCGGTGCGCAACGGCTCCAAGTCCTCCAGCTTCTTGGTCACCTCGCGCTGCGCCAAGGCCTCGGCGTCCAGGTCCTTCTTCGGTGCGACCCGAATCACGTTGCCCGTGCGGGTCATGCCCAACTGCTTGGCTTCGAGGATGATGTCGAGCGCTTGGTCCCAGGGCACGTCCTTGAGGCGCAGGGTCAGGTTGCCCTGCACCGCATCGGTGGTGATGATGTTGAAGTTGGTGAAGTCCGCGATCACCTGCAGGAGCGAGCGCACGTCGATGTTCTGGAAATTGAGCGAGAGCTTTTCGCCGCTGTACTTCGGGCCCTGCACCAGCCGGTTCGGGTCGGGCTTGACCGGGCGCACCTCCAGCACGAACTGGTTGTCGCTTTGGTAGGCGCTGTGCTCCCATTCCCCAGTGTTTTCCACCAACAGCCGCACGCGGTCGCCCGCCTGGGTGGCGGTGACGGTGCGCACGGGCGTGCCAAAGTCGGTCACGTCCAGGCGCCGGCGCAGGCCTTCGGGCAACGCGGTGCGCAGGAACTCGACCACCAGCGACCGCCCCTGCGGTCGAATGTCCACGCCGGTCTGGGGGTCACCCAGCTCGATCAGCACACGCCCCGCACCGTCGGTGCCGCGACGAAAGTCGATATCGCGCAGCGCACTCACGCCAGTCGAGGCAGCCGCGCCGCTTTCGAACGTGGTGGTGGCCGCGCCGCTGGGGACGGTGGCGCTGGCGGCCGGTGCGCTTTGCAGCGTGACCAGCAGCGCCGAGCCCTGCACCTGCGCTTCGTAGGGCACGGCGCGGATGAGGTTGAGCACCAGCCGCGTGCGCCCACCGGCCTCGATGAGGTTGATGGAGCGCAGGTTGCCCTGGTTGACCTCGACGAGCCCCCGCCCCGTCCCGTTGGTGGTTGCGGGGAAGTCCAACGCAATGCGCGCCGGTGTCTGGATGGTGAAGGCCGCGGGCAGGGCCTTGAGCGGCTCGCTGGTCTCGATGCGCACCACCTCGTTGCCGGCGCTGACACTGGCGGTCACGGATCGGATGGTGCCTTGGGCGTGCGCCCAGCCGCAGGCCGCCAGCGCGAGCACGGCGCCCAGCAGCGAGCGCCAGATCTGCCCAAACCGAGCGCGCCGAGCGTGTGGTCGATGGGTGACGGTCATTTACCGGTTCCTTCCTGAAGCTGCAGGGTGGCGGTGCGCTCGATCCATTCACCGGCGGCATCCTGCACGATCTCACGCAGGGTGATCTGGTTGTCGGTGATGGCGGTCACACGCCCAAAGTTTTGTCCCAGGTAATGGCCAGGCCGCACAGCATAGAGCATGCCATTGACCCGCACCAGCGCCACCCGCTGGCCGCCCCTGTCGAGCAGCCCCACCATCGCCATGGTGTCGAGGGGGAACTCCTCCAGCGGCTCACGACGCCGGCGCATTTCGGCTTCCAGCAAACGCGACATCCCCGCCGTGGCCGAGTCGCTGCGCAACACGCGGGTGAGTTTTTCGTCGCTGAACGGCGACAGCGCATCGATGCCGACGTACGCCTGCGGCTGGTAGGCCAGCGGGGGTTGGATGGGTTGAACCTTGGGTTGTGCCCCCGCGCGCTGCTGGGCCATCCACTGCGTCAAATCGTCCTGCGCCGCGCCAGAGCAGCCCAGCACCAGAACCCCAACCACCAACGCGGCCGTCCAGGTGAGGGGCGGTGCCACGCGTGTGTGTCCCCTCATTTCTTGCCCCCTTTTGCGCTCGTCCCCTTTTGCGCCAGCACCTCATCGGGGTCGAGGTAGCGGAAGGTCTTGGCCGTGGCTTCCATGGTCAGCAAATCATTGCGGTTGGCCACCGGGTTGATGGAGAGGTTGTTGAGCGTGACGATGCGCGACAGGTGTGCGACATCGGCGACGAACATGCCAATGTCGTGGTACGTGCCGCTGACGCGCACCGTGATGGGCAGCTCGGCGTAGTAGTCGCGCACCACCTCCTGACCCGGGCGGAACAGCTCGAATTGCAGGCCGCGGCCGATGCCGGCCTGGTTGATGTCGGACAGCAACGCGTCCATTTCGGCGCGGTTGGGCAGTTGCTTTTCGAGCTGCGTGACGTACTGCCGCACCTGCTCCAGTTGCGCCTTGAGCGCATCGAGCGCCGCCGCCTTGTTGACCTTCTGGGTGAACTCGGTGCGCAACTCGCCCTCGCGCCGCACGGCAGCGTCGAGCGCGTCGCGCCGATCCGACAGCCAGGCATACCACAAGCCCACCACAATGGCCACGGCCACGCCCGTCAACAGCAGCACGCGCGGCAGGACCGGCCAGCGCGAAGGATCGTTGGGGTCCAGCCCGCTGAACTGGCGCTGCACCGTCTGTTGCAGGGCCGACCAGTCGATGGATGTTTTGCGTTTCGAGGCCATCGTGCACCGTCCGCTTGCGTTGCTCACGCCGCCCCGCCCGGGGCGGCAGCGGCCCGTGGCCGCTCGGCCGCCTGGGCGCCCGCCTCGCCTTTGCCCTGCACGACGCGCAGCGAGAACTGGAAGACGCGTCGCTGCCCGCCGGGGTTGAAATTCATCGTGCCGGCCGTGATTTCGATCAGCTGCGGCTGGCGCAACCACGGGCTGTTGTTGGAGAGGTTGCGCAGCAGCTCCGAGACCCTCTCCTGCGACTGGGCGGTACCGGTGATCGAAATGTTGGCGCCTTCTTGCTTGATGGAGCGCAAGTACACCCCATCGGGCAAGCGCCGCACCAGCTCGTTGAGCAGATGCACCGGCAGGTTGCGGTCGGCCTGCAGGTTTTCGACCGCGTCCTGCCGCGCCTTCATGGCGTCTAGCTCGGTCTGCAAGGTGGCAATTTCCTTGATTTGCTGATCGAGCCGAGCAATTTCCGTCTGCAGCAGGCGGTTGCGCCCTTCCTGGGTCGCGATGCGCGCCTCGAACACGGTGTAGATCAACGCGGCAACGGCCAAACCCGCCACCGCTGCCAATCCCAACTGGCGATAAAACGCCTCGCGCTGCTTTTTGCGCGCCCACACGCGGTGCGGCAGCAGGTTGATGGCCATCATGGCACGAACCTCCGCAACGCCAGGCCCGTGGCGATCAGATACGACGTGGCTTCCACGGCCAGGCGAGCCGCGGGAATCGAGGGCGCCACCGTCATGCCATCAAACGGATTGAGCACACTGGCGGAAAACCCGGTCTGGGCCGTGACGGCCTCGGCCAGCCCGGGCAGACTGGCCCCGCCCCCGGACAGCAGGATATGGTCCACCCGGTTGTGCGGTGTGCTGGTGAAGAAAAACTGCAAGGCGCGGCCCAACTCCTGGCCCAGCGTCTCCAGGTAGGGTTGCAGCACTGTCTGGGGGTAGTCCGCTGGCAACCCGGCGCCGAGTTTCTTTTTCTGCTCGGCCTCTTCGGGCGACAACCCGTACTGGCGCGCGATGGCCTGCGTCAGCATCGCGCCGCCGATGGGCTGGTCGCGCTCGTACACCATGTCATCGTCCTGGATGACCTGCAGGGCGGTGGATTGCGACCCGATCTCGAACAGCGCGACGAGCCGGCGCGACCCCACCTTGGGCAGCCGCTCGATCGCGCGCCGCGCCACCAGCCGCGATGCATAGGGCTCGATGTCCATGATCACCGGGTTGAGGCCGGCGGCTTCGGCCAAGCCCTGCCGGTCGGACACGCGCTCCTTACGCGACGCGGCCACCAGCACCTCGTCGTAGCCCTGTGCCGTGGACGACGGCCCGACGACGCAGAAGTCGAGCGCCACCTCCGCCAGCGGAAAGGGAATGAGCTGCGCCGCCTCAGCCTCGACCTGCACCTCCAGCTCGTCCTCGGATAGGCCGGCGGGCAAATGGACCTTGCGCGTGATCACGGCCGAGCCGGGCAGGGCCAGGGCCACGTTTTTGGTGCGGGTGCCCGCCTTGCGCACCAAGCGGCGCAGGGCCTCGGCAACCTCGTCGAATTTTTCGATGTTGCCTTCGGCGACCCAGCCGCGCTCGAGGGGCTCGATCGCGCAGTGCTGCAGCACGTAGCCGCCGTCGCGTGCGCGATCCAATTCGACCAGCTTGAGGGTGGTCGAACTGATGTCGATGCCCAGCAGCGGCGCGGGCCCGCGGCGCAACAATGATGCGAGTATGGTCAACTCCTACCCCCAAAGACCCGGCCGTCCGGGCAGCATGGTGCCTGTGCTATCAATCCTAGCAGCAATGATGCGCGGCGCACAGCGCCATCGGTTGTGCGATCGCGCGGTATCGGCCGCAAGCGTTGCCTGAAACCGACACAGCGCGCGCCGTGCGGCCGTCCGGGCAAACTGCCGTGCTCCCTATAATCCGGCGACCGTTGCGAGGAACAACGGCCATCCCGGCCCCGACATCACCTCGGCCCTGTCGGCCCTGCCATGCCGCGACACACCACCCCGCCCTCCCCCGCGCCTGCCCCCACCCCTGCCTCAGCGCCGCGGTGGCGGCGCTGGCTGTTCGGGGCCATCGGGGCCGCGGTGGCCGCCGGGCTGGCCCTGGCCATGCTGATCGCCTTGGCGCTGGCCATGGCGTACCCCAACCTGCCCGATGTCAGCGAGCTGGCCGACTACCGCCCCAAGTTGCCGCTGCGGGTGTACGCGCGCGACGGCACACCGCTGGGCGAATTTGGCGAGGAGCGGCGCATCGTCGTGCCGTTCGAGGACATTCCGCCGGTGATGATCAACGCCGTGCTCGCCATCGAGGACGCGCGCTTCTTCGAGCATGGCGGGGTGGACTACCGCGGCCTGCTGCGCGCGGCGCTGGCCAACCTGGGCGAAGCCAAGAGCCAAGGCGCCTCCACCATCACCATGCAGGTGGCGCGCAACGTCTACCTTTCCAGCGAAAAGAGCTACCTGCGCAAGATCTATGAGATCTTGCTCACCTTCAAGCTCGAGCATTTGCTGACCAAAGAGCAAATCCTCGAGATCTACATGAACCAGATTTTCCTGGGGCAGCGCTCGTACGGGTTTGCGGCCGCCGCGCGCACCTACTTTGGCAAATCGCTCCAGGAACTGACCATCGCCGAGGCGGCGCTGCTGGCCGGCTTGCCCAAGGCGCCGTCGGCCTACAACCCGATCAGCAACCCCAAGCGGGCGCGCGCACGGCAGCTCTACATCATCGACCGCATGCTCGAAAACGGCTTCATCACCGAAGCCCAAGCGCGCGCCGCCCGCGAAGAGCCGCTGCGCCTGCGCCGCCCAAGCGACCCGGGCATCCACGCGGAATACATCACCGAGATGGTGCGCCAGATCATCGTCAACCGCTATGGCGAAGACGCCTACACCGCCGGCTTGCAGGTGCACACCACCATCGACCCCGCCCTGCAGCGCGCCGCTTGGCGGGCCGTGCGGCAAGGCATCGTGGATTTCGAGCGCCGCCAGTTCTACCGCGGGCCCGAGCGCTTCATCGACCTGCCCAGCGACCCGGCCGCCCGCGCGGCCGCGATCGACGAGGCGCTGAGCGCCGTACCCGACAACGAGCCGCTGCTGACCGCCGTGGTGCTGTCGGCAGACCCACGGCGCGTGGTGGTCGTGCGCGGCGACGACACGCCCATCGAAATCACCGGCGCCGGTCTGGATGCGGTGCGCTCGGGCCTGAGCGAGCAGGCCCCCCCCAGCCTCAAGCTGCGCCCCGGGGCGGTGGTGCGCATCGTCAAAGGACCGCAGGGCTGGTACCTGACCCAAACGCCGGAGGTGGAAGCGGCATTCGTCGCCGTGGACCCGCGCGATGGCGGCATCCGCGCGCTGGTCGGCGGCTTTGACTACGAGCGCAACCAATTCAACCGCGTCACCCAGTCGCAGCGCCAGCCTGGCTCCAGCTTCAAGCCGTTCATCTACTCCGCAGCGCTGGAAAAAGGCATCATGCCCGCCACCGTGGTCAACGACGCGCCGTTGTTTTTCCCGGCCAGCGTCACCGGCGGCAAGCCGTGGGAGCCGAAAAACTATGACGGGCAGTACGAGGGGCCGATGACCATCCGCAGCGCGCTGGCCAAGTCCAAAAACATGGTCTCGATCCAGGTGTTGCGTGCGGTCGGCACCCAATCGGCGCAGCAGTGGATCACGCGCTTTGGGCTGGACCCCGCCAAGCATCCACCCTACCTGACCATGGCGCTGGGCGCGGGGGCCGTCACGCCACTGGAAATGGCGGCCGGCTACAGCGTGTTTGCCAATGGCGGGCACTACCTGCCGCCGGTGCTCATCACCCGCATCACCGACCCCAAGGGCCGCGTGCTGCTCGATGTGCCGCCCCAAGCCCCCGATGAGACCAACCGGACGCTGCCGCCGCGCAACGCCTTTGTGATGAGCCAGCTGCTCAACGAAATCACGCGCTCGGGCACCGCGGCGCGCGCACAGGCCACGCTCAAGCGGCCCGACCTCTACGGCAAAACCGGCACCACCAACGACGCGCAGGATGCGTGGTTCGTGGGCTTTCACCCGACGCTGGCCGCCGCCGCGTGGTTGGGGTACGACACGCCGCGCAACCTGGGGCGGCGCGCCACGGGCGGGGCGCTGGCCTTGCCGATCTGGATCGATTTCATGGGGCAAGCGCTGCGCGACGTGCCGGTGCAGGAAATCCCGCCACCGTCTGGCGTCGCCTTCGCGGGCGGAGATTGGGTGTACGAGGAATACGCCGACGGCAGCTACGTCAGGCGCCTGGGGTTCGAGGACGCGGCCACCCTGCCCCGTGGTGAGGCGCCGCCCGACGGCGACGCCAGCGACCCGCGCGAAAAGCGCAGCATCCTGGACCTGTTCCGGCCGTAAGGGGCCGCGCGTGGGCGGCAACCGCCCCGGTGCGCGCGGGCGCGGCGATCACATCGGGGTGAAGGTCAGCGGCATGCCGGCCTGGGCCGACGCCTCGCGCGAGAGGTGGGCAAAAAACTCCCCCGCGCCCTTGGTGTCCATCCAGCGCTGGCCATCGAAGCGGTAGTGGTAGCCGCCGGAGCGCGCCGCCATCCAGATTTCGTGCAGCGGCTTTTGCAGGTTGATCACGATCTGGCTGCCGTTGCGGAAGGTCAGCGTGATCATGCCGCCCACGCGCTGGTTGTCGATGTCCGCATCGGTGGTTTCGTTGAGGCGGTCGCAGTTGAGCTCCACCGCCTTGAGGGCCGCCTCGGCCCGGTCCAGGTATTCGAGATCGGTCATCGCTAGAATCGCTGCCATGCCTTCGATCCGCGCCATTGTAGGCGGCCGCGCGTGGCTGCTGGTTGCCGTTTGGGCCATGTCCCTGAGCGGATGTGGGCAAAAAGGACCGCTCGTGCTGCCGCCTGCGCCGGCCGACAGCCCCCCCGCCGCCACGACCACGCCCCATGCCGCACCCCATGCCCCCCGCTGAGCCGTCGCCCCCCTATTTGCCTGGCGCCCCCTACATCGCCTACCGCGACGGGGAGCTGTGGGTGGAGGACGTGCGCGTCGCCGATCTGGCGCGGGAGCACGGCACGCCACTGTTCGTCTACTCGGCAACGGCCATGCGCGCCGCGGTCGCGGCCTACCAGCGCGGGCTGCAGGGGCGCGACGCCCTCATCTGCTACGCGATGAAGGCCAATTCCACCCTCGCCATCTTGGAGGTGTTTGCGCGCGCCGGGTGCGGCTTCGACATCGTCTCGGGCGGTGAGCTCGAGCGCGCCCTGCGCGCCGGCGCGGCGCCGCAGCGCATCGTTTTTTCCGGCGTGGGCAAGACGCGTGCCGAAATGCGACGTGCGCTTGACGTCGGCATCGGCTGCTTCAACGTCGAGAGCCGAGCCGAACTCGATGTGCTCGACGAGGTTGCGCGCGAGCGCGGGGTGCGCGCGCCCGTCAGCCTGCGCGTCAACCCGGACGTCGATGCGCAAACCCACCCCTACATCTCAACCGGGCTGCGGGACAACAAATTCGGCATCGCGCACGAGGAGGCGCTCGACGCCTACCGCCACGCCGCCAGCCTGCGCGGTTTGTCCGTCGTGGGCATCGATTGCCACATCGGCTCGCAAATCACCAGCGTCGCGCCCTATCTGGATGCGCTGGAGCGTGTGCTCGATCTGGTGGAGGCCATCGAAGCCGAAGGCATCCCCCTGCACCACCTGGACCTGGGTGGCGGCCTGGGCATCGAATACCATGGCGAGCACCCGCCCACACCCGACGCGCTGTGGCAGGCGCTGCTGGCGCGGCTGGACGCGCGCGGCCACGGCCATCGCCGCCTGCTGCTGGAGCCGGGCCGCTCTCTGGTCGGCAATGCGGGCATTTGCGTCACCGAAGTGCTCTACACCAAGCCGGGGAGCAGCAAACATTTTCTGATCGTGGACGCGGCGATGAACGACCTGCCGCGCCCGGCCATGTACGAGGCCTACCACGCGATCGCGCCGGTGCGGCCCCGCACCGAACCACCAACGGTCTGGGACGTCGTCGGGCCGGTGTGCGAAAGCGGCGACTGGCTGGGGCGTGATCGGGCGCTGGCGGTGCGGCCCGGCGACTGGCTGGCCGTGGGCTCGGCCGGTGCCTACTGCATGAGCATGGCCAGCCACTACAACACGCGCGGCAAAGCGGCCGAGGTGCTGGTCAGCGGCGCACAAGCGCAGCTCATCCGCGCGCGCGAGACGGTGGCCGACCTGTGGCGGCAGGAGCGCGCGCTCGCGCTCGACTGATGGCAGCGCGCAGCCGCCAGCCCAACAGCAAGGCCAGCACCGCGGCATACACCGCCACCTCGCCGTAGACGCGTTTGCCGCTGCGCATCCAGAACCAGTGCAGCAGGGCCAGCAGCGCCACCCCGTACACCAGCCGGTGCAGGGCGCGCCAGCGTGCCGCCCCCAGTCGGCGGATGGCGCGGTCGAACGACGTCGCTGCCAGCGGCACGAGCAGCAGCAGCGCCAGCGCGCCGACCAGGATGAACGGCCGCTGCGCCACGTCCCGCACGATGGCCACGACCACGCCGCCCTGGTCCAGCCAGGCATAGGCCAGCAGATGCAGCGCCGTGTAGGCGAACGCCCACAGCCCCAGACCGCGGCGCCAGCGGGCCAGTGCGTGCCAGCCCGTCCACTGCCGCAGCGGGGTGACCAGCAGCGTCAGCCACAGCAGCCGCAGCGCCCACAGGCCCAGGCCACGGATCAGCGCCTCTGCCGGATTGGCGCCCAGCCGATCGGCCAGCGCCAGCCCCCACAGCCACACCGCCGGGGCGCCCAGCGCCAGCAGCACCCACGGTTGGGCCGCGCGCAGCCAACGGTCCACGTCAGTAAAAACGCCGCAGGTCCATCCCCGCGTAGAGGTGGCCCACCTGCTCGGCGTAGCCGTTGAACGGCAGCGTCGGCCGCCGTGGGGCAAAAATGCCACCCTGCCCCAAGCGGCGCTCGGTGGCCTGGCTCCAGCGCGGGTGCGGCACGTCGGGATTGACGTTGGCGTAAAAGCCATACTCGTGCGGCGCGGCCACGTTCCAGGCGGTGGCGGGCTGGCGCTCCACGAAGCGGATGCGCAGGATCGACTTGGCGCTCTTGAAGCCGTACTTCCACGGCACCACGACGCGCACCGGCGCCCCGTTCTGCGGCGGCAGCACCTCGCCATAAAGGCCCAGGGCGAGCAGGGTCAGCGGATGGCGTGCTTCATCCATACGCAGGCCTTCCACATACGGCCACAACAGCACGCTGGAGCGCACGCCGGGCATGGTTTCGCGATCGGCCAAGCTGTGAAATTCGACGTACTTGGCGCTGCCCAGCGGCTGCACGCGCTCGATCAACGCCGACAGCGAATAGCCGATCCAGGGCACCACCATCGACCAGCCCTCGACACAGCGCAGGCGGTAGATGCGCTCCTCCAGCGGGGCCAGGCGCAGCAAATCGTCGATGTCCAGGGTTTGCGGCTTGGCCACCAAACCGTCCACCTGCACCGCCCACGGACGCAGCCGCATGCGCGCCGCCAGCCGTGCGGGCTCCTCCTTGTCGGTGCTGAACTCGTAAAAATTGTTGTAGCCGCTGACCAGCGCATAGGGCGTCAGCGCCTCGTCGGTGCGCGCACCCGCCAGCGTGCTGGCCACGGCCGGCAGGGCCGCCAGGCGCTGGGGACGCGGCGCCGTGGCAGGGGCCGCCGCCGCGGCGCCGGGCACGAGGGAGCCGCCCCACGCCCCGGCCGCAGCCATGCCGGCGCGCACAAGCCACTGCCGCCGGGACGCATACACCGCCCGCGGCGTGATCTCGCTGGGGCGTGGCGGCGTCATGGCCTGTGCCCTGGCGTCTTAGAGCGCGCCGTAGCTGTGCAGGCCGCTGAGGAACATGTTGACGCCCAGGAAGGCGAACGTCGTCACGCCCAGCCCCACCAAGGCCCACCACGCGGCGACGGTGCCGCGCAGGCCTTTCATCAGGCGCATGTGCAGCCACGCCGCGTAATTGAGCCAGACGATCAGCGCCCAGGTCTCCTTCGGGTCCCAGCTCCAGTAGCCGCCCCAGGCTTCGGCCGCCCACAGCGCACCCAGCACGGTGGCGATGGTGAAAAACGCAAAGCCGACGGCGATCGCCTTGTACATCACATCGTCGAGCACTTGCAGGCTGGGCAGCCGCGCCGCGATGCGCCGCCGCGCCGCCAGGATGCCGCCGACGATCAAGGCCGACACGCCAAAGTACACGAACCAGTAGCTGCTGCCCTTGGCTGCCGCGTCCTGCCGAAACACCAACGGCTCAAAGCACAAGACGATGCCCAACAGCCACAGCGGCGCGAGCTTGACCCAGCTCGTCTCGCCCGCGCTTTGCTTGATCAGGTAGGCAAAGGCCAGCATCGCCGCAATCGCAAACGTGCCGTAGCCGATGAAGTTGGCCGGCACGTGCAGCTTCATCCACCAGCTCTGCAGCGCCGGGATCAGCGGCTGGATCTGGTGCGCCTCACGCACCACGGTGTACCACAGCAAAAAGCCCACCGCGGCACTGACGATCAGCATGGCAAACGCCCCCATGCTGCGCGTTTGGTAGCGGTCTTCGTAGTACAGGTAGTAGGCCGCGGTCAGCCAGGCAAACAGCACGAACACCTCGTACAGGTTGCTCACAGGGATGTGCCCGATGCCGTTGCCGATCTGGTGGCTCTCGTACCAGCGCACCATGGTGCCCACCAGCGCCAGCGTCACCGCCACCCAGGCCAAGCGCGAACCCAAGCGCTCAGCGGTCTCGCCCCCACGCGGGGCCAGCAGCCCGATCCAGTAAAACACCGTGCTCATGAAAAACAGCACGCTCATCCAAAGGATGGCCGACTGGCTGGACAAAAAGTATTTGAGCGCAAACACCTGTTCCGCACGGGCCAGATCCGCGCGGCCATCCACCTGGTACAGCCCAATGGCCAGCAAGGACAGCAGCGCCACCACCACCGTCAGCGGCTGCACGGGGCGCCAGAACCACGCCAGCGCCACCAGGCTGGGCACGGCACCGACCAAGATGGCCTTGTCGTAGCCGTCCATGGCGTGGCCCCATTGCCAAAACGCCGCCGCGGCACCCACCACGGCCAGCAGCGCATAGGCCCAGTCCCACGCGGTGCGGCGGGCCAGCCAGCCGCGTGCGTCACCGTCCGACGCAGCGCGGCGCTTGTCGAGTTTGAGGTCGATGGTTTGGGAAGCAGACGTCATGTCGAACCCTCGGAGGCGGTGGGATGCAAGAGGCCGCGCAGGCCGTCGAACTCGCGGTCGTTGTCGAGCAGTTTGCGGTTGCTCGACAGCGCCATGGTCGCCCGGGCACCGTCACCCGTCGGCGCCAACCACACCCACAGGCGGCGCTCGCGCACGTAGAGCATGGCAAAAACCCCGATGATCAGCAACAAACACCCCAGGTACACGATGGTTTTTCCGGGGGCGCGTGCCACTTGGAACACGCTGGCCTGCACGTGCTCGTAGTCGGTGAGCTGCAACACCAGCGGCGCGGGATAGAAAAAGGCGTCCGACAGGCTCAGCACCGCCTGCGTCATGAACGCGGCGGTGGCCTCGTCGCGCGCGGCGGCGGGCAGGCCGGCGCGCTCCCGGCTCAGTTGATAGAGCTCGAACAGCGTGCCGTTGAGCAGCCGCAGCAGCACCTCACCCGCACGCTCGCGCTCGGCCTCGGGGATGTGGGCCTCCATGAACGCGGACAACGCCTGCAAGCCACCCAGGCGCGGTGCGCCGTTGTGGGGCAGGCGCTCGATTTCGGGGTCATCGCCGGCAAACAGGTCGATCGCGCGCCGCGCAGAACCTGCCAGCGCCTGCGCCACCGCGGGCGGCTGGTCCTGCGCCGCCATCGCCACATAGCGCCGCACCGCGGCCTGGCGCAGCGCCGGATCGGCCAGCGCCGCGCGCAAGCGCACGAAGCCGTCGATGCCGTCGTGGTCGTCCACCGGCACGCGCAGGTAGCGAAACGGCTCGGCCGGCGTATCGCGCACCCCCAACAGGTACACGCGCTGGCCGTCCACCTCGATGGGCAGCTGGTAGTTGTGAAATTCGCGCGCCTGCCCCGCCTCGTCGCGCAGCTTGTAGGTGACGCTGGGGCCGACGTTTTGCAGCTTGCGCTCGGTCGCGGTTTTGTTGCCCGCCCCCAGGCGCGCCTCGATCGCGCTGCGCAGGTCCACTTTGCGCACATCGGCACCAGCGGCCGTCGGGCCGCTGAGGTTTTCCACGTTGATCACACGCAAACCGGTGAACTCCAGGCGCAGGCGTTCGTCGCCGTTGGTCAGCGTCGTCGCCTCACCGATGCGCCCCTGCACCTCGAACGGTTTGACCGCCGCCCCCATGGGCAGCGCCCGCAGCCTGACCAGCGACCCGCCGTCGTCGAAGCTGGACTGGTAAATCTGGATGCCCCGGTGTTCGACCGGATGGTTGACCTCGACGCGTGCCGGGCGCGACTCACCCGTGTAGCGGTCGTGGATCACGATCTCGCTGGCAAACAGTCGCGGCATGCCCGTTGGGTAGTACTCGACGATGAATTTTTTGAGCTCGACGTCAAAGGGCAGCTCCTGCAGGATCACGCCTTCGGCCTGCGGCAGCACCGCCACACCGGAGCGCGTGCCTTCGGTCACGAGCAGGTTGCCGCGAAACGTCGGGTTGGCGTCGCTGAGGCGGTGGCGCTCCGCCACATCGGCGATCAGGCCGCCGCCGCGAAACGGCTCTTTGCCACCCCACCACATCTGGGCGCGCACCATCAGGTCCCCGTCGAGCAGCCCCCCGATGCAAATGATGACGATGGCCGCGTGCGCCGCCAGATAGCCGATTTTGTTGGCCGCACCGGCTTTGGCCGCCACCATCCACCCGGTGCCGGTCGGCGTCTCGCGCGCGGCCAGGCGCACCTTCCACCCCCGCGCCAGCAAGCCCTGCCCGATACGCTCGGCGGCCGCGCGGGGCGCTTCGGGCACATCGGCCTGCGCCTTGTGGTGGAAGGCGTGCAGGCTTTGCTCCCGCACGTGCTCTTTGTACTGGCGCAAATCGGCCAGGATCTTGGGCGTGTTGCGCACGATGCACAGCGTCGTGCTCACCACCAAAAACGCCAGGATCAGCAAAAACCACCAGGCGCTGTAGACCGCGTACAGGTCCAGCGCCCCGAACACCTCGGACCAAAACGGGCCAAACTGGTTGACGTAGTTGTTGATCGGCTCGTGCTGCTTGAGCACCGTCCCCACCACCGAGGCGATGCAAATCACCGTCAGCAGCGCGATGGCAAAGCGCATCGACGACAGCAACTCCACCACCGACGCCAGACGGCGGGACGACACGCGCAGCTCGATACCGGTGGTGGTTGCACTCATGCGGGCAAGGGGCATAGGGATAGGGGCGGTCAGTATGCCTGACCGAGCCCCTCCCACACCACCCGGCATGCGGGTCCGCACCGGGCGGTTCGAGAAGTTGAGGTCATGAGAGTCGGGGTAGGCCAAGTTGGTCGAAATAAGCGATGGTCAGCACCCGGTTGAGTTCTCCCGCGCTATTCCGCCACCAGCAGCGAGAATTACCTGCCACCCGCTTTGCTACATGCTCGGCAGCGCCCAAGTTGATCAGTTCCCGGTAGATCGTGCTACCCCGCCTCCAGTGTTTGAGTTGGATCGCCCGCAGTCGGTGGCGCAGCCATTCGTCCAGCGCGCGCCAGACTCCTGGCGTTTGCGCCAGCCCAAAGTAGGCTTTCCATCCCAATAGATAGGGCTTGAGCCTGTCGATGACCTCCTCCATGCTGCGTCCGCTCGAGCGTCGGGTCAGTTGCCTGATCCTCTGCTTGAACGTCGCCAGCGGCTTGTCGGCCACCCGGCGCTTCACCCCATCTTTGGCAAACCAGAAGCTGTAGCCCAGAAACTTTCTTCCCGCAACGCTCGCCACCGCACTCTTGGCCTCATTGACCTTGAGCCGTAGCTTGCCGTAGCACTTGCGCAGCAACGCCATCACTCGTTCGCCGGCTTTCCAACTGCGCACATAGACGTTGCAGTCGTCGGCATAGCGCACGAAGCAGTGGCCGTGCCTTTCCAGCACTTTATCCACTTCATCCAGCAGCACGTTCGCCAGCAGCGGACTCAGCGGCCCGCCTTGCGGCGTGCCTTGATAC
>NZ_VJOL01000039.1 GCF_007556705.1 Tepidimonas thermarum | reverse complement strand
AGCAAGATCGCATAAGCGGCTTCCAAGGGGTTGGTTTCGACTCGTATTGCCATGAGGGTTACACTCCTTTCTCGAAGTCATGGCGTCAGACCCACCCTCGCGCTGTCTGCTGGGCGGGGAGCGTAGGCGCGTAGCGCCGGAGATCCCCGCCCAGCAGACAACCGGCAAAATGGAATTTACAGAAAGAACGATACACAACTTCGTCGAGAGCCCTGAGATGACCGCACAAGCCCACCCAAACCCGTCGATCGAGACCGGCGCCGACACCGGGGACACAGCGCCACCGTGGCGCGTCAACCGTTTCGGAGAACGGGTGTTGGATGCCGCCGGCGGCGAACTTTTCGACAAGCTCGGCGCGCGGCTGACCCTGAAAGAGGCGTTCCGCGGCCAGCTCGAGCGGGAGGACACGTTTTATTTGGTGGCGGGCAGCGATTCGGGCCACTTGATCGACCATGTCAAGCAACTGTCGCCGCCGCCTGGCACGCGCTACCTGTTCATCGACCCGCCAGCGGTTCATCAGGCTTTGGCCGACGCCGGCCTGCTTGAGGGCCTACCGCCCCATATCCGCTGCGCATCCGTTGGCAACTGGGTGGAGGCGGCGCAGTCCATGCGGCTGTCGGACTACCTGTACATCGACCGGCTCGAGGTCGTGTTCTCGCTCGCCGCGCAGTCCCCGGATGTGCCCATCTACGTGGAGCTGGCCTGGGACTTGCAACAAACCGCCGACACCTTGCGCTGGCAAGCGCTCGCCCAACGCGGCAGCGAAGCCTACATCGCGTGCCAACTCGACAATGCCGCTGACAACATCACGCCCGCCGGAGTGTGGCGCGGTGCCCTCGCGGGACGAACCGGCGTGATTTTGGCCGGCGGCCCCTCGCTGGATGCGATGCTCGATTGGGTGCGGCAACACCGTCACCAATTGGTCATTCTGGCGGTGTCACGCATCAGCCGACGTTTGTTGGAAGTCGGACTGGAGCCGGATTTCGTGGTGTCGGCCGACCCGACGCGAATGAGTTACGAGATCAGCCGTGAGATGCTGCGCTTCGGTGAAGCGGTGAGCTTCGTCAACCAGTATCACGTCCATCCCCGGCTGCTGAGCCAATGGCCGCACCGCAGCTACTACTTGGGGCCGTTGCTCCCGTGGTCGTCCCCACTCAACCCGGTCAACCCCCTCGTGGGCGCGGGCCCAACGGTGGCCAGCACCGCCTTGGAGTTCGCCGCGGCACTGGGGCTGTCGCGTGTGATTTTGGCCGGTGTGGACTTGTGCTTCACGCCAGAGGGCTTTACGCACGCCAGGGGCAGCAACGAACGCAAGGCAGGGCCACGTTTTGATTTGACGCCGCTCGAGGTCGAGACCAACGACGGCCGCAAGGCGAGCACCACAGCCGATTTTGCTTCAGCGGCCCAAATGCTGGAGGCACAGGCGCAACGGCTCGCCAAGCAGGGACTGACCATCGTCAACCCCGCGCCCGGTGCCGTCCGAATCCCCGGCATCACCCATCGGTCGCTCGACGACATTGCCCTGGAAGACACGCCGTTGCAACGCCCGCTGCGTGCCGACAAGGCTGTTGACACACCGCAGCAGCGGCTCCACCACGTGCAGGCGGTCATACGCGCCCTGCAGAGCAAACAGGACGAGATTCAGCGACTCGAAGCGGACCTGCGCGACGCGCGTCGGATCGTGGCCAAGGTCTTCGATCAACACGGGGTGATTCACAACCGCAACCTGCGCAAACGGCTCGACCGCTTGGAGGCCGAGCTGCAGGAACGCTACGCCGAGACCTCGCGGCTGATTCAGCAGTGTGGCGTGCATGCCTTTTTGCGGGCGATGCGATCGACGCAGGACATGGACAACCTCGATGGCAAAGCCGTGCAAGACGCACTGGCGGCCTATTACGACACGTACCTGGCAGGCGCGCAACGTTTGCGGCACATGATCGACCGTGCCCTTGAGCGCGCACGCTGGCGAGCGCGGGAGTACCGTGGAGCATCGATCGCTGAACTGGCGCCGGCTTGGCTCGCCGCTGGGGAACCCGGCCGCGTGGTCCGCTGGCTGCGTGCCAGGGAGGCGGACTCGGTTCACCTCTCGGCCACGGAAGCCGAAGCGCTGACGAGCCTCAAACGAGCATTGACAGCCGACTTGCAACAGGAGGACGGGCAACACCTGGCGCGCGCCCGTGCTCACGCCGATCTCCGCGCGGCCGGCGTGCGGCTCGTTCATTTGTTGGGACAACGGGATCGCGACGGCATTCGCAACCTCATCGCAGGACTCGAACAGGCACCCGATGCGCAAGCCGCCTCACCCTATTTGGCGCTGGCGCGCGGCATGCTCGCGGAACTCGAGGACCGGACCGATGAAGCCCTTGGTCACTACGACGCGGTGCTGCAAAGCGACCAGCGGTCGCTGTGGCCCACGGCGTTGCTGCGCATCGCGGGATGGGCGCTGACCCACGGGCAAACGGAGCATGCCAAGCAAGCGCTGGAGTGCCTGGCGGGGCTGTCGCCGCGGTATCGCCCCCAGTATGCTGACGTCCTTGCCGCGACCGGTGATCTGCAAGCGGCCATTGATGTGGTCGAACAGCACCTGGCCTCGCACCCGGGCGACCTGCACGCCATGGTCCGGCTGGCGCGCCTGATGCTCAACGCGGGATCCCGCGAGGCTGCGCAGCTCATGCTGGATCATGTCGAATCTCAGCCGGATGGTGCGGCGCTCGTGGCACCGCTGCGCCGGCTCATGGAGCCTGGATCGGCGGCCGACCCCAACCCCCGATAAGGTCAAACAACGCCGCCGAGGTGCCGCATATTCGCGCCTGCACGTCCGCCACGCCCCTCAAGGAATGGCGCCAGCCGACGATACACAAAGGTATCCGATTCATCCACAATCGAGCACCATCATGTTCGTCGCAACCCCCATGAGCAAACATGCCAAGGCCTATGGGCAAATGGCCGTCAACACCCGCGTCAGCACAACGGACCCGCACGGTCTGATCGAAATGTTGTTCGACGCGATCGATGAGCAGCTGGCCATCGCCTTGGGAGCGTTGGATGCCGGTGATGCCGAACGCCGGGGTCAGGCGATCAGAAAAGCGGTGCTGTTGCTCCAAGACGGCTTGCGCGGCGGCCTCGACCTCGAAAAAGGCGGCGAGCTCGCGCAGCGGCTGGATGCGCTCTACGAGTACAGCGCCGCGCGCCTGGTGGAAGCCCACACGCGACGCGACCGTGCCGCGATGCAAGAGGTGCGCGAACACCTGCGTACCGTCGCCGACGGCTGGAAGGCCATCCGCCCCCAATGAACCCGGAGCGCTGCATCATGACCCAACCCACCGCTGCCGTGAGCGTTTTGGACTTTTACCAAGCGCTGGAGGATGCCAGCGCGCGCATGCTGGAAGCGGCGCAAGCCGATGACTGGGACCGCGTGGTCGAGCTCGAGGGCGTGTGCGCCGTGCTGATCGAGCGGCTGCGCGAGCAGGCCGAGGCCGCGCCGCTGAGCCCGGTGGAGCGGGCCGAGAAGCACCGCATCATGCTGGCCATCCTGCGCCACGATGCCCAAATCCGCGCGCTGGCCGAGCCCTGGCTGGACGTCTGGGGTGACGCCGCCCCGGGTGGGCGCGCGCCGCTGCTGCACTAGGGGGGCTGGCTGCTGCCGTGGCGCGTCGCGTCAGACCTGCATGTTCATGACGTCGGTGTAGGCCTGCATCATGCGGTTGCGCACGTGCAGCGCGGCTTGAAAGCCGATCTGGGCTTTTTGCATGGCCACCATGGTTTCTTCCAGGCTGACGTTGCGGTTGCCCATTTGCACCTGGGTTTGCAGCGCACTGGCGCGGTTTTGCGCCGCGCTGACATCCTGCAACGCGGTGCGTAGGGCGTCGCCAAAGCCACCCACCGGCGGGGTGGCCGCAGCGGGTGCGGCGGTGGCGGTGGTGGTGGCCGCCCCGGCCGCGGCTTTGGCCGCCAGCGCTTTTTGCGCCGCGCGCAAGGCGGCGGCCTGGGCCGGGCTCATCGAAGCGGTGGTCATGGGGAGCAGGCGCAGGTCCATGGTGGCTCCGATCGGGGGTGGTACACGATGGCCGTCATCGTAACGGCGGTGCGCCCCCGGGCTTAAGCGCAAACAGAGGGTGCTTTTGGCCGCTCTTGGAACTTTAGGCCGCGCGGCGCGGTTTTGATAATCCGCGCCATGGCTACGTCGTCCACTGCTGTTGCAGAACTCGATCCCACCCTGCCGGCCAACCCCGGCCCGGCGGCGCCGTTGCTGGCCGGTTGGCAGCGCCTGAGCACCGGGCGCAAGCTCTCGCTGGGCGTGGGGGTGTTGGCCATGGTGGCGCTGTTGGCGAGCGCGTTCTACCTGGCCAACCGTCCGGACTACCGCGTGCTGTACGCCAACCTGTCGGACAAAGACGGCGGCGCGGTGCTGGCGCAGTTGTCGCAAATGAACGTGCCCTACAAACACGCGGACGGGGGGCGCGCGATTTTGGTGCCAGCCGACCGTGTCAACGATGTGCGCATGAAGCTGGCCAGCCAGGGCTTGCCCAAGGGCGCGGTCACCGGCTTTGAGCTGATGGACAACACGCGGCTGGGCATGACGCAGTTTCAGGAGCGCGTCAACTTCCAGCGCAGCCTGGAGGGCGAGCTCACCCGCACCATCCTGTCGTTGAACTCGGTGGCCGATGCGCGCGTGCACCTGGCGCTGCCCAACCAGAATGGGTTTTTCCGGGAACAGCAAAAGCCTTCCGCCAGCGTGGTGCTGACGCTGCACCCGGGGCGCAGCCTGGACCGTGCGCAGGTGGCGGGCATCGTGCACCTGGTGGCCAGTTCGGTGCCGGAGCTGGACCCCAAGGCGGTCAGCGTGATCGACCAGCAAGGCACGCTGCTGTCGGCGCGCGCCGAGGATGACAGCGCCATCGACGCGCGGCAGCTGACCTACGTGCGCACGCTGGAGCAGATGTACACGCAGCGCATCCTGGATCTGCTGGAGCCGGTGGTGGGGCGCGACAACGTGCGCGCCACGGTGACGGCGGATGTGGACTTTTCCATCACCGAGCGCACCAGCGAGCAGCACCGCCCCAACCAGGGCAACGAGCCGGCCGCCGTGCGCAGCTCGCAAACGGTGGAGGAAAACACCCCTGGCGTCACCGCACCGGCGGGGGTGCCGGGCGCCGTGACCAACGTGGCGCCGGGGGCGACCAACGCACCCATCAACGGCCCCGGGGCACCGGTGGGCGTCGTCGGCCAGGGGGCCACGGGCACGGCCGACCTGCGCAGCCGGCGCGAGCAGGTGGTCAACTACGAGGTGGACAAGACGATATCGGTTACGCGCGGGGCCACGGGGACGGTACGCCGTCTCAGCGCCGCCGTGGTGATCAACCATTTGCCCAACCCGGACGCCAAGAAGGGGCCGGCCACCGCCGCGCTGCCGCCGGAGCGGCTGGAGCAGATCCAAGCCTTGGTGCGCGAGGCCATCGGCTACAACGGCGAGCGCGGCGACTCGGTTAACGTGGTCAACGCCCCGTTCAACCAGCCCAAGGTGGAGCCGGTGGAGGTGCCGTGGTACCAAAACCCGGACACGCAAGACCTGCTGCGCAGCCTGGCGCCGCAACTGGGCTTGCTCGCCCTGGGCCTGCTGCTCTTCCTGGGCATGGTGCGCCCGGCCCTGAAGATGATGCGGCCCGAACCGGCCCCGGCCGAAGCGGGCGCGGCCAGCGGCGGTGCGTTGCCGGCACCAGGCGGACAACTGGAAGCCGTGGTGGGCGACGTGGTGGAGCGCCCCGGCCTGCCGCAACCGGTGCACAATGAGCCCACCCCCGAAGAGCTGCGGCTGGCCGATGCGCGCCGGCTGGCGAAGGAAAACCCGGTCGCCGTGGCCAATATCATCAAGGGCTGGATCAGTGGCGAGGGGGCCACCGCCTGAGCTGGCCCGCAACGGGTGTGAGCGGACATGGCTGATACCGACGACGGATTGCAGGACGCGGCGATTTTCCTCATGTCGCTGGGCGAGGAGGAGGCGGCCGAGGTCTTCAAGCATTTTTCGCCCAAGGAGGTGCAGCGCCTGGGCGAGGCGATCGCTCGCATGCGCGCCGTGCCCAAGGAAAAGGTGGAATCGGTCATCGACCGCTTCACGCGCGAGGCGCAGTCGCAGAGCTTGCTGGTCTCCGACACCGACAACTACGTGCGCTCGGTGCTCAAGCGCGCGTTGGGCGACGACAAGGCGGCGCTGCTGATCGACCGCATCCTGCAGGGTGGCGATGTCTCCGGCATCGAAAGCCTGAAATGGATGGACCCGATCTCGGTGGCCGAGCTGCTGCGCAACGAGCACCCGCAAATCCTGGCCGCGATCCTGGTGCACCTGGACCAGGACCACGCCGCCAACATCCTCAAGCACTTCACCGAGCGCACGCGCAACGAGGTGATGCTGCGCATCGCCACGCTGGAGGGCATCCAGCCCACCGCGCTCAAGGACCTTAACGAGGCGCTGTACCAGGTGCTCGCCGGCGGCGACAAGATTCGCAAGAGCTCGCTGGGCGGCATCAAGACCGCCGCCGAGATCATCAACCTGCTGGGCACGAGCTTGGAAGCCAGCGTGATCGACGCCATCCGCGAGCAGGATCCGGATCTGGCGCAAAAGATCATGGACAAGATGTTCACCTTCGAGGACCTGCTCAAACTGGACAACAAGTCGTTGCAGATGGTGCTCAAGGAGGTGTCGTCGGACCAGCTGGTGGTCGCGCTCAAAGGCGCCTCGCAAGAGCTGCGCGACAAAATCCTCGCCAACATGTCCAGCCGCGCCGCCGAAGCCCTCAAGGAAGACCTGGAATCGCGCGGCCCGGTGCGGCTGTCCGAGGTCGAGGCGCAGCAAAAGGAAATCCTCAAGATCGTGCGCCGCCTGGCCGACGAGGGCCAGATCGTGCTGGGTGGAGGAGGCGACGATGCCTTCGTCTAACCGCGGTGCGCATCCGTACCAGCGCTTCATCCCGCGCGAGGAGGTGCAGGCCGTCTCGGCCTGGGCGTTCGAACCGGTGGACGACGCCGCGCGCGCCGCGGCCCAAC
Source organism: Tepidimonas thermarum (assembly GCF_007556705.1). GTDB lineage: Bacteria > Pseudomonadota > Gammaproteobacteria > Burkholderiales > Burkholderiaceae_C > Tepidimonas > Tepidimonas thermarum. The sequence goes on along the minus strand of NZ_VJOL01000039.1, from coordinate 17,019 downwards.
GCGCGCAGCAGCAGGCCCCCAGCATCGACGCCGAAGCGCTGGAAGCCGCGCGCGCCCAGGCCTTTGCCGAGGGCTTTGAGCAAGGCCGCCAGACCGGCGCCCAGGAGGCGCGCGAAGCCCTGGCCGAGGCCATGCGCCAGCAGGCCGAGGCCCAGGCGCAGGAACACGCGCAGCGCGTCGCCGCCGTGCTGGCGGCGGCCCAAGACCAACTGGACGCCGTGCAGCGCACGCTGGCCGACCAGGTGCTGCTGCTGGCCTGCGACATTGCCCGCCAGGTGGTGCGGCGCGAGCTGGCCCAGCCGCTGGAGCCGGTGCGGGCCGTGGTCGAGGAAGCCATGTCGCTGCTCACGGACGCGGCGCGGCCCGCCGTGCTGCGGCTGCACCCGGACGACGCCGAGCGGCTGGCACCCGCCATGGCCGATGCGCTGGCGCAACAGCGCGTGACGCTGGTGCCGGATGCGCGGTTGACGCCCGGCGGCTGCGTGCTCGAGACCGCCCACGGCCTGGTCGACGGCACCGTCGAGCGGCGCTGGGCGCGCGCGGTGGGCAATCTGGGGCTGGAGCTGCCCTGGGCCGAGCCGGAGCACGCCCATGACTGACCTGCCGACCTGGGAACGCTTCCTGGCGGCGGCGCGGCAGGCCGCCAACCAGCCCACGCCGTTGGAGTCCAGCGGCCGGCTGACGCGCCTGGCTGGCCTGGTGCTGGAGGCCGAGGGCATCCGCACGCCCGTGGGGTCGCAATGCGTGATCGACCCCAACCCCGATCCGCTGGCGCCGCCCGCCGACGATGCGGCCAGGGTGCTGGCGGAGGTCGTCGGATTCTCTGGGGAGCGCGCCTTTCTGATGCCGGCCAGCGAGATCATCGGTCTGGCACCGGGTGCGCGCGTGCGGCCACTGCCGCCCTACCGGCCGCGCGTGCGCCTGGGGGATGCGCCACACCCGATCGTGCCCAACGATCGCGGCGTGTTGCGCCTGCCGCTCGGCGACGGCCTGCTGGGCCGCGTCGTGGACGCCTATGGCCACCCGCTCGACCACGGCGGGCCGCTGCGCAGCGTGCAGGTGCAGCCGCTGGAGCGCCCCCCCATCAACGCCATGGACCGCGCCCCGGTGCGCCAGCCGCTGGACACCGGCGTGCGCGCCATCAACGCCTTGCTGACGGTGGGCCGCGGACAGCGCCTCGGGCTGTTTGCCGGCTCTGGCGTGGGCAAGAGCGTGCTGCTGGGCATGATGGCGCGCTACACCCAGGCCGACGTAATCGTCGTGGGGCTGATTGGCGAGCGCGGGCGCGAGGTCAAGGAATTCATCGAAGACATCCTGGGGCCGCGCGACCGCGACCGCGCCGTGGTGGTGGCGGCCCCGGCCGATGCCCCCCCGCTGGTGCGCCTGCAAGGGGCACACTACGCCACGGCGATGGCCGAGCGCTTCCGCGACGAGGGGCGGCATGTGCTGCTGCTGATGGATTCGCTGACGCGCTACGCGATGGCGCAGCGCGAAATCGCCCTGGCCATCGGCGAGCCCCCGGCCACCAAGGGCTATCCGCCCAGCGCCTTTGCGCGGCTGCCGCAGCTGGTCGAACGCTCCGGCAACGGGCCCGAGGGCGGCGGCTCGATCACCGCGTTCTACACCGTGCTGTCCGAAGGCGATGACCAGCAGGACCCCGTGGCCGACGCCGCCCGTGCGATTTTGGACGGCCACATCGTGCTGTCGCGCACGCTGGCCGAATCCGGCATCTACCCCGCCATCGACATCGAGGCCTCGGCCTCGCGCGTCATGCACAACGTGGTCAGCCCGGAGCACTGGGCGCTGGCGCGGCGTTTCCGCCAGCTCTACGCGCGCTACCAGAAAAGCCGCGATCTGATCCAGCTCGGTGCCTACGTCCCCGGCAGCGACCCCGATACCGATTTGGCCATCCAGCTGCACCCGGCGATGGTCGCGCTGCTCATGCAGGACATGCGTGAGTGCGCGCCCTTGGACGCCAGCGTGCGCCAGCTTGCCGACGTGCTGCGGCCCGCCACGGGGGCCGGCCGGGATGCACCAGGAGGCCGCGCATGAACCGCCCACGCGATTTGGGTGTGCTGCTGGACATGGCCGAGCGCCAGCGCGACGACGCCGCGCGCGCGCTGGCCCGCATGCGCCAGGAACGACGCGCCGCGCAAGGGCAGATGGACCAGCTGCACGCCTACACCCGGGACGCCGAACAGCGCTGGCAGCAGCGCGCCACCGTGGGCGTCTCCCCCACGCTGCTGGCCACCCACCGGCAGTTCATGCTCAAGCTGGAGGAGGCCATCGCGTTTCAATCCAACGTGCTGCAGCAACTTGACGATCGCATCGCGCGCCAGGAAGGCCACCTGCTGGAAGCCGAACGCCACCTGGCCACGCTGCAGCGCGTGCAGCAGCGCTGGCAGCGCGAATGGCAGCAACACCAACAGCGCGTCGAGCAAAAAGCCAACGACGAAATGGCCGCCACGCTGCACCGCCGCCGCCACCATCCCCACGCCTGACAGGAGGCCCCGATGAAAGCCGAAGCCATCTCCCACACCCCGGCCAACCACGGCGCTGCCCGCGCGGCGGCCAGCCGCGGCACCCCGGCCGCCGACACGCAAGGGGGCGACCGCTTTGCCCAGCTGCTGGCCGATCTGCGCGCCGACGACGAGACGCTGGGCCTTGAACCCGACAGCCAGCGGGTTGCCGGCGACGACGCAGCCGCCAATGCCACCGCCTTGGGAGCCGGCGATGCAGATGCCTTGCTCGCCCGTGATCACGCGGCACCAGAGATGATGGGCGCTGAGGACACGTCCCAGGACGCGGTGCTGGCGGCGGGCTTGGCCCTGGGCATGCCGCTTTCCAGCCCCGCGGCAGGCAACAGCACCGCTTTGGAGGGCGACGGGGACCCCATCCTGTCTGGCGCCAAGGAGACGACACCTGGCGTGGACGCCCCTGGCTTGCTCCCCTCCGCTGGGGAATCCCCCCACCCCATCGCCGATCTGGCACGCCAAACCGGTCTGGGCCAGGACAAGTCGGCCGCCGGGGATGCGCCATTCGGGCCATGGGTATCGACCGTCGCCCGCTCGAAAGCGCGAACCAACCCGCCGGGCCGGCCCCACGCCGCGGGCGCACCGGCGTCCGCGGACGACGCCCCACGGGCCACGCCGGCGCTGCCCCATCCGGCCGACGGCGTGCGTGTGCATCGCGGGGCCGGCGAGCCGATGGCGGCTGTGCCCACGCTGCCACCGACGGCCGCGGCTAGCGCTGCCGACCCGATGGCGGCGCGCAGCGGCTCGGACCGGGGGCATGCCGACGGGACGGCGGCAACGGGTGGCGGGGCCCCGGGCGCGCAAGCGGCAGACCCGACCCCGCCCGCCAGCGCTCAGCCCGACGGACAGGATTTTGGCCTGCACCTGGGCCAGGCGCTGGGCGAGGCCTTCGAGTCCATCGGCGCCCAAGTCAGCCTATGGGCGGCCGGGCGCACCCAGCGCGCCAGCTTTTCGGTGGAAGACGGCCTGGACGATCCGCTCAACGTCGACGTCAGCGTCACCGATGGCGTGGCACAACTGAGTTTCCGCACGGACGACGGCGCGCTGCGCCAGATGATCCAGGCGCAAGCGCCCTCGGCGCTGGCCGACGCGCTGGCGCGCGCCGGGCTGACGTTGGGCGGCGTGGATGTTGGCGGACAGTCGGACCGCCAGCCCGCCGCCCACCCGGACGGTGCACGCGTGCGCACCACCCGCGTGGGCTTGGTCGGTGCAACCGACACCTCGGTTCACCCCGCGGCGGCTACCCTCACCCGCCCGCGCAGCGAGCGCGCCGGACTGGACGTCTACGCGTAAGCGACAAGGACGCAAACTGCAGCCGGGATGCGGCGTTATTCGCGCTTTGGCGGCGCCGCACCGCAGCCGCACAATGCGGGTATCGGTGTCCATGACCCGTGCCACAATAAGGCGCATCGCTGCCGGCGGCCTGCTGCCGGTTTCCGTCACCTCCACCGATCGTCCCTGACACCATGGCCGAACCCGCTGCAGCCGCCGCCGGCGGCGAAAAACCCAAGAGCAAGAAGCTGTTGCTCATCATCATCGTGGCGGTGGTGCTGCTGCTTGCCGCGGGCGGGGCGGCTTTCTTCATGCTCAAAGGCTCGGCGCACGATGAGGACGGCGCCGAAGGCGATGCACCGCCCGCCAAGGCCGAAAAAGCCAAGCCCAAGAAGAAAGACGCCGCTGTCGCCCCCACCTTCATGCCGCTGGATGCGGTGGTCGTCAACCTGGCCGACCCCGGCAGCACGCGCTATGCGCAGGTCGGCATCACCCTGCAAGTGGAGGATGCCAAGACCGCCGAGGAGGTCAAAAAATACATGCCCGCCATCCGCAACGGCATCCTGATGCAGATTTCGCGCCGCACCGCCGACGAATTGCTCAGCGCCGAGGGCAAGGAAAAGCTGGCGGCCGACATCCTCGAGCTCGTGCAGACGACCACGGGCATGGAACCCTACAAGGGCTACAGCCCCGTGGAAGCGGTGCTGTTTTCCAGCATCATCGTGCAGTGACGGCACGGCCGACCGTACCGACCCACCCCAACGGAACAGCACCATGAGCGACGCGTTTCTCTCCCAGGACGAGATCGACGCCTTGCTCGAGGGCGTCACCGGCGAAAGTCAAAAACTGGCCAAGGAAGAGGTCCAGACCGGCGGCATCCGCAGCTACAACCTCTCCAGCCAAGAGCGCATCGTGCGTGGGCGCATGCCCACGATGGAGGTGATCAACGAGCGCTTCGCGCGCAACCTGCGCGTGGGGCTGTTCAACTTCATCCGCCGCAGCCCGGAGATTTCGGTCGGTCCGGTGCAGGTGCAAAAGTACAGCATGTTCCTGCGCGATCTGGTGGTGCCGACCAACTTCAACATCATGGCGGTGCGCCCGCTGCGCGGCAGCGGCTTGGTGGTGTGTGAGCCCACCCTGCTGTTTGGCGTGATCGACAGCCTGTTTGGCGGCACGGGCAAGTTCCACACCCGCATCGAAGGGCGCGACTTTTCGCCCACCGAACAGCGCGTCATCAACCGGCTGGTGGAGGTGGTGTCGGAAGAATACAAAAAGGCCTGGAAAGGTGTGTACCCGCTGGAGCTGAGCTACCAGCGCTCGGAGATGCAGCCGCAGTTTGCCAACATTGCCACGCCCAGCGAAATCGTCGTCAGCACCAGCTTCACGCTGGAAATTGGTGACATCACCGGGTCTTTGTACGTTTGCATCCCCTACTCCACGCTGGAGCCGATTCGCGACCTGCTGTACTCCAACACCCAGGGCGACTCGATGGAGGTGGACCGGCGCTGGGTCAAATTGCTGAGCCAGGAAATCCAGGCCGCCGAGGTGGAACTGGTGGCCGAATTGGCCACGGCCGAGGCCACCATCGAGCAGCTGCTGGCCATGAAGCCGGGCGACTTCATCGAACTGGAACGCCAGCGCATCATCCAGGCCAAGGTGGACGGCGTGCCGGTGCTGGAGTGCGAATACGGCACCCACAATGGCAAGTACGCGCTGAAGGTGGTGCGCACCATCCGCAGCAGCGACAAGAGCTGGCACGGACACGGAGCGACGAGCTATGACCCATGAAAACGACGCCCCCGGCGGCAACGACACCCCGGCCGCGCCGGTGGATGAACAGGCCCTGGCCGACGAATGGGCGCAGGCGCTGCAGGAGCAAACGGCGGCTGCCGGCGGCGGCGGTGGTGACATGTTTGCCGGCGCGCCGCATTTCGATGGTGCGGCCCCCGCCCCCACCGGCAACAACGACATCAGCATGGTGCTGGACATCCCGGTCACCCTGTCGGTGGAGCTCGGCCGTACCAAGGTGCCGATCAAGTACATCCTGCAGCTCGCGCAGGGATCGATCGTCGAGCTCGATGCCCTGGCGGGCGAGCCGATGGACGTGCTGGTCAACGGCTACCTGATCGCCCAGGGCGAAGTCGTGGTGGTCAACGAAAAATTCGGCATCCGCCTGACCGATATCGTCACGCCGTCCGAGCGCCTGCGGCGCCTGAGCAAGCATTGAGGCGGCCATGACGGGCAATTGGGCCTCCCTGCTGCCCGCGCTTGGCCTGTTGGCGCTGCTGGGCCTGCTGGCTTGGGGTGCGCAGTGGCTGCGGCGACGCACCCACGCCAGCGGCGGTGACGCCGCGGCGCTGCGCGTCGTCGCGCAGCTGATGGTCGGCCCGCAGCAGCGCGTGGTGGTGGTGGAGCTGGACGGCCCGGGCGGCGCGGTGCAACTGACGCTGGGCGTGACACCCCAGCACGTGCGCACGCTGCATGTGCGCCCCATCACCGCCACGCCCACCCCCGCGGCACAGTCCACGGAGCCGCCCCCTGGCGCCCGCCCCGGCCCGGCGGGCGCGCCCGCGGCCACCCCGCGCTATGCGGACGTGGCACGCGCCGTGGCGGCCGCGCAACGGCAGGAGCCCACGCCATGACCGCACGCCTGTGGTGGCTGCGCCAGGCCCTGCTGCTCACGCTCGCCCTGGGCGGCGGCGCCCTGTGGGCGCAAACCACGCCCCCCGGCCAGCTGCCGCTGGTCATCGGCCAGGGCCCTGGCGGCACCAGCTACTCGGTGCCGATCCAGACCCTGCTGTTTTTCACGGCGCTGTCGTTCCTGCCCGCCGTGCTGCTGATGATGACCGCGTTTACCCGCATCGTCATCGTGCTGTCGCTGCTGCGGCAGGCGTTGGGCACCCAGGCCTCGCCCCCCAACCAGGTCATCATCGGGTTGTCGCTGTTCTTGACCTTCTTCGTCATGGGCCCGACGTTCGACCAGGTGTACGAAAACGCCTATCGCCCCTACAGCAGCGGACAGGCCAGCTTCGAGCAAGCCATCGCCGCGGCCGAAGCGCCGATGCGCAGCTTCATGAAAGGCCAAACGCGGCAGGCCGATTTTCAACTGTTCGTCAATCTGGCCAAGTTGCCGCCGTCGACGACCGTGGACGAGGCGCCGCTGCGGGTGTTGGTGCCGGCTTTCGTCATCAGCGAGCTCAAGACCGCGTTTCAGATCGGCTTCATGGTGTTCATCCCGTTTCTGGTCATCGACATGATCGTGGCCAGCGTGCTGATGTCGCTGGGGATGATGATGCTGTCGCCGGTGCTCGTGGCGCTGCCTTTCAAGCTGATGCTGTTCGTGCTGGCCGACGGCTGGAACCTGCTGGTCGGTTCGCTGGCGGCCAGCTTTGCCACCCCATAGACCACACCCCATGCAAGCCCAAGCCGTCCTCACCCTCGCGCAGCAGGCCATGTTCACGCTGCTGGCGGTTGCCGCGCCGGTGCTGGGCACGGTGCTCGTGGTGGGGCTGGTGATCAGCCTGTTTCAGGCGCTCACCCAGATCAACGAGGCCACCCTGTCCTTCGTGCCCAAGCTGGTGGCGGCCGTGGCGGTGCTGGTGCTCGTGGGGCCGTGGATGCTCACCACGCTCGTCGAATTCATTCGCCGCATCCTGCTCGCCATCCCCGAGTACGCGGTGTGACGGCAGCGCCCATGGACGGCGTGTTTTTGACCTTCACCGAAGCGCAGCTGATGGGCTGGCTCGCGCCCATCTTCTGGCCGTTTCTGCGCATCCTGGGCGTGTTTGCCGCAGCGCCGCTGTTTTCGGCGCGCTCGGTGCCGATGCGCACCCGCATCGGGCTGGCGTTTGTGCTGGCGGTGTGCGTGCAGCCGGCGCTGCCGGCGCCCATCACCGTCTCGCTCAACAGCCCCCAGGCGCTGGGCACCCTCGTGCAACAGCTCGCCATTGGCCTGTCCATCGGGTTGGCCGCGCGCATCGTGTTTGCCGCCATCGAGATGGCCGGCGAAATCGTGGGCCTGCAGATGGGCCTGAACTTCGCGGGGTTCTTCGACCCCAGCACGGGGTCGCAGGCCAGCACCGTGGGGCGGTTTTACGGCAACACGACGATGCTGCTGTTTCTGGTCTTCAACGGGCACCTGCTGCTCATCCAGGCGGTGGCTGCGAGTTTTGCCACCTTCCCGGTCGGCGACGACACCTGGGCCGCCCTGCGCCAGATGCGCCTGTTCGAGCTGGGCGCGGTCGTCTTTGCCCACGGCCTGTGGATTGCCCTGCCGCTCGTTGCGGTGCTGTTGTTCGTCAACGTCGTGTTGGGCATCATCTCGCGCATCGCGCCGCAGATGAACGTCTTTGCCATCGGGTTTCCGCTGACGCTGTCGGTGGGCCTGGTGGGCATCGCGGCGTCGTTGCCGCTGCTGGCCGAGCCGATGCGCCGGCTCATGCAGGTGCTGGCCGACCTGTACGGTGTCTGAACACGCGCGCTTCAGACCAGTTTGTTGCGTATGGCGTAGACGGTGAGCTCGGCGTTGTTGGTCAGGCCCAGCTTTTCCAGCACGCGGGCGCGGTAGACGCTGACGGTCTTGGGGCTGATCATCAGGGCTTCGGCGATCTGGGAGAGCTTTTTGCCCGAGGCGATCAGCTTGAGGGTCTGCAGCTCGCGCTCCGACAGGGTGTCGTGCAGCTCACCGCCTTCGGGGGCCTGCAGGTGGTTGGCCAACAGCTCGGCGATGTCGGGCGTGATGTATTTGCGCCCCTGCGCAACCGTGCGCACCGCGGCAATGAGCGCCTGCGGATCGCCGCCTTTGTTCAGATAGCCCATGGCCCCGGCCTTGAGGCAGCGGATGGCGTATTGGTCCTCCGGGTACATGCTGACCATGACCGTGCGCACGGGGTTGTGCTCCTCCTGCAACACGGCCAGGATTTCCAGGCCGCTGCGGCCCGGCAGGTCCACGTCCAACAGCAGGACGTCGGGCTTTTCACGCCGCAGCGCCTCGCGCAGCGCCGGATAGCTGTCCGCCTCGGCCACCACCTGGATGTCGGTGGCTTCCATCAGCGTGTCGCGCACCCCGCGCCGCACCACGGCGTGGTCGTCACACAGCACCACACGGATCATCGGTCATCCTCCTCGGCTTCGTGCAGCACCGCCGATGCGGTCAGCGGCACCGACAAAATCAACGTCATGCCCTGCCCCGGCGCGGTGACCACGTCCAGCCAGCCCCCAACGGACTGCGCCCGCTCGCGCAAGCCCAGCAGGCCAAACGAGCGCTCTTTGCCCAGCTCCTGGGCGCTGGCGCCGCGGCCATCGTCGGCGATCTCGACGGTCAGGTGCCCCTCCAAATCGCTGACATCGATGGTCACGCGCCGCGCCCCCGCGTGCTTGAGCACGTTGGTCAGCGCCTCCTGCACGGTGCGGTAGGCCACCATCTCGAGCCGGGGGGCCAGCGTGGCTTGCAGGCGTCCGCGCAACACGACCTCCAGCCCGGTGCGCTCGGCGAAGGTGCGCGTGAGCCACTGCAGCGCGGCCATCAGGCCTTGATCGAGCACGGCCGGGCGCAGGTTGCGCATGATGCGCTGGCTCGCGCCCAGGGCCTGCTCGGCCATGCCCAGCGCGGACTGGACGTGGCGCAGCGCCTCCTCATCGGTCAGACGGCGCGCCAGCCAGGCCAAATCCAGCTTGACCGCCGCCAGCGCCCCGCCGATGTCGTCGTGGATCTCGCGCGCGATGTCGGCGCGCTCGCGATCGATGCTGGTTTGCAAGTGCTCGGTCAGCTCCAGCAAACGCTGGCGCGAGGCGGCCAGCTCGCGCGCGGCGTCGGCCTGGGCGCGGCGCGTGGCCGCCAGCTCGAGCGCGCGCTGCAACACGCGCGGCAGGCGCGACAGCTGCGACTTGTCCACGTAGTCGCTGACACCCCGCACCATGGCGTCGGCCACGGTCGCCTCGCCAATCGCCCCCGACACCAGAATGAAGGGCAACTCCAGCCCCGACGCGCGCAGCCACTCCCACGCCTGCAGCCCCGAAAAACCGCCCAGGTGGTAGTCCGCCAGCACCGCATCGAACGGGGGCTGCCCGGGTGAGAGCGCCGCTTCAAACGCCTCCAGCGTATCGACGAGCACAACCTCGGCCTCGACCTCCCCGCGGCGCAGCGCGCGCACGAGCAGGCCGTGATCGACCGGGTTGTCCTCCAAATGCAGCAGGCGCAGGGTGTTCACGCAAACAGCCGGGGGGTTGAGCCAACCCCGGATTGTGATCGAAAGCCACCGCGGACAGGGCCGGTTGCGCCGTCGGTGGCGCGGTCTGCCGTGGCACACGCCACCAAATGCCGCGATTCGTGCCCATGCGGGACAAACCCGAGCGGCCAACGCGCACGGAGCCGTTATATTTACGCCAACGCGTCCGCACAGGCGCACCCAACGCGATCGACCATGGCAGAACCCGCCGCTCCCGAACCCAACCCGCAGCGCCGCCGCTGGCCGCGGGAGGAGGTCACCGTGGTCGAACCACGTCCCGCGCCCGACGCGGTGCGTGATGAGCCGACCGTCGAGGTGCGGCTGGCCACCGTGGCGGATCTGCAGGATTCGCTGCTGGTGGCCATGAACGACCTCAAGCGGCTCGAGGGCCTGCTCGATCACGCCACCGGCAACTTGCTCGACCGCTTCAACCGCGCCATCGACGCCGTCAACCAGCTGGCCAACGGCGACGCCGCCGCCCTCGACGAGCTGCGCCAGACCCTGCACCAAGCGGTGCTGGAGCTGCAATTCCACGACATGGCCACCCAACTCCTCGTGCACACGGGCAAGGTGTTGCGCGGTTGTGCCTACACGCTCGCCGAGGAAGTGATGGAGCCGGAGGAAGACGAAGCGGGTGTTGTCGTGACCCATCTGCCCCCAAACCCCAACCCCGTCACGCAAAGCGAGATGGACGCCGGCTCCATCGAACTCTTCTGATTTCTGACAAGGTTCGCCCATGCACTCGATCCTGGCCGTAGATGACTCCGCATCCATGCGCAAGATGGTGTCGTTCACCCTGGTGGGCGCCGGCTTTCAGGTGGTGGAGGCGGTCGATGGCATCGACGCGTACGAAAAAGCGCAAAAACAGCATTTCGATCTGGTGCTGACCGACCAGAACATGCCGCGGCTCGACGGTATCGGCCTGACGCGCAAACTGCGTGAACACCCCAACTACGCCAGCACGCCCATCCTGATCCTGACCACCGAGTCCAGCGACCAGATGAAGCAGGCCGGGCGCGCCGCCGGTGCCACCGGCTGGCTGGTCAAGCCCTTCGATCCGAACCGCCTCATCGAGGTCATCCGCAAAGTGATCCGCTGACCTCAGCGCGACCTGCGAGCCGACGAGACCACCGCCATGGCAGATACCGCAAACGACGGCTTCGACCTGACCCAGTTCTATCAGATCTTCTTCGAAGAAGCGGGGGAGAACCTGGAGCAGATGGAGCAGCTGCTCCTCAACCTGGACCTCGACACGGTCGACGACGAAACCCTCAACGCCATCTTCCGCTGCGCGCACTCGATCAAAGGCGGCGCGGCAACCTTCGGCTTCGAGGACGTGGCCGAGCTCACGCACCAGATGGAGTCGCTGCTGGACAAGCTGCGCCGCCATGAACTGGCGCCCACGTCCCCCATGGTGGACGTGCTGCTCGAATCCAGCGATGCCCTCAAGGGCTTGCTCGCACGCCACCAGGGCCTCGGCGGTGACGCGCCCGAGACCTCGGGCTTGGTGGCGCGCATCCGCGCGCTGGCCAGCGGCCAAGCGGCCCCGACGCCGGCGGTCGCGCCGCCCCCGCCCCCGCCTCCGCCTCCGCCGCCGGCCCCCAGCGGGCCCGGCGGCATGCCCGCGGCGGCCCCGCCGGGTGCGCCGCGGCATCTGATCGCGCGCATCGGGCCCCTGGCCCACCCGCAGCAAGCCGACGCCATCAAAGAGCTGTTTCGCGACATTGCCGGCTTGGGCACCATCACCGCCGAGCGCGACGAGGGCAACGTCCGGATTTACGAAATCGACACCACCAGCACCGACAACGAGTTGCTGGACCTGTTCGCGTTCCATGTGGCGCGCGAGCAGGTGGCGCTGAGCACCGCCGAGGCAACGCCCGCCGCCGCGGCGTCGGCGCCTGCGGCGCCTGCTGCCGCAGGCGCAGCGGCCCAGGACAACGGCACGCCAGAGCACAGCCGCGACATCATCGAAGAAGGGTTTGGCCTCTTTGCCGGCGCACCCGGCAGCCCGGTGGCGGCCACGGCGCTGGACGCCAGCGGCGCGCCCGCGCCGGCGCAGGATCTGGTGCAGGGCTACGGCCTCTTCCCCGGTGCGCCCGGCAACCCCCTGACGCCCAGCCAACACGCCGCCCACGTGCAGGCCGAGGCGGAAGCCCTGACCCACGCTGCCCAGGCGGGCGGCGCGCCGACCACCACCACAGCCGAGGCCCGCGCGCGCGAGACTGCCAAGGCGGCCCGCAACGCCGCGAGCGCCCAGCTCGAAACGACCACGCTGCGCGTGTCGGTCAGCAAAATCGACCAGCTCATCAACCAGGTGGGCGAGCTGGTCATCACCCAGGCCATGTTGGCCCAATACAGCCGCGATCTGGACGCCACGCTGCACCAACAGCTGCTCAGCGGACTGGCCGACCTCGAGCGCAACACGCGTGATCTGCAGGAATCGGTCATGTCCATCCGCATGATCCCGATGTCGGTGGTCTTCAGCCGCTTCCCGCGCATGCTGCGCGATCTGGCCACCAAGCTGGGTAAAAAGGTCGAGCTCGTCACCCACGGCGAGGCGACCGAACTCGACAAAGGCCTGATCGAAAAGATCACCGACCCGCTGACGCACCTGGTGCGCAACAGCTGCGACCACGGCATCGAATTGCCGGCCGAGCGCATTGCCAAGGGCAAGCCCGAGGTGGGCACGATCACCCTGTCGGCGGCGCACCAGGGCGGCTCCATCCTCATCGAGGTGCGCGACGACGGCCGTGGGCTCTCGCGCGCCAAGCTGCTGGCCAAGGCACGCGAAAAGGGCATCCCCTGCTCCGACGACATGAGCGACCAGGACGTCTGGCAGCTCATTTTTGCACCGGGCTTTTCCACGGCGGAGGTGGTCACCGACGTCTCGGGACGCGGCGTCGGCATGGACGTGGTCAAAAAGAACATCGCCGCGCTGGGCGGCTCGGTCGAGATCGATTCGGCCGAGGGCTTTGGCATGAGCGTCAAGGTGCGGCTGCCGCTGACCCTGGCCATCATGGACGGCATGACGGTGCGCGTGGCCGACGAGGTCTACATCCTGCCGCTGTCGTCGGTGGTCGAGTCGTTTCAGGTCCAGGCCACCGACATCAACACCGTCGCCCAGAGCGCGCAGCTGGTCAAGGTGCGCGAGGAGTACATGCCGGTCATCGAACTCGACCGGCTGTTCCAGGTGCCGCGCGGCAACCGCGACGCCTCCACCAACAGCATCATGGTCGTCGTCGAGTCTGACGGCGCGCGGGTGGCGCTGGTGGTCGACGAACTGCTGGGCCAGCAGCAGGTGGTGATCAAAAACCTCGAGGCCAACTACAAAAAAGTACCCAACGTCTCGGGCGCCACCATCCTGGGCGACGGCAGCGTGTCGCTGATCCTGGACATTTCGGCGTTGGTGCGGCGCGTGCGCCAATAAGGGGTGGCCACGCCCATGAGGTCCGACGATGCTGCAACCCTGCAAGCCCGCGAGTTTGCGTGGACGGCGGCGGACTTCGACCGCATTCGGCGTCTGATTTACCAGCACGCCGGCATCAACCTGCACGAAGGCAAGCAGGCGATGGTCTACAGCCGCGTCTCGCGCCGCCTGCGCGAAACCGGCCACGACAGCTTCAAAGCCTACCTCGACTGGCTCGAATCCAGCCGCGACCCGCAGGAGTGGCAGGAATTCGTCAACGCCCTGACCACCAACCTGACGTCGTTTTTCCGGGAGAACCACCACTTCGTGGAGCTGGCCCGCATGGTGCGCGAGGGCGGGCCCGGGCGGGCGTGGAAAATCTGGTGCAGCGCTGCCTCCACCGGCGAGGAGCCCTACTCGATCGCCATCACCATGGCCGACGCCCTGGGCCTGCAGGGCAACTTTCGCATTTGGGCCAGCGACATCGACACGCGCGTGCTGCAGACCGCTGCGCGCGGTGTGTACAAGCTGGAGCAGTTGCGCGCGGTCTCGCCGCAGCAACTGCGGCACTATTTTCTGCGCGGCAAAGGCGCCAACGAGGGGCTGGCGCGCGTCAAGCCCGAGCTGCAAAAACACCTGCAGTTCTTCACCCTCAACCTCGTCGATGAACGCTGGTCGCTCAACGAGGAGTTCGACGTCATCTTTTGCCGCAACGTCATGATTTATTTCGACCACGCCACGCAGCGGCAGGTGCTCGCCCGCCTGCACCGCCTGTTGCGACCGCACGGCACGCTCTTTGTCGGGCATGCCGAAAACTTCAGCGACGCGCGCGACCTGTTTCGCCTGCGCGGCAAAACCATTTACGAAAAAGTATGACCCCCATGGTGCGCACCCCCGCCCACGTGCAACAGCTCAAAGCACGCCCGCGCAAACCGGGGGAGGCGTCGTTCTTTTTTTACGATCAGCACTTCAAATACGCGGCGGTCAAGGTGCTGCCCGGCGAGTACTTCGTCAGCGACGAGGACGTGTTGATCATGACCGTGCTGGGCTCGTGCATCGCCGCGTGCATCTGGGATTCCCGCCTGCGTATCGGGGGCATGAACCACTTCATGCTGCCCGAAGGCGGGGCCGACACGTCTGGGCGCTACGGCTCGTACGCGATGGAGCTGTTGATCAACGAACTGATCAAACGCGGCTCGACGCGCGAGTACATGCAGGCCAAGGTGTTTGGCGGCGGTGCCGTGATTGCCGGCATGACCAGCATGAACGTGGGGGAACGCAACACCCAGTTCGTGCTCGACTACCTGGCCACCGAGCGCATCCCGGTGGTCTCCAAAGACGTGATGGACATTTACCCGCGCAAGGTGGTGTTCTTCCCGGTCACGGGCAAAGCGATGGTCAAGCGGCTCGCGCATGCCCACCCGGAAACGCTCGAAACCCAGGAACGCCAAGGCGTGGCGTCGCGGCTGGCGCAAACCAACGCCGGCGGCACGGTGGACCTGTTCTGATCCTCGTTGCATTCATGAGCCAGAAGATCAAGGTGGTGGTGGTCGACGACTCGGCGCTGGTGCGCAGTCTGCTGACCGAAATCATCAACAAACAACCCGACATGGTCTGTGTCGGCACCGCCAGCGACCCGCTGGCCGCACGCGAAATCATCCGCGAGCGCAACCCGGACGTCATCACCCTCGACGTCGAAATGCCCAAGATGGACGGGCTGGAGTTTTTGGCGCGCCTGATGCGCCTGCGCCCCACCCCGGTGGTCATGGTCTCCACGCTCACCGAGCAAGGGGCGGAGACGACCCTGCGGGCGCTCGAACTCGGGGCCGTGGATTTCGTGGCCAAGCCGCGCATCGGGGTGGCCAGTGGTCTGCAGCAGTTGGCCGACGATATCGTCGAAAAAATCCGCATCGCCGCGCGTGCCCACGTGCGGCGCCATGTGGCCCCCCCCGCCCCGGTCACACCCGTGCCTGCCGCTTCCGCCCTGCATGGCGGCTCGGCACCGTCGGGCGGTGCGACCAGCCCCACCGTGGCGGGCGCCGCGACCGGCGCTGCGGCACCCGCTGCACCGCGCATCGGGCTGTCGACCGAAAAGGTCATTTGCATCGGCGCGTCCACCGGGGGCACCGAGGCGATCAAGGAAATCCTGATGGAGCTGCCGTCCGATGCGCCGGCGGTGGTGATCACCCAGCACATGCCGCCCGGTTTTACCGCCAGCTTTGCGGCACGGCTCGACAGCCTGTGCCGCATCCGCGTGGCCGAGGCGCGCGACGGCGAGCGCATCCTGCCTGGCCATGCTTACATCGCCCCCGGGGGCAAGCAGTTTTCGGTCGCGCGCAGCGGCTCCAACTACGTCGCGGTGGTGGACGATTCCCCACCGGTCAACCGCCACAAACCGTCGGTGGAGGTGTTGTTTCGCTCCTGCGCCCGGGTGCTGGGGCCCAATGCGATTGGCGTCATGCTCACCGGCATGGGCGCCGACGGCGCCACTGCGATGAAGGAAATGCACGACGCGGGTGCTTACACCATCGCCCAGGACGAAGCCTCGTGCGTGGTGTTTGGCATGCCGAAAATGGCCATCCAGGCCGGCGGCGTGGACGTGGTGCTGCCGCTCAAACAGATTGCCCGCGCCATCATGGAGCGGGTAGCGGCGTCCGGCATCCGACACCGGATCTGAGCGCGCCGTCAGGCCAGTTGGTCGATCTGGCCGCCGCTGGCGGGCCGACGACCGGCTTCGCGGGCCTGGCCGTAGGTCTGCTCCGGCTCGCCCGGCGGCACACCAGCCAAGGGGGGGCTGGTCAGCTGGGTCTGCAACGCCTCCAGCCGCTTGGCGCGCTCCTGCGCCGCCTGCAGGGCTTCCTCCCCAATCACCATGTCCACCGCAGCCCGGCTCGCCTTCCACATGTTGGGCAGCAGCTCCTTGATCTGGGTGTCCAACGCCTCCAGCGCCGGGTTTTTCACCGGGGGAAAGCCCTCGTCCTGCCGCGCCACCGCGCCCGGTTGGGGCGAACGCGCCGCGCCGTCGGCCGTGCGGGCCTGCGCACGTTGCGGGGCGGACTGCGGCTGCGCGCCCCCCGCCTGCGCCGTGGCGTCGCTGGCCGGCGCGTCGGCCGGACGCTGCGCCGCGTTGGGCACTTGGGGACGGTTGCGCTCGGCGGGCACCGGCAGGCCCGAGCGCTCCGGGGCTGCCGCGTTGCCCATGCCGTCGGCGCGCTGCCCCTCTGCCGGGGGGGTCACCGGCGCCAACAACGGCGGCGCGGCCTGGCCCTGCACGCGCGCCGCCTCGCCCTGCGGGGCCACGACGCTGCCCGCCGCGTTGTCGCGGGCGACGGCTTGACTGGGCCGCACCGGGCTGACGGGCTGGGCGCGAACGGTCGGCGTCGTCTGCGGCGCGGGCGCTACGGCAATCGAGGAAATGGTCAACATGGCGCAACCCTCACAACTCCGCCCTAGCAGGCCGTTGAAAAAATACCCTTCGAACGCACCAGTGACGCTGCTTTCGAAGAAACGAGCCGCCCAGACGTGGCTGCGCAGCGATTGCGACGTGCATTTCGGCCGGTTTGCAGGCCGTTTTGCCCAT
>NZ_VJOL01000038.1 GCF_007556705.1 Tepidimonas thermarum | reverse complement strand
GGGTGGGGCCGAGGCCGCGCAGTACCGGGGCGCCGGTTGGCCCTCCCTGCCACGCAACGGTGCCATCGAGGACGCGTCCGAGCTGCTGGCCGTCATGGGCATGACACCCCAGCTGTATGAGAAAATCGCACCGTTTTTGGGTATCAACGGCGGGCAACGCATCGACCTCGGCGCTGCGCCGCCAGCGTTGATCAGCCAAATGACCGGCAAACCGGGGCTGGGCGAGCGGCTTCATGCGTTGCCGGCCGATCGTCGAGAGGCGGAGTACGCCGCGTACACCGCGACGCCCATTTTTGAATATCGCCCGGCCGTGGCGGATCGCGCGGTGCGCCTGACGGCCCGCCTCGTGGATCACCAGGGGCGACCATGGCAAAGGATGGTTTGGATCGATCGCAGCGAGCGCCCTGACACCTTGACACCCTGGACCACCATGCTCATCGAACCCACCACCCGCTTTGGCGTCGCCCCACCGACCGAACACCCATGACACGCAAGACAGCGGCGACCAGCCGCATTTCTCCCCTTATCGATGCCATGATCTGGGGCCTGGGCGATCTGCGGGACCGGCTGGTGGCGCATGGCTGGTGGCCCGCGACGCGCACGGTCGCAGTGGATGCCGACGGGCGTCACTGGGCCATTCGGGGTGGGCGGGCCAGCGCGCTGGCGCGCGCCCGTACCGCCCGCGCTGTCGTGGTGTCGCAAAGGTGCCTGTGGGGGCAGGTCACACTGCCGCGTATGCCCCGCCACGCGGTACCCGCTGCCATGACCGAGGCCTTGCATGGGCACTCCCCGCTGCCGCTGGATCACGTGCTCTACGCTTGGCGCGCAGAGCCCGCGGCCGACGGCTGGCGGGCGGTGTGGGGCATCGTTCCGCGCTCGGTGGTCGCTGATGTGCAGCGCAGCCACGCCATCGCAGAAGGGGCCCCGACCTACCTGATGCGCGAAGATGGTTCTGCCTCGCTGGTGCGCGACGCCGCGGGGCGCAGGTGGCGGCGTAGGCAAGCGTGGTGGGATGTGGCGGGTCTGGCGGCTTTGGGGGCCGCGTTGGCCAGTGCCTCCTTGCTCGCCCTGATGCCGGCTGCCCTCCAGCGTCAGGGTGTGGTGGCCGCGATGCAGCAGCTGCAGACCCTGGACCCCCAGGCCGCGCCCATCCGCCAACAACTCGATGCCTTGCGCACCCAGGCCCGCGTCGTCGAGGACATCCGTGCCGGCCACGATGCAGGCGTGCCCGCGGCATCCATTATCGAGGCCTTGTCCGCCGCGCTGCCCGACGACACCGTGCTGGATCGCATCGACATCAACGGCCGCGACATCCGCATCAGCGGCCTGACCCCCAACGCCACCGATCTGCTGTCCCGTGTGGCGGGGTACGGGGCCTTTGCCGACGCCAAGGCCCCCAACGCTGCCGTGCGCGACCCGGCCAGCAACAAGGAGCGCTTCACCTTCGAGCTGCGCTGGAAAGGGGGGGGCGCCTCATGAATCCCTGGACCCGCCGCGCTTTGGCCGTGCCCGCCGTGTTGCTGCTCGCGATCGCTGCCGCGGTCGCCGGGGCAGCCACGTGGCTGTTGCAGCGCTACCAAACGGGCTTGCAAATCTTGGAGCCCCGCATCGAGCGCTTGGCCGGCCTCGTCGAGGCCGGGGGCGACATCCAGGCCCAACTGGAGCAAGCCACGCAGCAGGTCGGCCCGTGGCTGCACCCGTCCAGCCCCAACGTCTCGACCGAGGTGCAGCAACGCCTGCGCGCGCTGATCGATGGCGCCGGCCTCACATCGGTGGCGCTGCAGGCGGCCGAGCCCGACGCCAGCGGCACCCTCAAGCGGGTGCGCATCAGCGCCACCGTCACAGGTCCGTGGCCGAACGCCGTGCGCTTCTTGCAAAACCTGCAACAACAGCGGCCGGTGTTGTGGGTGCAGTCGATGGGTGTGATGCGCGAAGGGCGCGACGCCCCTACCGAGCCGCAAACCGTGCGTTTGACGCTGCAAATCGATGCCCCCGTAGCGCCGGAGGCAGCACCATGAGATTCTGGCTCGTCGTACTCGCGCTCGTAGCCGCGTGCACAGGGGCGGCAGCCCGGTGGTGGGAGCGTGACCATGCATGGTGGAAGCCACCTGCCCCGCTGCGTCCGGAGGTTCCTCCCGTTCCCACGCTGCCCGAGCCAGTCCAGGCGTCGACCGCGGCGGCCATCGAGCGCCCGCTGCTGTGGTCAACCCGCCGGCCGCCCCGCGCTCGCACACAAGAAGACCGGCTGCTCGAAGAGCTCAACCAGTCCCGTCTGATCGCCGTCGTGCAAAGTGGCGAGCAGCGCGTTGCCCTGTTGCGCACGCCCAGCGGCGGCTTGGTCAAATACGGCAACCAGACGCGCCCTTGGCGGCTGGAGTCGTTTGACGGGCGCCAGGCGGTCTTCGTGACCGACGAAGGCCAGCGTGCCAGCCGGCCGCTGGAAGCCGCGCGCGGACGATGAGCCAGTCCCTCCGTCGCATGACCCATTATTCGTTTTGTCCTGACACCATGACACCACGTCTGAGCCCCCTTTTTCTGGCCCTCGCCGTGGCCGGCTGCGCCAGCGCGCCCCGCGACCATGCCCTCGTGAGCGCCACGGCGGCCCCCGCCCCGTCCGCGGAGATGGTGTCACCGTCTGCCGACGCAAGCATGGGCGCGCGTGCACCATCCGAACAGCCACCACAAGCGCCCGAATCCCGGTCGACGACCGTTTCCAAGCGCTCCTCGGGCACACAGCTGTATCCGGGCACCGACCAAATGGTCAAGGCCGACTTGGCCCCCCGCACCGACGCGGTGCTGGCGCGCGGCGACCGCGTGTCGTTGAATTTTGAGGGGGCGCCCATCGGCCAACTGGCGCAGGCGTTGTTGGGCGACTTGCTGCAGCTCAACTACACCGTGGACGCGGGTGCCGACATCCCCATCAGTCTGCGCACCCACCAGCCGATTCCCCGCCCGCAAGTGCTGGACGTGCTGGACGCCGCCCTGCTGCCCCACGACCTGGCCATCGTGCGTGACCCTGCCGGTGTCTATCACGTCACCAAGCGCAGCACCACGCCGGGCGCACGCCCGGTGGTGGGGGCAGCGCGGGTGCGCGAGTTGCCCGGTGCCGGTATCGTCATTGCGCCCCTCAACCACATCGGCGCGGCCGAAATGGCCAAAATCCTGGCCCCTGTGGCGCCGCGCGAGGCACTTGTCCACGTCGATACCTTGCGCAACGTGCTCGTTCTGCAAGGCAGCAAAGCACAGCTCACGGGCTGGCTCGACTTGGTCGACGCCTTTGACGTCGACTTTCTGGCGGGCATGTCGGTGGGGGTTTTCGTGTTGGAGTACGCCAACGTCAACGACGTGCGCGACGCCATGCAAATGCTGCTGGGCACGGACCGCGCGGGCGAGATCGTCGGGCAAGCCGCCAGCACTGCCAGCTCCATTCCTGCCCAGGCCACGGGCGGGCCCCAAGGGGCTGCGACGGCAACGGTGGGCGCAGCATCCGCCTCGGTCAACCCCCTGGCGGGGTTGTTGCGCGTGCTGCCTATCGAAAGGCTCAACGCCCTGGTCGTGGTCACGCCACGCCAGCACATCCTGACGCAAGTGGAGACGTGGATTCGCCGGCTCGACCGGCCCACCGATGCCCACGAGTCCGCCTTGTTCGTCTATCCCGTGCAACATGGCTCGGCGGTCGATTTGGCGGAAATGCTCAACGGTCTCTTTGGTGCGGATGGGGCGCGCACGACGGGTGTGGCGGCGGGCAATGCCCCCACGCAACTCACCCGCGCCAGCGGTCCCAGCGCCGCCAACCCGGCATCGGCCACCGCCGCCAATGCCCGCACCGCTGGGGCGACCACCACGCCGGCACTGGCGCCCATAGCGCCCATGGGGGCAGCAGGGGCGGGCAATGGCCAGGCCGCGCTGACCAGTGCCACGCGCCTCGAGGGCAACATCCGCGTCGTCGCGGACGAAAAGCGCAACGCCTTGCTCATCCGCGCGCCGCGACCCGAATACCGGCGCATCGAGCAGGCGCTGCGCGAACTCGACAAAGCCCCGGCGCAGGTGCTCATCGAGGCCAGCATTGTCGAAGTCACGCTCACCGGCAGCCTGCAATACGGCGTCGAGTGGTTTTTGCAAAACAGCCTCAGTGGCGGGCGTGAGGGGCAGGCCCTGCTTAACCTGCGCCAAAGCGGCGCCATCGGCCCGCGCCAGCCGGGTTTTTCGTACACCATCCTCAACCGCGCCGGCGTCATCCGCGCCGCGCTCAACGCCCTGGCCGACAACTCGTTGCTGCGCGTGCTGTCCAACCCCTCCGTTCTGGTGCAGGACAACCACAACGCCACCATCCAGATAGGCCGGCAGCAGCCCATCAAAACCGCCACCACCGTGGCCACCAGCAACCTGGTCACGGAGTCGATCTCCTACAAGGACACGGGGGTCATGCTCTCGGTCACACCATCCGTCAACGCCGGCGGTACCGTCACCATGGACATCGTCCAGCAAGTCACCGACGTGGGCGAAATCGACGCCGCCACCGGGCAACGCAACTTCCTCACGCGCCAAATCCAAAGCCGCGTGGCTGTGCGCTCGGGCGAAACCGTCGTGCTCGGCGGGCTGATCCGTGACAACGAGACCAACGGCAGCTCCGGCTTGCCGGGGCTGTCCCAGATCCCCGTGCTGGGCGCGTTGTTTGGCACCCAAACCAAGCAGCGTGACCGAACCGAACTGCTCGTGCTGCTGACCCCGCGCGCGCTGGAGGACGACGATGCGCTGCGCGCGGCCAGCACCGAACTGCGTGAGCGTATGCGCACGCTGTCCCTGCAGGCGCCCGTGGGCAGTCCCGCAGCGCTGCCAGCGCAACGGGATTGACAACGACGCGCGGGAACCGACCACCACCCCAGGACTCTACCGCTAGGCCATGAAGACACCCAACCCCATCCCCTACCAGACCAAGGCCCCTGCCGAATCGGGCACCCTTGCGCGCCGTCGTGTGTTGGTGTATGTGGCCGCCCCGATTGTCACAGCCGCGCTCGGCGGCTGCGCTGCACCGGGCGGCCCCGTGGATGAACGCGACGCCCTGCTAACCCGGGCGCGCGCCTACTGGGCGGCCACGCAGGCCAACGACCTTGTCACCGCTTGGCCGTACGAGGACGTCTCGCTCGATCCGCGCTGGACGCTTCAGGCCTATCTCAAACGCGGCGGCATACAGTACGACGCGGTGCAGGTCAAGGGGGTGCGCAGCCTGGAAGGGGACGCTGCCGTGGTGGACGTGGAGATCCGCTTCAGCCTCCCGCAAGTGCGCCTGCGCAACCAGGTGGCGCTGGTGCCAGACCGTTGGCGGCGCATCGACGGCCGCTGGTACCACGTGCTGGGCCGCAACGCGATCTTCGAGGACAAGCGCTGAGTCGTCGGTGCGGTTCGTCCGTGTTGTTTGTTCGCAACGGTGAGGGTCTTCGGGCTTGTCCTGAGCGCAGACAGTTGAGCACGCCGCCGTTTTCCCTGTATCATTGCCACAGCCCAGTCGGAACCGACGGTTGGGTTAGGAATCCCGCAAGGGTTGCAAAGCTTCCTTGTCATCAACCAAAGGACTTGTAAACATGAAGAAACTCGCCATTGCTGCAGCCGCCGCTGCCGCCTTGACCGCCGGTGTGGCGCACGCCTACACGATGGGCACCTTCTCCAACGGCTTCGTGGTGCCCAACGTCATCCATGACGGGGGCAACGTCTCGACAGCTGTCGGTATCATTTCCACGGAAGCGACGAGCGTGTTCTGGACGTTCTTCGACCAAGACTCCAAGCACATCACCGATGGCTGCTTCGCGGTGACAGCTAACGACTACCACCCGTTCGTGTGGCGAAACGCCTCCGGGGTTGGCTTGGAAAACAAGCGTGGTTACTTGGTGTTTGCGGCGGGCAAAGGCGCCACTTGCGCAGCTTCTACCAACATCCGTCCCGTTGATTCGCAAACCTTGGCTGGCCATGCGTTTGAGTACAACCTGAGCGCCAAAGATGTTGTTTACGTTCCGGTGGTTGATGGTCCTTTGGGTATTACCCAGGGTGCTGACCTGACCACGCTGGATGCCAACAGCTTGGCTTCTGCCGGTGGTGCTGCTCTTGTCGGCAACACCCTGTACATGCGTTATTACATCGACGGCGCTGCGGGCGGTGACGACACCCGCATCGTGGTGTGGTCGACGGGTAACCAAGAAGGCACCCATACCGTCAACATCTACGACGACAAGCAAAACCGTAAGTCGGTCAACTTCGACCTGAAGTTCGCTGAGCTTGACTGGTTCGATCCGGAAACCATCGCCGGCCGCCCGGCTGATTTCAAGGATGGTTTCATTGTTTGGAATACGGGTAACGCTGCTCCGGCTCTGAGCGGTTCGGTGTTCAGCTACAGTGTGATCAGCGCTCCTGCGTTTGGCGCTGTGCAGACGATTCTGAACCCGCACAAGTGATTCAGCTCGGATTCAGAAGAATATTTTGATTGAGTTAAAAGGCGCCAACCATGGCGCCTTTTTTTATCGATGAGCAGAAACGACCTATGGTGAAATGGTGTGCGCGTAAGGGTTCCAGCAGGCTGCTGCGCGCGGTGTCAAATGTGCTTTTCCCTGCCGTCGTGGCGCTGATGGCAGCATGCGCGGGGCCGACCCGGCACGAATCGCCCGAGGGCGCCGCGGTCGAGGCAACAGGCGTAGCGGTCGCTGCTTCGATGCGGCTGCCCTCACCCGAGGTTTGGGGTGGACAGGCCCGTTGCACGGAAGTGGCGGGGTGCCGCTGGGTAGCGGTCGAGCACGACGTCAGCGCGGTGGTGCTGTACGCGCTGGATGGGCGTCGCCAGCATTTGCTCAGCCGGCACGCGGTGGCTTACCACCCGGACAGCGCGAAATGGATCGATGACCGGCATGTGGTTGCGGCCGTGGAGAAGTCGCGGAGCTTGGATATCTTTGCCGTAACGGCTGATGGCCAACTGCAGCCCAAGGCGCAGATCGATGTGGGTTTCGAGCCGCGGGACGTGATGGTTTTACCTGCCCGCGATGGCGGTTGGCTGCTGCTCGCGACCCCGTACCGTGGGCGGCAGGTGGCGTGGGTGCATTGGCGACCGAATGGGGCGACCCGCGTCGTACCGCAAACCTGGTGCGCGACGCCCTGGCACGTAACCGCTGTGCCACGGGGGCCGCGCGGTCAGGGCCCCGGGCTGGTGACCAGCTGCCTGGACGACAACCAGGTGCTCTACCTGCCCTTGCCAGATGCGTTGGACACGGCGGTTGCCACACAGCCCCAGGCGGTGCACCGGTTTGACCACGTTGCACGACGGGTTGGGGTGACACCGTCCGGGCGGTATTGGTACGTGGCGCTGGAAACTGGCGGCAAGGTGGCACGCTACGACGTCACCACGGATGTTTGGCAGATGTTGCCGTTCACCGCTTTTGGCGCCGTTGGGGTGGCCCCTTACGATGACGACACCGTCGCATGGGGCGAGAACAACCGCGTGCTCATCGTCCGCTACGACGCAGCGGGCCAGGTGTTGGCGCAACGCAGCGTTCCCGTTTCCGGGCTGCCGACGGAACTGCAGTGGATCGACGTGGATCGAGATGGACATCTCGACCTGATGTCCATGAATTCGACAGGACCTGCATCGGATGTGCTCTTTGGGCCCTCGCTTCCCTGAGCGCGTGAACCCCATCGGCGCCTTGCGTCGGCATCTGGTCGGGTTTCAACATACAAGTGGTCAGACATGAGAGCAATTCATTGGCGAAAAACGTTGTGTGTGCTGTTGTTTGCGGCTGCCGGGACGACGCCTGTGTGGGCCCAGGTGCCCGTGCCACCGAACGGTGGCGCGGATCGTGCCGTGAATGAGGATCCCGTGCTGGTTCGCCTTGGCGAACAAGACCTCATCCGCGCCTCGGATGTGCGTGCCTATGCCCAACGCCGTATCGATATGCGCCCCCTGTTGACCACCCCGCACGGTGTGCGGGCGCTGGTCGATGAAATCGCGATGACGCGAACCTTGGTATTGGAAGGTGAGCGCCTCAAGGAGCCGCGCGCCAGCGAGACAGCGCCGGGCACGGATACGCGCTTCGATGACATTTATGCACTCGCCGTATACCGAAAAATCGCTGGCGAGTGCCAAGCGCCGGCTGATGAGGTGCAAGCCAGAAAGTATTTCGACGAACACCCGCAAGCTTTCACGCTGCCGGCGCAAGCGCGGGTCGAGCGCATCATCCTGCCCAAGACCTTGGAGCTGGACAAGTTTCCAGCCGAGCTCTGGTTGGGGTTACAAGCGAGGGCGGTGGCAACCTCCGGTGCGCGGTTTGAGGCGCTGGTCCAGCGCGCAGCGGAGGCGGCCCCCGCGTTGCGGCAGGGCGACTTGGGTTGGATGCCGTTGCAAGGTGCGGATCGCGAGCCGGTGCTGGCAGCCCTGCAAAGCGCGGGGCGAGGCGGGCTGGTGGGGCCGCTGGTGGAAGGCGACTATGTTTACCTGCTGCGGGTGGCAGACTGGCGCGATGCGCAAAAGCTCCCGTGGGACGCTGTCAAACACCAAGTGCCAACACGTGCGGTGCAGTACTGTCGCGAGACACAACGGGAGCGCGTCAAAACAGACCTGTTTCAACGCTACCGGGTGCAGATCGACGATCAAGCGCTGCGAGCGCTGAAGGTGGTGGGGAGCTGACGTCCGGTCGACGTCGGCCGTTTTAGGCAGGGGCCAGTCGCTTGACGGCCCATGATAGCAACTGGCGGCGCATTTCGTGCCGCCACGAAAACGTGTCGGGTTTGCATGCCACCAGCACGGAGTCGTGCCACATGTCCCCCCCTTCGCCGCCGGTGCCGGTCCAGTCGGTGTCGGCTTGCAGCACGTCGAGTCCGGCAAACCGTGCAATGGCGCGCAGGCCGTCGGGGTAGAAGCGCCAGCAATCCACAGGGTAGCGGTGCTCAGGGCCGGCCGAGGGTACGATCAAGCAGCAGATACCCCCGGGGCGCAGCACGCGTGCGACCTCCAATGCGGTGATCCAGAAGTACTCAATGTGCTCGAACGCCTGCCCCGACACCACCACGTCGGCGCTGCGGCTGGGCAGCTCCCGCCAGTCGTAGGGGTTGCGCAGCACAACGTCGACATTGCGCCCAGCTGCCATGTCAGCGCCCACGTACTCCCATGCGCTGTGGTCGAACAAGGGCCGGTAGCTGCCGTTGACGTCCTGGCTTCCGATGTCGATCACACGCAGGCGTTCAGCCTGGCGGTTTGCCAGGTGGGTGTCGCGAAACGCCTGCATACGGCGAAAGGAGCTTTCGTGCATGGCGAAGTATCATATAGGGTTTTTTCATGATTCGGGCGCGTTCGGCCGGAACGGCGCCTGGGGTGGGGCCCGTGGATGCGTCTGAGTGATACCCGTCATCGTTGGCTGGTGGTGAGTCTGCTGCGGCGCCGGTTGGCGGAGCGTTACCGTGGCAGTGTGCTGGGCGTTGCGTGGGCGGTGGTCCTGCCCTTGGGTATGCTGGCGGTATACACGTTCTTTTTTCGTCACCTGCTGGCCATGCGCTGGCCGGGCAACCCGGGTGCGGGTGACCTGGAGGTGGCGGTGCGTATTTTTGTGGGCTTGACGTTCGTTGGCTTCATGGGCGAGGTGCTGACGGGAGCACCGCGACTGGTTCTGGAGCAGCCGGCCTATGTCAAGAAAATCCAATTTCCCCTGCCGGTGCTCGCGTATGTCCACGTGGGCGCAGCGTTTACGCAGGCGCTGCTGGCGCTGGGGGTGGCTGCCGCGGTGGCGCTGGTCGGTGGCATTGGCCGACCGTGGGCGTTGCCGCTGGCCACGGTGTACTGCATTCCGTTGCTGCTGTGGGCGCTGGCACTGGCGTGGGCGCTCGCGGCGGTTGGTATCTACCTGCGCGACTTGCAGCACATGATGTCACCCATCGTGACGGCGCTGCTGTTTTTGTCCCCGGTGTTTTACTCGGTCGCGGCACTGCCGGCGCAGTGGCATGCGCTGATCGCCGCCAATCCGCTCACGCTGCCGATCGAGGGGGCAAGGGCCGTGTTGCTCGGGGACGTGCCGCCGGCGTGGACACAATGGTTGACGCAGTTCGCGGTGGCCTGTTGCGCGGTGATCATCGGTCGATGGTTGTTTGACCGGGTGCAACCGGGGTTTGCCGATGCACTCTGACCACGGTTTGCAACCCGGTGAGATCCGGTTGTCGGGCATTGGCAAGGCGTACAGCGATCAGGTGCGGCCGTTACAAGCGCTGGCCGAGGCGCTCACGCGCCGCTCGCATCGCCCCAAGCATTGGGTGCTGCAAGGGGTGGATGTGGCGTTGCCCCGCGGTGGCAGCCTTGGGGTGATCGGTGCAAACGGCGCGGGCAAATCGACCCTGCTGCAGATCATGGCCGGCACGCTGTTGCCCAGCGTGGGCCAGCGCATCTGTGTGGGCAGGATTGGTGCGTTGCTGGAGCTTGGAGCGGGTTTCAACCCCGAGTTCACCGGCGAGGAAAACGCCCGGCTGGCATGCGTGCTGATGGGCATGACCCCGCGCGAGGCCGATGCGACGTTGCCGCAGATCGAGGCGTTTGCCGAGATCGGTTCGGCCTGGAGCCGCCCGGTCAAGACGTACTCCTCGGGCATGTTTGTGCGATTGGCGTTTGCCGTCTCGACGGCGGTGGAGCCGGACATCCTGATCGTGGATGAGGCGCTGTCGGTGGGCGATGCGGCGTTTTCTCGCAAGAGTTTCGATCGCATCATGGCGCTGCGCGAACGTGGCGTGACCTTGGTGTTTTGCACGCACGCCCTCTACCAGGTGGAGATGTTGTGCGAGCAGGCCATTTGGATCGATCGCGGGCGGATCATGGCGCGCGGCGCTGCCGGCGACGTGGTGGCCCGCTACAACGATCATCTCAAATCCCACGAACGCGCTGCGCGTGATGCCGAGGCTGTCACCGGTGCCCGCGAGCCACGGGTGCTGGGGGCGGCTGATCGCTTGGCGCGCGTGCGCGGTGTCGAGCTGTTGGTCAATGGTGCTGCGTGCGGTCCGCATGGCATGCCGGAGCTGCGCAGCGATATCGACGAGTTGGGGGTGCGTGTGCATGTGTCGTACGATGCCGCTATCCCACCGCCAACGGTCGCGGTGCTGTTGAGCGACGCCACCGGCATGCACGTGACGAGCTGCACATCGTTTCATGATGGTGTTCGGTGGCAGTCCGCTCAAGGTGCGCTCACGGCGTGCTTGCGCGTGCCTTCGTTGCCCTTGATGCGCGGTGAATTTACCGTGGACGTGTTTTTGATGTGCGAAAACGCCATCCACGTATACGAGCATGTCGTGCATGCCGCGCGATTCAGTGTCATGCCCGCTGGCCCAGAGCCGGGCATCGTGCGTCTTCCACATCGGTGGGAGCAGCAGTGAAAGGCCGCCTCGGTGATCCCCTTTGGTGGCGCTACCGGCTGGGCAACCCTTTACTGGCCGGACTGCCGCTGCACTGGCAGTACGGCTGCGCCGAGCTGTGGGGGCGCTGGCGTGCCAACGCTGCCCTTGACGCCGAGGCGATCCGGCGTGGCGTGACGATGCTTTTGGGCCGGTGTGACACCGAGCGGGACGAAACGATCGTGCGCGCCTACCACGGGCTGCAGTCGCGCATTCGGCTCGATGATCACCGCATGGCAACGGCCACCATGTCGGACGTGGTGGGTCAAGTGACCCTGCGGGATGCCGACATCCTGACGCGCGCTGCGGCCCAGGGTCGCGGGCTGATCATCTTGACAGCCCACTATGGACGATTGGGTATGATAGGGCCCGCGTTGCGGCGGCTGGGGTTGTCCAGTGCGTTTCTGTCCGCGACGGTGGACGAGCGCGCGACCGCTTTGTCCCCCATGCAGCGATGGGTCGGTTATCGCAATGGCCAGAGTCTGCAGCGCTTTGCGGGCGGGCAGTGGATCATGGCCGATGACCCCACCGTGCGTCTGCGCTCGGTGTTGCGGCGCGGCGAACCGCTGATCATCGTCATGGATGCGTTTTCGTCACACAGCCCGCAGCGTGAGACGTATCGCTTTGGTGCCGGTACGCTATCGATTCCGACGGGCATCGTTCGCTTGGCGCAGGCAACGGGGGCGTTGTTCGCTTTGGCGCTGTTGCACGATGTGGGTGGCCCGCGGGTGGAGATGCGTTGCTCGGATTTGGCGGGGTCACCGCGCGAAGCGCTTCAGCAAGCGTTTGATATCGTGGCGCAAGCGGTCTGGACAGAGCCCTGGCAGTGGTGGTTGCTGCCGCACGCGGCCACTTTGTGGCAGCCGCTTGGCCCCACCCGTTCCGCCTGGCCCGATGCCGCAACCACGAACAGGAGACACGCAACGTGACTGCCGCCATCAAACCCGGCGAATCGCTCAAGTACCACGTCGACCACGACGAGATCGCGCCCGAATCGGTCTTGGGCCAGATCCTGGCGCTAATACGCCCAGGCAGCCGGGTGCTGGAACTGGGGTGTGCAACGGGCAGCATGACACGTATCCTGCAGGAGCGGCATGGCTGCCGTATCGACGCCGTCGAGTTGGATGCCATGGCGGCGCAACAGGCGCGGCCTTATTGTGACCGGCTGCTCGTCGAGGATTTGGAAAACATGGCATGGGATGGCCCCTTCTTTGCTGGGGAGACGTACGACCATGTCCTGATTGCCGATGTCTTGGAACATTTGCGTGAGCCGGCGCGTGTTTTGCGTGGTGTGCGGGGATTGGTTCGCGCCGGAGGGAATATCGTCGTTTCGACGCCCAATATTGGTTATGCCGGTGTCCAGGCAGCGTTGCAACTGGGGTGGTTCCCCTACGGTCCGACCGGTTTGTTGGATGAGGGCCACGTCCACTTCTTTACCCGCTTCGAGTTGGAAGCGTTGATGCTGGGTTGCGGTGTCGTGCCTGTGGCGCGTCGCGCGGTGCACTGGGGGCCAGGGGATTCTGAATTTGGTGCGTTTTGGAACCAGCTGGCACCTCAAGACCAGGAGCATTTGTTGCGT
This sequence comes from Tepidimonas thermarum, assembly GCF_007556705.1. Lineage (GTDB taxonomy): Bacteria > Pseudomonadota > Gammaproteobacteria > Burkholderiales > Burkholderiaceae_C > Tepidimonas > Tepidimonas thermarum. Next base: position 11,276 of record NZ_VJOL01000038.1, on the reverse strand, counting down.
GCAATGGACGCGACGGTGTACCAATGGGTGGTTGCCGCCGAGTTGCCATCGGATGCCGCGTGGCGGCGGTGCGTCCTGTTCGCGTCCGGCGACGCTGGGCAGCGGCGGCGGCTTGAGCAATTGTCCGAACAAGTGGTTGCGTTGCAACGCGAGCTCGAGGTTGCCCGGCAACGGCTCGAAGAGGCCGCCCACCGCGGCCAGGAGGAGTCGAATCGCAGGTGTGCCCTGGAGCGCGATCTGCAGGCGATCACCGAACAGCGCGATCAAGCGCGCAGCCAGTTGGAGGCGGTGCTCACGTCGAAGAGCTGGCGCCTGACAGCACCGATGCGCGCCGCGAGGCAAGCCATTGCCAACATCTGCGGTGACGGCGGCAAGGTCTTCGTTTCCCTGCGAACGCAGGGCGTTCAGCCGACCGTGCAGAGGATAGCGCGCCGCCTTTTCCAGCGTCCAACGGCTTCGGTGCCGCTGGTGGCTGGGGCCGTGAGGTCGGAGCTGCTGGCTGGGGATTGGTCCGCCTATCGAGCATGGCTGGACGCGTATGAGGCGCTGCCGCCCGATGGCGCCGAGCGTGTCGCCTCGGCCATTCAGAGCGAGGGGTCATGGCCCACGGTGGGCATCGTAGTGCCGCTGTTCAACCCCAACCTCGACTGGCTACGGCAGGCCATCGAATCTGTACGGCAGCAGTGGTATCCCCATTGGCACCTGTATTTGGTGGATGACTGCAGCACCCGACAGCGTGCCGAACTGGCTGCTTTCCTGGAACGTTTGGGGGAAGAAGATCGTCGGGTTCGCGTTGTCTGGCGGGCGCGTAACGGACATATTTCGGCCGCCACGAACGATGGGCTGGCCTTGTCGGCCGACGATTGGGTCACGTTTTTGGATCAAGACGACGTGTTGGCACCCCACGCTCTGTGGTGCGTGGCTGTGGCCATCCGGCAACATCCGCAAGCACGGATCGTGTACTCCGATGAAGACAAAATCGATGCACAAGGAAGGCGCTGTGAACCACATTTCAAGCCGGATTGGAACCCCGACCTTTTGCTGTCCTACAACTATATTTGTCATTTAGCGGTTTACCGCCGTCAGGATGTCGTGGCGGTAGGGGGGGTGCGGCAAGGGTTTGAAGGTGCGCAGGACTATGACCTAGCGCTGCGTGTGCTGGAGCGTTGCCGCCCGGAAGAGGTTGTTCACGTTCCCCGGGTTTTGTATCACTGGCGTGTGCACGAGGGTAGTACGGCCCACGATGTGGGCGTAAAGCCGTACGCGTTGGAAGCAGGTCGCCGGGCGTTGCAAGAAGCGATGCAGCGTCGGGGGGTATCCGCAACCGTGACAGTGGACCGGCGATCGGCTTACCGTGTGAGGTACCACATGGCAGGCTCTCCGCCGCACGTTACCGTTGTCGTGCCGACCCGAAACGGAGGTCGTCTGCTCAAAACGTGCATCGATGGAGTAATTGGACGTACCCATTACGACCGCTATGACATCGTCATTATTGATAACGGTTCGGATCAGGCGGAGACCCTGCGTCTGCTGCGGGACTACGCGCAGCATCCCCGTTGCACCGTGGTGCATGACCCGCGTCCGTTTAATTACGCGGCGCTGCACAATGCCGTGGTGCCGGGTGTCAAGGGCGATTACGTCCTTTTGCTCAACGACGACATCGAGGTCAAGGACGCCGACTGGTTGCGCGAGATGGTCTCGGTCGCGGTACAGCCCGGCGTTGGCATCGTCGGAGCGCGGTTGTTGTTTCCCAACGATACCGTACAGCATGGCGGCGTGCTCTTGGTGGGCGGGGTGGCGGGACACGCCCACAAGCACTTGCCGGCGGACCATCCGGGATACATGATGCGGGCGCACGTGCGGCAGACCCTGTCAGCCGTCACTGCCGCTTGCCTGCTCGTGCCCAAGGCGGTGTATCAACAGGTGGGAGGGATGGACGAGCGCTTGGCCGTGGCTTTCAACGATGTCGCCTTCTGTCTGGCGGTCGGGCAAGCCGGCTATCGCATTGTCTGGACGCCCTATGCCGAGCTGTACCATCATGAGTCGGCGACTCGGGGGTACGAGCACGAGGACCCCGTCAAGCAGCGCCGCTTCGAGGCGGAGGTTCACTATATGCAAGAACGATGGGGTGATCGGCTGCGGGAGGATCCGGCGTTCAACCCCAACCTTGATAATATGCGCGAGGATTTTGCGCTGGCCCGGCCGCCGCGGCTGACGGCACTTTTTTGATGTGCGGTGTCGCGCCAAGATGGAGAACAGATGAGCGCAAGTGGTACGAAGTGTCGAGGCACGTTTCCCGGTGTTGCCGCCTAAAGGCATAAGGCCAACATGACCGCCCGATTCAGAAGATGCTCCGCTGACGCCTCGGCGCTGGTGCGGTTTGACGTCAGGTCAGCTGCCACCGTCACATCGTGATCTTAGATGATCGATGGCCTATCTTTTTTTCGATTATCAGGAATGCATATTGTGAGCGTGGTGCAAAAAGCGTGCGTCTTAGCAATGTTCGTTACCGCGTCATTGGGACATGCTAATGGGGTATGGACCTATGTCGATGCTCAGGGGGTAACGTACATCGGCAATGTGTCCCCTCCACCGGTCAAGCGCTTGCAGTGGTTGGCATTCGATGATCGCGTTAAGACCCTGCCGCTTCGGTCATCCTCGCTGCATCCGGCACGCTTGCCTGGTTACGCCGTGGTTCAGCCGTTGCTGGAGTCGGCTGCCCAGCGGCAGGAGCTCGACCCAGCGCTGGTGACGGCCATTGTGGCTGCCGAGTCCGGGTTTAGGCCGGAAGCCGTTTCCAAAAAGGGCGCTGTGGGCCTGATGCAGGTGATGCCGGCGACAGCACAGCGGTATGGAGTGGTGGCCAGCAGTCCTCAGCACGCCGCGGCATTGCTCAAAAATCCTGACCTCAATGTTCAGGTGGGTACACGCTACCTGGCTGACTTGTTGCGGATGTTTGACGGTGAATTGGAGCTTGCCATAGCCGCGTACAACGCGGGCGAAGGAGCGGTCTTGCGCTATGGGCGACGCATCCCTCCATTCCCAGAAACACAGGAGTACGTCGTGCGCGTCATGAAGTTTTATCGGGCGTTGACGGGGCATTTGGGCTGAGCACACGTTTTCCTCCACCGAGTTCGACGTGCTCACCCAACTGATCTTGTCGTTTCTTGTTTCAGCGGTCGCAGCGGGCTGGCTGGTTCGGGATGGGCGCCGCTATGCTCGGCACTACCCGGTCGACGCGCCCCAGCGTTTTCACGTTGGGGATGTGCCACGGTTGGGCGGCGTGGCGATGTTGGTGGCGCTGGTGGTGGTGTCGGCGCGGCAGGTGCACCCGGTTTGGGGGGACCTTGGGCGCTCCATCGTGCCGTGGGCGGTTTGGCTCGCGGTGATGGGAACCTTGCTGCCTGCTGTACTCGGTGGCGTTTTCGAGGATCTGACGCACCGGCTGGCGCCGCTTCCACGCTTGGCACTGACGGGCTTGTCGGCAACGCTGGCTGTCGTCTGGTTGGGTTTGAGCATCGACCGATCGGGTTTTACGTGGTTCGACACCCATTGGCAAGCGCTGCCGTGGCTTGGGATGGCGCTCGCATGGCTGGCGGTGGCGGGGTTGCCACACGCTTTTAATTTGATCGACGGCTACAACGGACTTGCGGGCGCAGTGGCGCTTGCCGTGACATCGGCGCTGGCGTATGTTGCGTTGAAGGTTGGTGACTGGCCGCTGGCCGCGCTGCTGTCGTCGCTGGCGGGCGCGACAGCAGGCTTTTTGGTCTGGAACTACCCGCGTGGTTTGCTGTTCGCAGGTGATGGGGGTGCATACTTATGGGGATGTGCGTTGGCAGTGGCCTCTGTGGCACTCGTGCAGCGAAATCCCGCCGTTTCGCCCTGGTTTCCGATGTTGCTGTTGGCTTATCCTGTTGTGGAAACATTGTTTTCGGTTTACCGCAAAGCGGTGCGCGGTGACTCGCCGGGTGTGGCGGATGCCCTGCATTTTCATCAACTCATTTACCGCCGCATTGTCCGCGGTGTGTTTCACGACGATGCGGCGCGCCAACTGCTGATGCGCAATAACCGTACGTCTCCGTATCTTTGGGGTTTTGCGCTCACAACGGTGATTCCGGCGGTATTGTTCTGGGATACGACTCCCGTGTTGATGGTGGGGTGCGTACTTTTTGTTCTCGCATACGTTGCGGCCTACTTGACCATTGTGCGGTTTAAGGTGCCGCGCTGGTTGCGTCGATAAAATTGGATAGATCAATGTTGATCGGTATCAAAAAACTTGCGCCGGTGCTGGCAATGGCAGTGGGGCTGGCAGCTCTGTATGCCATTGGTTACACCCATGGGCTGATATTTGACGATGCCTGGATAGCGCGTGATGCAGACAAGCTTGCGGGCCCGATAACGCTAGAGCCTAGTTTTCGTAGTTTATGGATGGCGAGCTATCAGGCGGTTTATCATATTGCCGGGCCAGAATTGTATTGGCAACGAGCATTCAATGTTTTATTGCATATTGTCAATGCGATTTTGATTTTGCTTTTGACGGAGAAATTGGTATATAGAGCGCTGGATCACGAGGATTCTGCATCACAACGGGAAAACTCCGGTGAGGCTTTACAGGAGTTGCGCTCGTTGGCGCGCGTTGCCGTGCCGGTAGCGGTCATGATCTGGGCTGTCAACCCGGTGGCCGTGTATGCAGTGCAGTATTTGACGCAACGTTCCACGTTAATGGCGACGGCGTTTACTGTCGCCATGCTGTTGATGTTTATCGCGGCACTGAATGCCCGGACGCTGTTACGTCGGTTGCTCTGGGTCGGGGGGGCGGCGCTGGCGTACCTGATGGCCTTGCTGTCCAAAGAGCATGCCGCACCGGCGGTTGCCTTGCTGTTGCCGATTTATGTTTACTGGCACCGACCTCACGCCAGACAGCTTTGGCAAGGGGCCGTGGTGCTGGTTGGTGTTGCAGTGGTCACGGCTGTGATCACGGTACATCGCAAAGGGTGGACGATAGGCGTTCCGACCGAGGATGTGGTGCGTCCATTCCTGCGTCAGTTGGACGCGCTCAGACCGGGTGCATCTGAACAGGTATATGTGCTGAGTGTGGTCAACCAAACGTGGCTTTTTTTTCGTTATGGTTTGCTCTGGGTATTTCCGTGGGTGGGTTGGTTGAGTGTTGACTTGCGTCCGCCGTTTCCTTTGGAATGGTTTGCGTTTCCGCAGGTGTTGGGTGCAGGTGCCTTTTTGCTGGCCGTGGCTGCTTCATCTATCGCCATATTGCGTCAACCGGGGCGGATTGCTCTCGTGGGATTGGTGTTTTTGATCCCGTCCATCATGTTTTCCGCAGAATTGGCGTTCGTCCGGTTGCAAGAGCCATTCGTTTTGTATCGCAGTTATCTTTGGTCGATTGTGTTGCCGGCGTTATGGGTTGTCATTTTGATATCTGTGTTGCGTGCACATAAATGGATTTTGGGTGTTGGGGGGCTGCTTGTGGTTGGCTTTGGGTTGATGGCTGTCGATCGCATCCAAAGTTTGCGTGATGACCCAACGGCATGGCGCGATGCTTTATCCAAAATCGATCCATCCGGACCGCAGAATGCTTTGGGGCGTTGGCGTGCGCCGCATAACCTGGCACGTTGGGAGCTAACGGCTGGACGCTTTGATAGTGCGTTTAATTATGCAAAGCTGGCCGATCGACTGGGTGCGCCAAATGGAATGGCGAAGCAAAAAATGGGTTCTGCGTTGGTATCCCTTCGTCGCCCCAAGGAAGCGTTACCGTTGCTATTGGCAGCCCAGTCGGAAGGTTATGAAGGCGTTGAAATTTGGGTTTCGATAGGCAGTGCATTTGACCAAATGGGCAGAGCGGACGATGCTTTCCTAGCTTATGACCGTGCGCTCACCGGGGGGCTGCATGAGCGCTATCGACCGGCTACCCTTTTGGCAGCCGGTTATTTGGCAAATCGCGTTGGTCAATACCAAAGGGCGGAGTACTATTTTGGTGAATTGCTTAAGGTGAACCCTGAGCTTTCTGCGGCGACCGCCGGGTTGGCGATCGCGCTGGCGGGACAAGGGCGGCCAGCACAAGCGCTGACGATGTTGTCGGAGGCGATTGGCCGGCGTGCGTCCGCCGACCTTTATCACGCACGTGCCAATGTCAACATGCGAGCCGGTGACCTCAAAAAAGCGGAGCAGGATATCTTGGAGGCGCTCGCGCGCGATCCCAATAACCCGGTTTATATTTCCGTCCTGCGGGAGATTCGTATGGGGCGGTAGAAATCGCATGATGCCGTCCTTTTTGGGGGGCAAGGACGTCCGCGCAACACCAAAAAAAGAGGCAGCTCATGGGCTGCCTCTTTTTGCTTGCTCGTCCAGCGAGTGACGCCGTCAGTTGGTGATCCCCGCCAAATCCCGCAGCATCTGCACTTTGTCCGTGCGCTCCCAGGTGAACTCGGGCTCGTCGCGGCCGAAGTGACCGTAGGCGGCGGTTTTGCTGTAGATGGGGCGTAGCAGGTCCAGCATCTGGATGATGCCCTTGGGCCGCAGGTCGAACACCTCGTTGACGATGGCGGCGATCTTTTCATCCGGGATGACGCCCGTGCCCTCGGTGTAGACCGTGACGTTGATCGGGCGCGCCACGCCAATCGCGTAGCTGACCTGGATTTGGCACTGCCGCGCCAGGCCGGCGGCGACGATGTTTTTGGCCACGTAGCGGGCGGCGTAGGCGGCCGAGCGGTCCACCTTGGTCGGGTCCTTGCCGCTGAAGGCGCCGCCGCCGTGCGGGCAGGCACCGCCGTAGGTGTCCACGATGATCTTGCGCCCGGTCAGGCCGCAGTCCCCCTGCGGGCCGCCGATGACGAAGCGGCCCGTCGGGTTGATGAGGTAGCGGGTGTTGTGCAGCCACTCCTTGGGCAGCACGGGCTTGATGATTTCCTCGACGCACGCCTCGATGAATGCCGGCTTCATGTGCTTGCCGTCGCTCATTTCCGGGCTGTGCTGGCTGGACAGCACCACGGTGTCGATGCTGTGCGGCCGCCCGTCCACGTAGCGCATCGTGATCTGGCTCTTGGCGTCGGGCCGCAGGAAGGGCAGGCGCCCGTCCTTGCGCAGCTGCGCCTGGCGCTCGACGATGCGGTGCGCGTAGTAGATGGGCGCGGGCATCAGTTCCGGCGTTTCGTCGCAGGCGTAGCCAAACATCAGGCCCTGGTCGCCGGCGCCGGTGTTGAGGTAGTCGTCCGACGCATGGTCCACGCCCTGGGCGATGTCGTTGCTTTGCTTGTCGTAGGCCACGAGCACGGCGCAGCCCTTGTAGTCGATGCCGTACTCGGTGTTGTCGTAGCCGATGCGCTTGATGGTGTCGCGCGCGACCTGGATGTAGTCGACGTGCGCGTTGGTGGTGATTTCACCGGCCAGCACCACCAGGCCGGTGTTGCACAGCGTCTCGGCCGCCACGCGGCTGCGCGGATCTTGCTCGAAGATGGCGTCGAGGATGGCGTCGGAAATCTGATCCGCCACCTTGTCCGGGTGGCCTTCGGAAACCGATTCGCTGGTGAAGAGAAAGTCGTTCGCCATGGCTTTACACTCCGTCGGTGATGGTTGCCGGCGTTGCGCCGGCCCCTGTACCGGGGTGGTGGCGAACGCTTTAGCGGCATTTGTGAATCGCCCGCAAGTAGTTCGGTAACTCGGCGATGGGGCCCGATTGTACCCCGGTCCCGCCGGGCCGCAGCCGCACGTTCGATGTCCCTGCCCATGACGCGCTTGTTTTGGTTGTTTGCCCGCTGGCCGCTCGTTGCGCTGCACGCGCTGGGTTGGCTGGGGGGGTGGGCGGTGTGGCTGGCGTCACCGACCTACCGCCGCCGCTGGGCCGAGCACACCCGGCTCGCGGGCCTGCGCGGGCGCGAACGTTGGGCGTCGGTTGGGGCGGCTGGCCAGCAGGTGGCCGAGCTGCCGCGCCTGTGGTTTGGCCCGCCGGTGCCGGTGGGCTGGGAGGGGGCGGCCCACATCGAGGCGGCCCTGGCCCAGCGACGCGGCGTGTTGTTTTTGACGCCCCATCTGGGGTGTTTCGAGATCACACCGCGCGCGTATGCCGAGCGGTTTGGCCGCCACGGCGCCCCCATCACCGTGTTGTACCGCCCGTCGCGCCACGCGGCGCTGGACGCACTGTTGCGCCCGGCGCGGCATGGCGCAGGCTTGGCGGCGGCGCCGACCACGCTGGCGGGGGTGCGGCAGCTCATGCAGGCGCTGCGTCGTGGCGAGGCGGTGGGCCTGTTGCCCGACCAGGTGCCTCCCGAGGGGTTGGGCGTGTGGGCGCCGTTTTTCGGTCGGCCGGCGTACACCATGACGTTGGCGGCGCGCCTGGCGCAGCAGCCGGGGGTGCAGGTTTTGCTCGCCTGGGGGGAGCGCCTGCCGTGGGGGCGGGGTTACGTGGTGCATGTGCAGCCGTGGGCGCAGGTGATGCACGAGCCGCTGGCGGCCGATGCCGTACAGGCCGCCGCGCAAATCAACCGCGCCATGGAGGCGCTCATCGGCCGCTGCCCGCGTCAGTATTTGTGGGGGTATGCACGCTACAAAGCCCCGCGGCCACTGGCGCCGGGCGCCGCATGAGGGGTGGTCGCCTCGGGCGCAGCGTGGCCGTTGACGAAGGCCTCGATCAACCCGAGCACGCGCTCGGGCTCCTCATGCAGCAGCCAGTGGGACGCGTGCGGCAGCCGCTCGATGCGCAGATCGGGCACCCAGCGCTCAAGCCCATCGAGCAGTGACGGCAGCAGCGCCTGATCGCGCAGGCCCCAAATGACCTGCGTGGGTACCCGCACGTGCAGCAGCGTCTCGGGCAGTTCCACGCCGGCCGCCGCGGGATCGTCCGCGGTCGATGGGCGCAGCGGAGAGGCCACGTAATAGTTGAGACCGCCCTGCAGCCCCAGCGCCCACACCGCCTCGTATTGCGCCTGCAACGCGGGTGTTAGCCACGCCGAGGTGTCCGACATGCCGCGAAAGAATGCCCACAGCTTGGCGTAGCCGTCGGCGCGCAACCGCTCGGCCGCGTCCGGGCGGATGAGAACGTTCATGTAGGCGCTGGCGGCCTGTTGGGCGGGGGAGTGGCGCAGGTCGCGCCAGAAGGTGCCGGGGTGTGGGGCGTTGAGGATGACCAGCCGCTGCAGGCGCTGCGGTTGCAGGGCCGCCAGGTTCCAGGCCACGGCGCCACCCCAATCGTGCGCCACCACGGCGGCGACCTGGCCCGGCGTGGGGCCATCGGCGGTGACGGCATCGATCAGCGCGGCGACGTCTTGCACCAGGTGGCGCGCCCGGTACGCCTCGGGCTCTTTCGGGGCGCTGGAGCGTTCGTAGCCGCGCAGATTGGGGGCAATGCCGTAAAAGCCGCCATGCGCGGGGTCGGCCAGTCGCGTCAGCGCCTCGTCCCACACGAAGGCGGCTTCGGGAAAGCCATGCAAAAAAACCACCACCGGGCGGCCGGGGCGACCGGCGGCGCGCACGCTCAGGGTGATGCCGTGGGGCAGGGGCTGCTCGAAGGTGTGGATCATCGGTGCGGTCTCCGTCACCGGCACGCCGCACCGATGGGTACGGGTGCCGTCAGGGGGTGGGGGCAGGCGTGGCCTCGGCGGGCGGCGGCGCCGGGTGGGCCCAGCGCCACAGCTGCAACGCCACCTCGTCGAGGCCCTGGCGCTTGAGCGCGGAAAACAGCATCGCACCGCCGCCGGCGGTCTGCAGTCGCGCAATCGACAGCGCCTTGGCTTGTTCGGTGCGCGAGAGTTTGTCCGCCTTGGTCAGCAGCACCCGAAAATCGAGCCCCTGTTCGACGCGCGGGCGGATGATGTCGAGCAGCGCTTCGTCCAGCTCCGTCAGGCCCAGACGTGCGTCGCACAGCATGACCACCGCCCGCAGGTTGGGCCGGCTGACCAGGTAGTTGGCCATGACCTGCTGCCAGCGCCGCTTGGCGGCTTGCGGCACGGCCGCGTAGCCATAGCCGGGCAGGTCGGCCAGCACGGCGTCGGTTTGCCCGCCCTTGCCCAGCGCAAACAGGACGATGCTTTGCGTGCGTCCCGGCATCTTGGAGGCAAAGGCCAGCTGCCGCTGTTGCGCCAGGGTGTTGATGCAGGTGGACTTGCCGGCGTTGGAGCGGCCGACGAAGGCGATCTCGGGCACGGACAGCGTGGGCAGGTGTTGCAGCTGCGGCGCCTCGGTCAGAAAGCGGGCGGTGTGCAGCCAGGCGAGCGCCTGCGCGGCGTCCGTGGTGGGGGTGTGGTGCATCGTCATAAGGGGTGGTCTGGCGGCATTGTAGAATCGCGCGATACCGTCGAGGCTGCGCCGGCCTTGCGCAGGAAGCGGCCGGCTCGGCATGCATTTATCGCGCCCATCCAGCGACCACGCCATGAAACCCATCGTCACGCTCCTTGGTGCCGCCCTCGCCGCCACCCTGTCCTGGTCCGCGCACGCGCAGACCGCCCAGCCCGACCTCAAGCGCGGCGCGGCGCTGTACGGCCAGGTGTGCGTGGCCTGTCACGCGGCGGACGGCAACTCGACCACGGCGGCCAACCCCAAGCTGGCCCAGCAGCACCCGGAATACCTGATCAAGCAGCTGCAGGAGTTCAAGTCGGGCAAGCGCGCCAACGCCGTGATGCTGGGCTTTGCCAGCCAGCTCTCGGACCAGGACATGCGCGACATCGCCTACTGGCTGGCGAGCCAAAAGGCCACCACCGGCTTTGCCACCAATCCCGAGCTGGTGCGTCTGGGTGAGCGCATCTACCGCGGCGGCCTGATGGACCGCCGCATTCCGGCGTGCGCGGGCTGCCACGGTCCCAGCGGCAGCGGCATCCCGGCCGAATACCCGCGCCTGAGCGGTCAGCATGCCGAGTACACCGCGGCGCAGCTCAAAGGGTTCCGCTCCAACGAGCGCGCCAACAACAAGCTGATGCACGAAGTCGCCCGCTACCTGACGGATGAGGAGATCAAGGCCCTCGCCGACTACGTGGCGGGGTTGCGCTGAGCGCTGGCCCCGCTGGTGCCAGGGTTGGGCGGTGGGGCCTGCACGCAAAATATTAGTGTTGGATAATATTGGCCGCCATGGGGTGGCCGTCGCGTGGAACCTTCCGCGTACCCTTGGAATCTGAACAGAGGCAGGCCGCACACCGGCCTGCCTTTTTTGTGTGCGCCCGGCACGGGCGCACTCTTGGAGGTGAAAGTCCTCCCGTAAGTTGATCACAGCGAACGAAGCGAAGCGCAACTGCAAGAGGGTGACCGATTGTGGGGAGGAAGCGTGGAGCGAAGCTGCG
>NZ_VJOL01000037.1 GCF_007556705.1 Tepidimonas thermarum | reverse complement strand
GCAAAACGGCCTGCAAACCGGCCGAAATGCACGTCGCAATCGCTGCGCAGCCACGTCTGGGCGGCTCGTTTCTTCGAAAGCAGCGTCACTGGTGCGTTCGAAGGGTATTTTTTCAACGGCCTGTTAGTGTGGACAGCAGTTGTTGGGTAATGACATGTCCCCGTTGTTGAACGATTATATCCTTCAGCAAGGGATAGGCAATCAAGCCAAGGATGGCGAGTATGAGGATAACAACGAGCGCTTCAATAAGTGTGAGTCCCCTGTGGGCTAATGCAGTTGGGGTTGTTGCCAATCCTTTCCCTCCCAATCTTTTTTGTTTAATTAAAGCCCCATTTTATTAAAGGCCTCCTGAGCTTCAGTCGTACGAAACCGCCCACCCTGTTGGGGTGCGCATTCGATAATTTTTTCAAGGCCGCGAGATTGAAGCATGCTGCGAGCAGCGTTTTCGTTTGGTGCGCGTGCAAGTCGGATGGCGGTCTTTCCATTGGTTAATGCTACGAAGCAAGCGAAATCAGTGCCGGCGCCTATAGGAGGGCGCTGTGTTGTCTGTGCGTAAGAAATTGAAAGAAACGGGTACACCAGTGCGAGAGTTAAAAACGACCTGAAATTCATTTGGAGCTCCTTTGTTTATTGCCAGCACACCTCATTACTGGCCTCCCGTCGGCCGTCGGACCTCAATCGGAACCAGGAGCAGACCGCGTCCGATGCTTGTGATTTTCCGGCGACGGGGGTGGCGCGCAATGAGTAACAGCGTGTGATGGGGCAGCTTTCGGTGGCAGCCTCGATCGATACAGTGTAATAACCGTCGATCGAGTCAGTTTGATTCCATATATCAGTAAGCGTGGCGGCGTACCTGCCGCGGTTTGCGAAAAACTGTTCCTGTCGGTTTGCGAGCTCAAGCAGTGTATTTTTTGCGTCGGTGCGCCGACTCTTGCGAACATAATCAAGATAGCTGGGGTACGCGATTGTGGCGAGGATGCCAATAATCACAACCGTTACGAGAACTTCGATAAGCGTAAATCCGTTTGGTTGGTGACCCCGGCGTGAGACAAATAGCGACATGTTTGCCATTGCTTAAAACTCCCTATGAAACCAGTACGTTGGGCGCCGCATTTTGATGTAAGCCAACGTTTGATTAACGTTGCCAGTGGGCGTCAGTAGGCTGACTTTACCTGCTTGATCAACGATGACCGATGGCGCAGCCAAAATGCCGGTGCCATAAACACGGGAACGATCTGCGGTGGTGACCGAATTGTCTTTGTTTAAGTCCCACACTGCTGTAGCATTTGTCAGGGAAAGTACATAGATTCTAGATATACCTATGGGCGGTTCGCAAATCGACGCCCCAGCATCGTTTTGGCTGGCCGGTGTGTAAGTGACAAAGACCGTAGCACCCTTGAGGATGAGCGCCTTGTCGAACGTTTTCTCGCCGGTGTTGGTGAGATTGATATACCAGCCGCTCTTGGTGGCCAAAGTCGCCAGCGCAGCATCCCGTTGAGCGTTTGTGCCAGTTTGAATAATGTTTGATGTTGCGTCAAAAAGGTCTTGGTGTCTTAACGGCCATGTGCAACGCACATCCGGGCTGGGTCGCGTACTGCATTCGGAAGAAGTGGGAGCTGCGGTGGTAATAGGGGAGATATAGTAATCCTTGAGGACGTAAAGTCGATCCTGGTTGTTCGTGGCGTTGGGGTTCGTGCGATCTCCGCTGCCGATTGCCAATGCGTGGTAGGGGCGCTGTTCTGGATCGATGGCGCGGGCGACGGCAATCGCGTGGAAAAAGCGCCGATCATCGGCGGCCGTCGTCCCGCCTAGCGATGCGAATTTAGACAATCTCCATTGGGTACGATCGCTACCGTTCAGATCCAAACGCCATACCTGTCCCGCAACATCGGGTGCATAGACAATATCCGCGACGGTATCGCCGTTTATATCCAAAACCGTCACGTCCGCGGCAATAGAATGATCGATGCCGGACGCGAGAGACGTGGTTGACCAGATGAGCGCCCCAGTTTGTGCATCGACGATAAAAATGCCTCGCCCTTTTGCTCCGATGACGTCCGTTGCGACAGTGGAGGTGTTGTCATATTCGGGATCATACCCGCCGCCAAAGATGACGACAGGTTTGAGCCGCCCACCGGCATCGGTGTAGCCGGGGATGTACGTGATTATTGGAGTAGACCAAGTCTGTCCGAGCAGTTCAAATCCTGTCGTCTTATCAGACACGGTCCAAAGAAATTTGGGTGAATCCGGATTCGTGACATCGATGGCGTATATGGACTGACCGCCGCGCCGTAGGCCGAAAAATATCCACATGCGATCTGCGCTGTTGTCCCCAATGATGCCGGATCCCAAAGGCTTTCCATCCTCGGGCGCGTCATAACGGTGAACTGCAATGCGACCGTCAACCCCCCATACGTTTCGCCCGTCTAATAAATTATTCCGGCGTTGATTCAATATTGCAGCGAGCTCTTTCGGGAAAAACGCCCAGACCTCGTCGCCTCCGTCAGCGGAGCCTGCACTGGTCGCATTGCGAAACATGTGGAGAAACCCGGCATTGGTTCCGACCACGATGCGCATGTCGGGCTGCGTGGCGGTGAAACCACTGCGAGCGCCGTAATCGAGTACGACTGGTTGGCTGTGAATGATATCACCAAGTATCCAGTCTTTTCGAGAGGTTTTGTTTCTATCCGTCCATCCGCGGGCCCACGCGAGCAAATCCAAGAAATCGTTCGAGTTCGTCACGCCGAAAAGATCGTATAGCGCTTGGTCGGACGGCAGTCCGAACGCTTGCCGGGTAAGATGGGTGGCATCGAAAGTTTGTAGAGCGCCGTTCGTTCCGGTGTTGGTGTAGATCGTGCGCGTATCGGGATCGCGGTTTAACAATTTCTCACCTGCGCCGCCTTTGTCAACCGCGTAACCATCCTCGATATTCGTCCAGAAAGAAACGGCGCGATTGGAAATGGTGTCGGTAGCGGCGTCGTAAGCTGCGCGTCCGTTGCGATCAACCAGAATAGTGGTTCCGTTGGAATAGCTCGTTTTAAATTTTTTGAGATTGCCTTTCCAGTCGTTGCTTTGGCCAGGTTGAAAAAGCGCGAAGAATGCTTCGTCGCGACTCTCGGCTCTGTTCAGTGCTTTGACGGACACGGTGGGCGATACAAACGAACTTGTACGCGACAGTATATCTAAAATGACCCCTTGAAATGCTTCAGCCAGCTGATCAGCGGTGTCGGCTGTATAGTATTGACCGCCGCCTTTGGTCGCCGTTTCTTGAAGGAGGCTTTGAGCGATGGTAAAGCCAATCGTGTACATGATTGCACGCTGTTGCCCGTTCGTGCTGTTGTTATCGAGGTCGCGGTTGTACATATACTCGGCGAGCTCTGGGAGGCAATTTTTGACGGTTCCCTCCCTGCCCTCAGCAGGCCAATTCCGGCAGGTTTTCCCGGTCAATGATTCGATCAATGTGTTCGCGGCCCTGTCACGATATGGCATCCCATCGGTGACAAGAACCACGTAAACATTTTGACATGCGGATAGTGGTGATACGTATTTGCCGCCGGACTGTGCGGCGCTGTCCTTTGCGGGGGCGGTTGGGTTAGTGCTGTTGCCCCAAAGTGGCGATTGCCCTGTTAGGTATCGGAAGACTTCGTATGTGGCCTCACACAAAGGCGTGTTTGTACTTGCCGTTAGGCTGTTAATTGTTGTTATGAGATCATTACGTTCAGAGGTGCTCATGTCGCTGATGATGCGCTTCGCGATGCGGCCTCCGTTATTGCTGTATTCGCTGTCGCCGGAATTTATATTGAAAGTTGCGAGTCCAAAATCGATATTGGGGTTGCTGCTGACGATCGTGGTGACGGTTTCCTTGGCGATTTGTAGTTTCGTTTTTGTTGTAGGTTGAAGTGATGGATTGTGATACCAATTCATGTAATTGGCCGTAAATACAGTTGCAGCGGAACTCCCCCAATCGGTTATAATGCTGGTGTCTGCGTTGCTCCGATAGGGTCTGGTTTTGCGTTTATTCGTTGGGTACCCGTTTCCGGGAGAACCAGTCCCCGTACCATTGCCGGGGTTCAGATTGATAATGTCCGTGCTGCAATCAACGTGCACCAAATTGCGGTTGCCAAGCCCGGGTCGCCAGGTGTTTCTGTTTGATAGCCCGGGTCGCCAGGTGTTTCTGTTTGATAGCCAGCGTCCCCAATTGCTTGTATAAAATCCGGTTTCCGAAAGAACGCTGTAGGATGAAGCGCATCGGTTTCGTTCAGCCGGTATCCAGTTGGTCGTGCTTGGGCTTGGGACGCGACCGTCAGCAGACCAGTACAGTCGCCCATTTTGTATGCCGCTGACGGTTGGGTATGTCGTGTTTGGGTCGTATGCCGGCCGCGGTATGCTTATGGTTCCGCTCATGCTAACCGAGTTATCAAAGATGATGAGTACTTTGGGGCGGCCGCCGGTGTCCGGCATCGGCGCGCGGAAGATCTCGGTTTCTTCGGCATGGGCCGTGGTTAGTGCTAATAGGACGGACAGGAAAATATAGCGCGCGGTCATGATGTTCCTCCAGTTTTAATTTGGAACGTTGAGTACGAATCGTGCAATGCCTTGGTGTACCTCAGTGCGTACGGTCGGATGTTGGTCGGTTGCTTGTATATCGTAAAAATTGCACTGTACGCTGGATTGATCAAATGCCTGTTGCGCATCCATAAATGGGCAGTTAACGTTAGCTGCCCTTAGGTTAATGTTTACCTGAATATTGGCCAGATAACTGTTGTCGGGTACCAGTTCAGCGGCGTTCAGCGTCCGTGCGTCTATGGTGCGCAGCGGGTCGTTGGCGTTGTCCGTCGAGATAGCGCTGGCCCTCAAGACCGAATCGATTGCCGCTTGCGTTCGCTCAAAGGAAACGACGCCCTCTTGCGTGTTGCGGGCAACCCGTAGGTCCTGCGTCGTGCCCGCTAACATATAAAGGCCGATAAACCCGGCTATGAACAGAAGGATCAGGGTTATCGCAAGCACGGCGCCTGTTTGGCGTCGTGCGCTGAGGTGGACGTGTGTGCTTGATGATCGGGTCATGGCAGGCTATTGCGGAGAACAAACGACTTTTGTAACAGTGCACGTGGATATCGGTCGTCATCCGCGCTGGTGATGGTACGTTGGCGTGTACCCAGCGTGAAAGTTCTGTTGGTAATCTGTAGTTTTTCAGCAGTGCTGGCCGGTGTGGTGGCGCGTGCGAGTACAAATAGCTGTACGCCGATGGTCCGTCCTTGGTCGTTCGTGACGGGATCAACGTGGATGTCGTCTATGCCTTCTACCAGGTCTTCTGTGACCAAGGACAACGAGGTTGCGCTGTTGCGTAGCGTGCGTCGACTTAGCGTGGGTATCCCATTGGCGAGGCGTATGTAATATGCGTGCCAAAGGTATTCAAAATATTCTCCGTCGGGAATGATTGTTGCGTCGGGAGGTGAACTATTCGAGCCTTGAAATAACACGCTTTGTGTGTGGCTGCTGAATATATAGATGGGGGCGCGATTGGAGGTTGGTGGTAGTGTTGTCAAGGGGAACGGGCGCGCGAGTTTGACGACGACGATGCTCGTACCGGGAACGGCATCGTTGATGCAAGCGGGGGCGCTCGTGGTGACGTATAGTCGGTGATTCAAATCAAATACGGCTGCTGGTCCTGTACAATCAGCAGATACGGTAAAACCAGGGTTGGTGGGGGTGGGGTGGTATCCCATAAAGCCCAGGTGTTGTAGGTCATAGCCGATCAGCTCCATTGCGATTCGGCCATTGTCAAACAACTGAGATTGGCGGCGGTTTTCGGTATAAGCGCGGCTGGTGAGAAAAAACGCCGCCGAAACCGCTCCTGCCAAAAATAGCGCAATGGCGATTGCCACCATCACCTCAACAAGGGAAATCCCATGTTGGCGACGATGTTGCGTCACGTGATTCATCGATTGAGGTCCTCGATATTGAATACGTAGGTGTCTAGGCTCAGCCGCTGCCATCGCGGGTCGGCGGGGTCGCGCTCTGCGCACGATAAATCATTAGGGTCGGGGGGCGCTTCATTGGGGTCTATGCCCAAAGGCAGCCAAAAAAGTGTCACGCGCAGAACACCGGTTTGCGTCAAAATGCTGTCGGGTGTAAAGGCGACGCACGCACGCGGCTCTACCAACGTCGTTTTGGCGTTCCCCGCGACGGTGACCCCGGCTCCCCGTAAAGCAGACACCCAATCCCACATGTCTTGTGCGGCCCGTTCCTGGGGGGTGCACGATGCGGCTGCGCAGGTGGGGCGCGAACCGGTGAGGCTGCCACCGATGGGACTTGCGGTGGTATAGCTGGTGGTCGCCGGCGTATTGGTACGGATGCGGTCGATCAGGTCTTGTGCAAGATAAATAGCGTACGTTCTTTGCGAGGCTTCGAATGCAGATCGCTTGGCGCTCAATTGGGTGATTGCGATGGCGAGTAGGCCGAATGACATCACGACAATCGTGACCAAAACTTCGATCAACGCTAGACCCGCGTGCCGGTTATGCGCGGGTGTTGGTGTTGTGAGCAACGAGTTGTACGGCATGGGTAAGCGATGCGAAAGCTTGGCGTGTTTTCGTTGCCGAGACGTGTACTGTTGGTATCGACGGTTGGAATGTCGCAGCGAGTGATGTCAGTTGCAGGTCGATACAGCCGTGGCACCGCTGGGCTTCAGCTCAAGCCTGCGGCAGGTGTTGTTGCGGTCGTCCGTAATGTTGAAGATCACCGCAGATACGACGGTTCCGCGTGTGTTGAAGATGATTGGGATGAGCGGGTTGGGCGTGACCACGACCCCCGCTGGCGGATCATTGACGATACGCAGAATTTCGTCGCCCGCGGTTGGCGTCCCCGAGTCGTCGTTATCGATGAATGCTATCCATCCGGCGCTCCAGTTGGAGCTGCAGGTTGGCGGTGGGCCTTCGCTGCCGTACGCACAGACCACGGCACGGCGCCCGTGCGCGATGGCGGCGGAACGGGCCACGGCGAGCGCTGATTGCAGCGCGTCTCTGTGTGTTTCCAGGCGCTTGTCTTTAATCAGCTGTTGAAAGCTGGGAATACCGATGGCGGCCAGTATGGTCAGGATGGAGATGGTGACCAGCACTTCGATGAGGGTAAAGCCCCGCCGCGCACCACGGGCGGCAGCGCGGTGCACAGTAGGAGGCGTGACGTTGGTGGTAGGTGCTGCGGTAATCACGCCACGCAGCGTAACGCAGCGTGGCCGTGGCGGCGTCGTGGGCCGACGCGCGGTACGGTGCCGGCCTCCGAACGGTGGTCGGATGACGTTCAGGTGCTGCTTGGGCGCTCGTTCACCACCACCTCCGCCCGCAGCGAGTGCGGCAGCGCCTGGGTGATGCGCACGTCGATCATCTGGCCGATTAGGCGTTGGCCGTTGGGGCCGCCGTCAAAGTTGACGATGCGGTTGCACTCCGTGCGGCCCATGAGTTCGTGCGGGTTCTTTTTGGACGGGCCCTCGACCAGGATGCGCTGCACGGTGCCGACGCGGCGCTCGCTGATGCGCGCCACGTTGGCTTCCAGCGCCTTTTGCAGGGTTTGCAAGCGGCGCAGCTTGACGTCGTGCGGCGTGTCGTCGGGCAGGTTGGCCGCGGGGGTGCCGGGGCGGGGGCTGAAGATGAAGCTGAAGCTGGCGTCGAAGCCCACGTCCTCCACCAGCTGCATGAGCTTGTCGAAGTCCGCCTCCGTCTCGCCGGGGAAGCCGACGATGAAGTCGCTCGAGAGGCTGATGTCGGGCCGCACGGCGCGCAGCTTGCGGATGGTGTGCTTGTATTCCATGCCCGTATAGCCGCGCTTCATGGCCATGAGGATGCGGTCGCTGCCGTGCTGCACCGGCAGGTGCAGGTGGTTGACCAGTTGCGGAATGCGCGCGTACGCCTCGATCAGGCGCGGGGTGAACTCGTTGGGGTGGCTGGTGGTGTAGCGGATGCGCTCGATGCCGGGGATGTCGGCCACGCATTCCAGCAACAGGGCAAAGTCTTCGCCGTCGCCGCCGCGCCAGGCGTTGACGTTTTGGCCCAGCAGCGTCACTTCCTTGACGCCTTGGTCGGCCAGGCCGGCCACCTCCACCAGCACGTCCTCCAGCGGTCGCGAGACTTCCTCTCCCCGGGTGTAGGGCACCACGCAGTAGCTGCAGTATTTGCTGCAGCCTTCCATGATGCTCACGAACGCCGAGGCGCCCTCGACGCGCGCGGGGGGGAGGTGGTCGAACTTTTCGATTTCCGGGAAGCTGATGTCCACCTGCGGCCGCGCTTGGCGCTCGCGCTCGCGCAGCAGCTCGGGCAGGCGGTGCAGCGTTTGCGGGCCAAAAACCACGTCCACGTAGGGCGCGCGTTTGATGATTTCCTCGCCCTCCTGGCTGGCCACGCAGCCGCCCACGCCGATGAGCACGCCTTTTTTCTTGAGGTGTTTGACGCGGCCCAGGTCGGAGAAGACCTTTTCCTGCGCCTTTTCGCGCACCGAGCAGGTGTTGAAGAGGATGAGGTCGGCCTCTTCGGGGTTGTCGGTGGGGGTGTAGCCTTCGGCAGCGGCAAGCACGTCGGCCATCTTGTCCGAGTCGTACTCGTTCATCTGGCAGCCAAAGGTGCGGATGTAGACTTTTTTGCTCATGGCGTGTCAGCGGTGCGTGGTGTAGATCCCGGGGCTGAACGAAAAGCCCATCAGTCTAGCGCATCGCGCGCAACAACGCTTTTTCCAGCTCCAGCACGCCCAGCACGGCCACGCCGGCGCCTGCGCACACGGCCAGCAACGGCAGGGGTAGGGCGGTGCTGCCAAACCAACTCTGCATGAAAGGCGCGTAGGTGAACAGCGCCTGCAGGCCGCATGCCGCCGCGATGGCGGCCAGCACCCGCGGCGTGCCGCGCACGCCGGTCCAGGTAAACGACGGCGCTTTGAGATAGCGCACGCTAAACAGGTAGAAGATCTCCATGGCCACCAGGGTGTTGACCGCCAGCGTTTGCGCCACGTCGGCCGGGTGGCCCGCATCCAGCGCCCAGCGGTAGACGCCAAAGATGCCCGCCGCGAACAGCGCGGACACCAGTCCGATGCGCCACAGCACGAAGCGGCTCAGGATGGGCTCGTCCGGTCGGCGGGGTGGGCGGCGCATCACGTCGGTCTCGGTCGGCTCGAAGGCCAGCACCATGGCCAGCGCGATCGAGCTGACCATGTTGACCCACAGGATTTGCACGGGCGCGATGGGCAACGCCAGGCCAAACAGCACCGCCACCAGCAGCGAGACCGACTCGCCGCCGTTGATCGGGAGCAAGAAGGTGATGACCTTGCGCAGGTTGTCGTACACCGTGCGGCCTTCTTCCACCGCGTGGGCGATGGTGGCGAAGTGGTCGTCCGCGAGCACCATGGCGGCGGCGCGCTTGGCAGCCTCGGTGCCCTTGTGGCCCATGGCCACGCCCACGTCGGCCGCTTTCAGCGCGGGGGCGTCGTTGACGCCGTCGCCCGTCATGGCGACCACTTCGCCGTTGGCCTGCAGCGCACGCACCAGGCGCAGCTTGTGCTCGGGGGCGGCGCGCGCAAAGACGTCCGTGCTCTGGACGGCTTGGCGCAAGGTGGCGTCGTCCAGCGCCTCGATGTCGTGCCCGGAGAGGGCCGGCCCGTGCCCGCCCAGGCCCAGTTGCTGCGCGATGGCGGTGGCCGTGACCACGTGGTCGCCGGTGATCATCTTGACGCGGATGCCCGCGGCGTGGCATTGCGCGATGGCGGCTTTGGCCTCCTCGCGTGGTGGGTCGATGATGCCCACCAGCCCGACAAGCACCCCACCGCGCGCGACGGCGTCGTGGGTGAGCGGCCGCTCGGGTGCCAAGGTGGCGGCGGCGATGGCCAGCACGCGCCGGCCGTGGCGGGCCTGTTGCTCCACCTGATCGGCCCAGTAGGCGCGGCGCAGGGGCTGCGGGCGGCCGTGGGCGTCCAGCTCGTGGCTGCACATCGCCAGCAGCCGTTCCGGCGCGCCCTTGATCCAGACGTCCAGGTGCGCGGCGTCGCTGCGCTGGTGCGCCGTGGCCATGTAGCGCCGCTCGGATTCAAAAGGCAGCACGGCCACGCGCGGGCGCTCTTCGCCCAGGCGGGCGGGGTCCAGGCCGGCTTTCATCGCCAGCGTCAACAGGGCGCCTTCGGTGGGGTCGCCAGAGAGCCGCCAGTCGTCGGCGCCACCCTCGCCTTGCAGCAGTTCGGCGTCGTTGCACAGCGCGGCGCCCTCGGCCAGGGCCAGCAGGGCGGGGGCTTCGCGCCACAGCTCTGCCGGTTGCAACGGGGTGTTGTCACGCAGCAGCGCACCGCTGGGCGCGTAGCCCACGCCCTCGACGTCCACCACGCCATCGGCCAGCACCACCTGCTGCACCGTCATCTCGTTGCGCGTGAGGGTGCCGGTTTTGTCGGAGCAGATCACGGTCACGCAGCCCAGCGTTTCCACCGCCGGCAAGCGCCGCACGATGGCGCGCCGCTGCGCCATGCGCTGCACGCCGATGGCCAGGGTGATGGTCATGATGGCCGGCAGCCCTTCGGGGATGGCCGCCACCGCCAGGCCCACCGCGGCCATGAAGGTTTGCAGCGGTGGCAGGTCGCGCACCCACCAGCCAAAGACGAACAACAGCGCAGCGGCGGCCAGGACGGCGACCGTGATCCAGCGGCTCATTTGCGCCATTTGGCGCACCAGTGGCGTGGTGGTGTCGCCCACGTCCTGCAACATGCGGCCGATGCGGCCCATCTCGGTGCCCATCCCGGTGGCCACCACCACACCGCGGGCCTGGCCACGGGTGACCAAGGTACCCGCGTAGCCCATGCTGCGCCGGTCGCCCAGCAAGGCGGCCGCGGCAACGGGTTCGGCATGCTTGTCGGCCGGGACGGATTCGCCGGTCAGCGCCGCTTCGTCCACCTGCAATTCATGCACCTGCAGCCAGCGCACGTCCGCCGCCAGGCTGTCGCCCGCGGCGGCCTGCACGATGTCGCCGGGCACCAGGTGGGCGGCGTCGATTTCGACCAGATGGCCGTCACGCCAGACGTGCGCGCGGGGTGCCAGCAGGTTGCGGATGGCCGCCAGGGCGCGCTCGGCCTTGCCTTCTTGGATCAGGCCGATGGTCACATTGAGCACGACCACGGCCACGATGACGAGGGCGTCGATGGCGTGGCCGATGGCGATGGTCGTGGCCGCCGCTGCCAGCAGCACCCATATCAGCAGGTTGTCGAGCTGGCGCAGAAGGCGCTGCCACAACGGGACGGGCGGGGCGTCGGTGAGGCGGTTGTCGCCGTGGCGTTGCAACCGGGCCTGCGCCTCGGCGGTGCTCAAACCGCGCGCCGTCGTGTGCAGGTGCTGCAACACGTCCTCGGAGGCGAGCGCGTGCCAGGCGGGCGGGGAGGCGCCGTCGGCCGAGGAGGCGGTTGGGGGCGGCATGCTTTTGTCCATGATCTGTATAGGGTTATTCTGGGATGCCGGGCCCCGTGGCAAGTTCCGTTCGCTGGCGGGTGGTCAGCCGCCGCTGTGCGCTTCGGCGCGCCGCTCGGCCAGCGCCACGCCGCGCAAGAAGCCCGTCAGGGCGGCGTCGGCATGGTGTTCGGCCAGCAGTTCGGCGGCGCGCTGGGTGTCGCGCCAGCGGCCGATGCGGCTTTGCCAGGCGCGGGCATCGCGCTGCCAGCGCTGGACGCGCCGCGCGGCCTTGGCGGGCAGCGCGGGCGTGACCGCCTCGGCCCCGTAACGCAGGCGCTTGGCCAGCAGCCGCGCGGTATGCAGGGCGTCGGCGGTGGTTGGCGCATCGGCCGGGTGCGCCGATGCGGTGAGGGTGCGCAGGAGGCGGGCGTGCCAGCGGCGCAGCCGCTCGGCGGCCCAGTCCGCGTGGGCCTCGGCCTGCGCGGGCAGTTGCTGCAGCCAGGTGGCGCAGGCGAGCAGGGCCTGCCCCGTGGTGGGGGATGCCAGTTGCGCGCGCAGCGCTTGGCGCGCGCGGCGCGCGCTGGCCGACAAGCGTCGGTCCGCCTGCTGCCACGCCCGCAGGCGCTGCGGATGCGCCGCTTCGTCTTCGACGAACAGCGGGCCCCACCGGGGCAGGGTTTCGGTCAGGGCCACATCCAGGTCGCGCACCTGGCCCAGGCATGCCAGCAGGGGGCGCAGGCCCTCGTGGTCTGGCGGAGTCGGCAACCAAGGGCGCAGCAGGCGCAGCAGGCTGCGCCAGCGCCGCCAGCCCACGCGGGCCTGGTGCACGGCTTCGGGGGCGTCGTGGCGCGCGGCCACCAGCAGGTTGTCGCACAGCTGCCCCAGCGCGTCGCCCAGCGCGGCGCGGGCGACGGCCATCGGGTCGGCATGGCGCGGCAGGTCGAGTGGCCGGGCGGGCACCGGTTGGTCGAGCGTGCCCTCGCCCAGGCGCTGCGCCTGCTCGGCCTTGCTGGTGCGGGCGGGCAGCAGGGGCAGGCAGGTGGCCAGCTCAGCGGCCACGGCGTGCAGGGCGGCGGGGTCGCCTGCCATGAGCTCGAGCTCCAGCTCGAGCAGCGGCGCTCGGCGGCCCTGCGCGCGGATGTCGCCCGCATCCAGCGCCACTTCGATCGTGCTGCCATCGTCGACGCGCACCGTCCACGTGGTGCGCAGACAGCGGGTTTCGTGCACGGGGCGCAGTTCGGCCAGACGCTGTGCCACGTCAGGGGCGTCGGCCAGCGGGGTGGCGTGCAGCGCCGCCGGCTGCAGCATGGGCCGCGCCAGCGGTGTCGTCCATTCGCCGCGCACGCTCAAGGTGCCGCTGCCGTGGCCTGCGGTCTTGAGCGTTTGTTCCCAACGGCGCGCGCCGGGGGCGGCTGGCGCCGCTGTACCCGGCAGCGGCTCGATCCCACGCAGGCGCAGGGCGCAGCGCTGTGCGCGCAGCCAGCCATCCGGCGTGTCGTAGTAGCGGTTGAGCAGCCGTTGTTGCCGCATCGGGCGCCGGCGCAGCAACGGGTGTCGTCGCAGGCGCTGCACGGCGTCGTCGGCGCGGGTGCCCGGCAGGGCGAACTTGAGTTCGATTTCTTGCGGCACAATGACCTCCGCCAGATTCAGAATGCCTATCGTAGCCGCCCCAACCGCCATGAACCATACCCCCCGCGATCTGTCTCATGTGGCCCCGCTGGACCGTGCCGAGATCCTGGCCCAGGCGCTGCCCTACATCCGCCGCTACCACGGCAAGACGATGGTCATCAAGTACGGCGGCAACGCCATGACCGACCCCGAGCTGCAAGCGGCGTTTGCCGAGGATGTGGTGCTGCTCAAGCTGGTGGGCATCAACCCGGTGGTGGTGCACGGCGGTGGCCCGCAGATCGAAGGCCTGCTCAAGCGCTTGGGCAAAGAGGGGCGCTTCATCCAAGGCATGCGCGTCACCGATGCGGAAACCATGGAGGTGGTCGAGTGGGTGCTGGCCGGCGAGGTGCAGCAAGACATCGTCGGCCTGATCAACCGCGCCGGCGGCAAGGCCGTGGGCCTGACCGGGCGCGACGGCGCCATGATCCGCGCGCGCAAGCTGCGCATGGTGGACCTCAACGACCCCAGCGTCGAGCATGACGTGGGGCAGGTGGGCGATATCGTCTCGATCGACCCATCGGTGGTGCGCGCGCTGCAGGAGGATCAGTTCATCCCCGTGGTCAGCCCGATCGGCTTTGGCGAGCACAACGAGAGCTACAACATCAACGCCGACGTGGTGGCGGCCAAGCTGGCCACCGTGTTGCAGGCCGAAAAGCTGCTGATGCTGACCAACATCCGCGGCGTGCTGGACAAACAGGGCGAGCTGCTGGCCGATCTGACGCCGCGCCGCATCGACGAGCTGGTGGCCGACGGCACCATCAGCGGTGGCATGATCCCCAAGATCGCCGGGGCCTTGGACGCGGCCAAGAGCGGCGTCAAGGCGGTGCACATCATCGACGGGCGGGTGCCGCACGCGATTTTGCTGGAGGTGCTGGGCGACCAGCCCTTTGGCACGATGATCCGCTCGCACTGAAGGCGGCCCGCAACGGCGGGGTGATCTTCGGGTTTTCCCTGATTGAGGTTCGTTGACACGGCGGCGGATGCCTCTAAAATAGAACGATCGTTCGTTTTATTTTGGAGGCACGCATGGCCGACACCACGGCACGACCGCCGGTGCGCACCCCCCGGTCGCGTGGCCGCGCCCCCCACAAGGGCCAACAAACCAAAGCGGCCATCATCGACGCCGCGCTCGGCCTGGCCTCGCACGTCGGGCTCGAGGGCCTGAGCATTGGCGCCATCGCCGAGCTCATGGGCATGAGCAAGTCCGGCGTGTTCGCCCACTTTGGCTCGCGCGAGGAGTTGCAGATTTCCGTGGTGCGCGAGTACCACGAGCGCTTCGAGCGCGAGGTGTTTCGCCCCGCGCTGCAGGCCCCGCGCGGGCTGCCGCGGTTGCGGGCGTTGTTCGACAACTGGATGCGCCAGACCTCGCTGGAGATCGACTCGGGCTGCATCTACATCAGCGGGGCGGTGGAGTTCGACGACCGCCCCGGCGCGGTGCGCGACGCACTGGTGGAGACCGTCAACACCTGGCAGGCCGCGGTGCGCAAGGCGGTGCAGCTCGCCATCGAGGCGGGGCACCTGCGCCCCGATGCCGATGCCGCGCAGGTCGCCTTCGAAATCCACGGGCTGATCCTCGCGCTGCACTACGAAGCGCGTTTTTTGCGCAACCCCGACGGTTTGCGGCACGCCCGCACCGGATTCGACAACCTCATCGCGCGCTACCAGGCACAGCCCTGAGCGCGGCTTTTTCCCTTTCCCTGACCGGCCACTCCCAAGGAGACCCACGATGCCCCAATACACCCCGCCCCTGCGCGACATGCAGTTCGTGCTGCACGAAGTGCTCAACGTCGTCGACGAGCTCAAAGTCTGCCCCCCGCACGCCGAGGTGGATGCGGACACCATCAACGCCGTGCTGGAAGAAGGGGGCAAGTTTGCCGCCGAGGTGACGTTCCCGCTCAACATCAGCGGCGACGAGCAGGGCTGCACGCTGGACAAGACCACGCACACCGTGACCACGCCAGCCGGCTTCAAGGCGGCGTACGAGCAGTACGTCGCCGGCGGCTGGCCAGCGTTGAGCTGCGACCCGGCTTACGGGGGCCAAGGGCTGCCCTTCGTCGTCAACCAGGCGTTCTACGAAATGCTCAACAGCGCCAACCAGGCCTGGACCATGTACCCGGGCCTGAGCCACGGCGCCTACGAGTGCTTGCACGCGCACGGCACCGAGGAGCAAAAACGCCTGTTCCTGCCCAAGCTGACCAGCGGCGAGTGGACTGGCACCATGTGCCTGACCGAGCCGCATTGCGGCACCGACCTGGGCCTGCTGCGCACCAAGGCCGAGCCGCAACCGGACGGCACCTACAAGCTCACCGGGCAAAAGATTTTCATCTCCGCTGGCGAGCACGACCTGGCCGCCAACATCGTGCACCTGGTGCTGGCACGCCTGCCGGATGCGCCGGCGGGCACCAAGGGCATCAGCCTGTTCGTCGTGCCCAAGTTCAAGGTCAACCCCGACGGCAGCCTGGGCGAGCGCAACGCCATCTACTGCGGCGGCCTGGAGCACAAGATGGGCATCCACGGCAACGCCACCTGCCAGATGATCCTGGACGGCGCGGTGGGCACGCTGGTTGGCCAGCCCAACAAGGGTTTGCAGGCCATGTTCGTGATGATGAATGCGGCGCGCCTGGGCGTGGGCAACCAGTCGGTCGGTTTGACCGAGGTGGCGTTCCAGAACGCCCTGGCCTACGCCAAGGACCGCATCCAGATGCGCAGCCTCTCGGGCCCCAAGGCCAAGGACAAGCCGGCCGACCCCATCATCGTGCACCCCGACGTGCGCCGCATGCTGCTGACGGCCAAGGCCTACGCCGAGGGTGGGCGTGCGCTGCTGATCTACTGCGCGCTGCTGCTGGACAAAGAGCTGCACCACCCCGATGAGAAGGTGCGCCGCGACAGCGCCGAGCTGCTGGCGCTGCTGACGCCGATTGCCAAGGCATTCCTGACCGACAACGGCTTCATCGCCGTCAACGAGTGCCTGCAGGTGTTTGGCGGCCACGGCTACATCAAGGAATGGGGCATGGAGCAGTTCGTGCGCGATGCCCGCATCAACATGATCTACGAGGGCACCAACACCATCCAGTCGCTCGACCTGCTGGGGCGCAAGGTGCTGGCCAACAACGGTGCGACGCTCAAGAAGTTCGGCAAGCTGGTGCAGCAGCTCATCGAGGACGAGGGCGTCAACGAAAAGATGAGCGAATTCATCAACCCGCTGGCGCAGCTGGCCGAGCAGATGACCAAGTTCACCACCGAGATCGGCTTAAAGGCGTTGCAAAACCCCGACGAGGCCGGCGCGGCGGCCGTGCCGTACCTGCGCGTGGCCGGGCACCTGGTGTTTGCCTACTTCTTTGCGCGCATGGCCTCGGCGGCGCTCAAGGCCATCGCCGCGGGCAGCACCGACCCGTTCTACCGCGGCAAGCTGCAAACGGCGCGCTTTTACTTCGCGCGGCTGTTCCCCGAGACCGCGACCCTGGTGCGCCAGGCGCGCAGCGGGGTGGCGGCGCTGATGGACAGCGACGCGGCGCTGGCGGTCGAGGGCGTCTGATCCCGATCCCCCAACGAGGAGACGACCGATGACAGTGCGCACATCCCGACTGCTGGCCCTGCTGGCCCTGGCCAGCCTGCCCGCCTGGGCCCAAATGACGCCGGTCGGCCGCTGGCACACGATCGACGACGAGACCAAGGAGGTCAAAAGCGAAGTCGTCATCACCGAAAAAGACGGTGTGCTGACCGGCCGCATCGAGAAGCTGCTGCGCAAAGGGGCCGACCCCAACCGCCGCTGCACCGCCTGCACCGACGACCGCAAAGACCAGCCGTTCATCGGTCTGGAAATCATCCGCGGCGTCAAGCCGGTGGAGGGCAGGGCGGTCTGGGAAGGCGGCACCATCCTCGACCCGGAAAGCGGCAAAACCTACAACGTGCGCCTGACCCCGGTGGAGGGGGGCGCCAAGCTCGAGGTGCGCGGCTCCATCCTGTTCATCGGCCGTACGCAAACCTGGGTGCGCGCGAACTGACGCGCCCCGCACGTGCAAGGATTTACCATGTCCCGATTCACCGTCAAACGCGTCGCCGTGCTCGGCGCCGGCGTCATGGGGGCGCAGATCGCGGCCCATCTGGTCAACGTCAACGTGCCGGTGGTGCTGTTCGACCTGCCCAAGGACGGCGCCGACAAAAGCGCGATCGCGCGCCAGGCGATTGCCAACCTCAAAAAGCTCAAGCCCAGCCCGTTGGGCGTGGCCGACGATGCCGAGCTGATCCAGCCCGCCAACTACGACGAGCACCTGCCGCTGCTGCGCGGCTGCGACCTCGTCATCGAGGCCATCGCCGAGCGCATGGACTGGAAGCACCAACTCTACGCGCGCATCGCGCCGCACTTGGCCGAGGGTGCCATTTTGGCGTCCAACACCTCGGGCCTGTCCATTGGTCAGCTCGCCGAGCCGCTGCCCGAGGGGCTGCGGCAGCGGTTTTGCGGCATCCACTTTTTCAACCCGCCGCGCTACATGCCGCTGGTGGAGCTCATCGCCACGCCCGCCACGCGCCCCGACGTGCTCGATGCGCTCGAGGCGTTTGTGACGACGACGCTGGGCAAGAACGTGGTGCGCGCCAAGGACACGCCCAACTTCGTGGCCAACCGCATCGGCATCGCCGGCATGCTCTCCACGATGATCGAGGCCGAGCGCTTTGGCCTGACGTTCGACATCGTCGATGACCTGACGGGCAAGCGGCTCGGGCGCGCCTCCAGTGGCACCTTCCGCACCGCCGACGTGGTGGGGCTGGACACGCTGGCGCACGTCATCCGCACCATGCAGACGCAGCTCAGCCCGCAGACCGACCCGTTCTACGACAGCTTTGCCACGCCCAAGGTGCTGCAGGCCCTGCTCGACCAAGGCCACTTGGGGCAAAAAACCAAAGCGGGCTTCTACAAAAAGGTGGGGCGTGATGTGCTGCGCTTCGATCTGGCCAGTGGCGAGTACGTGCCTGCCGGTGCCAAGGCCGACGAGGTGTACGGGCGCATGCTGAAAAAGCCCGCGCCCGAGCGGCTCAAGCTGCTGCGCAACGCCGAGGGGCCGCAGGGCCGCTTTTTGTGGGCGGTTTTGCGCAACGGCTTTCACTACGCCGCGCTGCACCTGCAGGCGATTGCCGAGACCGCGCGCGACGTGGACCAGGCCATGCGCTGGGGCTTTGGCATGCAACAGGGGCCGTTCGAGCTGTGGCAGGAGGCCGGCTGGCTGGAGGTGGCCCGTATGGTGCAGGAGGACATCGACGCCGGCCGCGCGCTGTGCCGCACACCGCTGCCGGCCTGGGTGTTCGAAGGCCCGGTGGCCGAGCGGGGTGGGGTGCACCAACCCGAAGGCTCGTGGAACCCGGCGAGCGGCCGCTTCGAGCCCATGCGCACGCTGCCGGTGCATGCGCGCCAGCTCTACCGCGAGCGCGTGCGCGGCGAGGCCGGCCCCGACTGGCGCACCGATGGCACGACCGTGTACGAAGACGAGGCGATCCGCCTGTGGACGCTGCCGCGTCCGGGGCTGGACGATGTGCTGATCGCCAGCCTCAAGACCAAGATGCACGCCATCAGCCCCGCGGTGGTCGAGGGGCTGGACCGCGCCGTGGACGAGGCCGAAGCCCGCTACGCCGGGTTGGTCGTGTGGTCGGGTGATGAGCCATTTTCGGTCGGCGCCGACCTGCAAGCGACGCTGCCCGCCTTTGCCGCCATGGGCGTGCAGGCCATCGAGTCGGTCGAGGCGGAGATGCAGCGCGTGATGCTGCGCCTGCGCTACGCCCAGGTGCCGACGGTGGCCGCGGTGCGTGGCATGGCGCTGGGCGGTGGCTGCGAGCTGGCGGTGCACTGCGCGCGCCGCGTCGCGCATCTGGAGAGCTACATGGGCCTGGTGGAAGTGGGCGTGGGCCTCATCCCCGGTGCCGGTGGCCTGACCTACATCGCCCGCCGCGCGGCGGAAAATGCCCGCGCCAGCACCGGCACCGATTTGTTGCCGTTCCTGACCGAGGGCTTCAAGGCCGCGGCGATGGCCACCGTCGGCACCAGCGCCCTGGAAAGCCGCAAGCTCGGCTACCTGCTCGACAGCGATGTGATCGTGCCGCACCGCGACGAGCTGCTCTACGTGGCCGTGCGCACCGCGCAGGCCATGGGCGAGGCCGGCTACCGCCCGCCGCTCAAACGCACCTTCCCGGTGGCGGGGCGCTCTGGCAAGGCGACCATCCTGGGCTCGCTGGTCAACATGCGCGATGGCGGCTTCATCACCGCCTACGACTTCGAGATCGCCAGCCGCATCGCGCACGTGGTGACGGGCGGTGATGTCGATCCCGGCACCCCGGTGACCGAGGAATACCTCATGACGCTCGAGCGCCAAGCGTTCTGCGCCCTCATCGTCCAACCCAAGACGCAGGCGCGCATCATGGCGCTGCTCAACGACGGCAAGCCCCTGCGCAACTGAACCTGCGGAGACACCCGAGATGAAAACCCTACAGGATGCCTACATCGTCGCGGCCACCCGCACCCCGATCGGCAAATCGCACAAGGGCGCCTTCCGCCAGACGCGGCCGGACGATTTGCTGGCGCATGTGCTGCGCGCCGCGGTGGCGCAGGTCCCGAATCTGGACCCGGCCGCCATCGAAGACGTGATTTGCGGCTGCGCCATACCCGAGGCGCAGCAGGGCCTCAACGTCGCGCGCGTGGGCGCGGTGCTGGCCGGCCTGCCCAAGAGCGTGGGGGGCATCACCGTCAACCGCTTTTGCGCCTCCGGCCTGTCGGCGGTGCAGATGGCGGCCGACCGCATTCGCGTTGGCGAGGCCGACGTGATGATCGCCGCTGGCGTCGAGAGCATGAGCATGGTGCCGATGATGGGCAACACGCCGAGTCTCTCGCCCACCATCTTTGCCAACACCGACAACGTGGATGACTATGGCATCGCCTATGGCATGGGCCTGACCGCCGAGAAGGTGGCGCAGCAGTGGAAGGTGTCGCGCCAGGCGCAGGATGCGTTTGCGCTGCAATCGCACCAGCGCGCCATCCGCGCCCAACAGGCCGGCGAGTTCGCCGACGAGATCACGCCGGTCACGGTGCAGGAGCGCACCCTCGACCTCGACAGCGGCGAGGTGCGCGTCGCCTCCCGCACCGTGGCGCTGGACGAAGGGCCGCGCGCCGACACCACGCTGGAGGCGCTTGCCAAGCTCAAGCCCGTCTTTGCCACGCCGTGGCGTGCCGACCGCACGCCCACCGGTCTGGGCAGCGTCACCGCGGGCAACAGCTCGCAGACCTCCGACGGTGCAGGCGCGCTGATTCTGGCCAGCGAGGCCGCGGTCAAGCGCTTTGGGCTGCAGCCGCTGGCGCGCTTCGTCAGCTACGCCAGCCGCGGCGTGCCGCCGCACATCATGGGCATCGGCCCGATCGAGGCGATCCCGGCCGCGCTCAAGGCGGCTGGGCTGAAGCAGGACGATCTGGACTGGATCGAGCTCAACGAGGCGTTTGCCGCGCAGTCGCTGGCGGTGATGAACCACCTCGGCCTGGATCCGGCCAAGGTCAACCCGATGGGCGGGGCGATTGCGCTGGGCCACCCGCTCGGCGCCACCGGTGCGATCCGCTCGTCCACCGTGGTGCATGCGCTGCGCCGCCACCGTTTGCGCTACGGCATGGTCACCATGTGCGTGGGCATGGGGCAGGGCGCAGCCGGCATCTTCGAGCGGGTATGATGGGTGCGGAGGCGACCATGACCGACATCCTGCAACACACCGAAGGCGGCGTGCTGACGCTGACGCTCAACCGGCCGGCGCGCAAAAACTCGCTGACCAGCGCCATGTACGCGGCGTTGGCGGATGCCCTGAACCAGGCCGGCACCGACGCTGCCGTGCGCGTGGCCGTCATCCAGGGCAGCGAGACGATGTTTTCGGCGGGCAACGACATCGAGGAGTTTTTGCACCAGCCGCCCGCCGGGCTGGACAGCCCGGTGTTTCGCTTCCTGCGCGCGATTGCCACCTTCCCCAAGCCGCTGCTGGCGGCGGTGTGCGGGCCGGCGGTGGGCATCGGCACCACGATGCTGTTTCATTGCGACCTGGTGTACGCCGGCGACAACGCCGCGTTCTCGATGCCGTTCGTCAACCTGGGCCTGTGCGCCGAAGGGGCCTCGAGCCTGATCGCGCCGCAGATGTTTGGCTACCACCGCGCCGCCGAAGCGCTGTTGCTGGGCGAGCCGATCTATGCCGAGGCGGCGCTGGAGGTGGGACTGGTCAACAAGGTGCTGCCCCCCACCGAGACCAACGCCTACACCCAGCAGGTGGCCCGCAAACTGGCTGCCAAACCGCTGAGCTCGCTCGTCGAAACCAAACGTTTGATGAAGGGCCCGCAGCAGGAGGCCGTGTTGCAGCGCATGACCGAAGAAGGCGCGATCTTTGGCCGCATGCTGCGCGAGCCAGCGGCGAAGGAAGCGTTTAGCGCCTTCCTGGAAAAACGCACGCCCGACTTCAGCCGCTGCTGAACCTGCCCCGCCGGCGCCCGGTATGGGCACGGGCACCGGCGCGGCACGGTTGCTGTGCACCCCCCCGCCACCCGGAGCCGCCATGACCCGCATCACCCACCCACCCGCGCAACCGGTCGCCTTCGAGCCGGAGTTCGTGGCCGGCGTGCGCGACATCTTCGAGAACAAGATCGTCTTCAACAAGGTCTTGGGCCTGCGCATCACCGACATTGCGGCGGAGCGTGTGTCGGGCGGGCTGGACATGCGCCCCGAGCTGGTTGGCCACTTTGCCTACAACCGCATCCACGGCGGCGTCATCAGCGCGGCGTTGGACGCCATGGGCGGCTTGGCCGTCATGGCCGCCATCGGCGCGCGCCACATGGACGAGCCGCCGGCCCAGCGGCTGCACCGCTTTGCCAAGCTGGGCACCATCGACCTGCGCATCGATTACCTGCGCCCGGGTATAGGCGAGTCCTTCCTGCTCGACGCCGAGGTGCTGCGACTGGGCTCTCGCGTCGCCTCCACACGCATGGCGTTTCGGGGCGCGGACGGCAAACTGCTTGCCGCGGGGGCAGGCGCTTATATCGTGTCCTGACGGCAGCCGCCCTCGATCCGGCGCGGTGTTGCGGTGTGGGCGATCACACCGAGCCACAGCAGGTTCATGAACAGGTACACGATGTTGCTGGCGTTGTACGTCAGCAGCTTGTGGGTCAAGCCAAACCCTAGGAAGCCGACGACGGTCACCAGCCCGCAGGATGCCGCGAGCCAGCACACGGTCCCACGCGGATCGGGCCCGTTGCGCAGTTGAGCGGCGGCACGGCGCCGGGCGCGCCAGTACAGCCACCCCGGCACACCATAGAAGGCAGCCAGTGCCGCCACGCCCACGAGCCCCCCTTTGGCCCACAGGTCCAGCCATTCGTGGTGCGCATTGCCAAAGTCGAGCAAAATGGTCGGGGCGTCACCGGCGGCCACGCGCCGGTTTTTTTCGGCTTCGTAGCCGGCTTTGCCCCAGCCGAGCCACGGCTTTTCCAGCCCCAACTGCCACGCGAGCTGCCAATGGGCCAGGCGCTGTCCGATCGACGTGTCCGCCTCGCCACGCTCAAAGTACGCCGCGACTTCTTGATCGATCTCGCCCAGTCGGGTGGTGATCTGCGCCCATTGGGTCGATAGCAGCAGGCCCAGGATCAGCGCCAGACCTGCGAGCGTCCGGGGACGCGCCGTGGTACGCCAGGAAAGGGTCGGCTGGGCCGCGCCCGGCTCCGGACCCGCGGCGCGTTTGGGTTGGGTCAGCCAGACGATGGCCAGCAGCGCCGGCGCTATCACCCATCCCCCGCGGCTGCCCGAGGCGAGCGAGGCAAACATCCCCATCGCCACCGCCAGCACGAGCGCCAACCGCTGTGCGCGCGAGCGCGCCAGCGGCCAGCCGATTGCGCTCCACGCGGCCAACAGCAGCGCGATATTCCCGAACGGAATGGCGTTGGTAAACCCGTGGGCGCGGGGCAGCCCCAGCACGAATACCTGCCAAGCCGCAATCCCCCCCGCCAGCCATGCCCCCACCCAACAGCCCCACAAGATGCTTGGCAAGGGAGGCGCAAAGCGGCACAGCGCGGGAATGGCCAGTAACGCGACCAGGTATTTCGCCGCGTGTTCGAACGCCGCTGGCTGCCAGGGATGGGCGGCATCGAAATCGTGGCGCAAAAACCACACCACCGCCATGATGCCGGTGGCCACGGCAAACGCTGCCAGGGCGCGACAGCTCGTCTGCGACGGGCGCGCCAGCCCCCACGCGCTCAGGCCCGCCATCACCAGCAGCAGCGCACCCCATGAATAGCCGCTGGGCGCGCCCAAGCTCAACGCCGGGAGCGCGAATGCGGCCACGGCGAGCAGCGTGCGGCCGAAGCGGCCACGCAGCGGACCGGCAGGGTTCGCTGGAGGGGCGTTCAACGCGCTGGGCACGCCGCAGCCGCGCGTTCAGTGATGGGCCACGCGCTCGCCCTCGCGCAGGCGATAGACCGTCCCGCAGTACGGGCAGGCGGCCTCACCGGTCTTGGCGACATCCAGAAACACGCGCGGGTGGCTGTTCCAAAGCGCCATGCCGGCTTTGGGGTTGGGGCAGAAAATGCCACCGTGGGCGTTGAGGTCGCGTGCGGCCAGCTCGACCACGGCGGGTGCAGACGTTGCGGTGCTCATGGCGATCACACCAAAGTCAGCCAATGGGCGTATTTCGGGTTGCGCCCGTTGACAATGTCAAAAAACGCGTTTTGGATGCGCTCGGTGATGGGGCCGCGCTGGCCGGCGCCAATCTGCACGCGGTCGAGTTCGCGAATGGGCGTGACTTCGGCCGCGGTGCCGGTGAAAAACGCTTCGTCGGCGATGTAGATCTCGTCGCGCGTGATGCGCTTTTGCACCACCTCCAGCCCCAGGTCTTTGGCGATGTGCAGCACCGTGTTGCGCGTGATGCCGTTGAGGGCGCCGGCGGACAGGTCGGGCGTGTAGACCACGCCATCCTTGACGATGAAGAGGTTTTCACCCGCGCCCTCGGACACGAAGCCCGCCGTATCGAGCAGCAGCGCCTCGTCGTAGCCGTCGTCGGTGGCCTCCATGTTGGCCAGGATCGAGTTGGTGTAGTTGGACACCGTCTTGGCCTGCGTCATCGTGATGTTGACGTGGTGGCGCGTGTAGCTCGAGGTCTTGACGCGGATACCGCGCTTCATGCCCTCTTCACCCAGATAGGCGCCCCAGGCCCAGGCGGCGACCATCAGGTGCACGCGGTTGCCCTTGGGACTGACCCCGAGTTTTTCCGAGCCGAGCCAGGTCAGCGGCCGGATGTAGCCACTCTCCAGCCCATTGGCGCGGATGACGGCGCGCTGCGCCTCGTTGACCTCTTCCACGCTGAAGGGGATCTGCATGCGCAGGATCTTGGCGCTGTTGAACAGCCGCTGCGTGTGTTCCTGCAGACGGAAGATGGCCGTCCCGCGTTCGGTCCGGTACGCGCGCACACCCTCGAAGGCGCCGCACCCGTAGTGCAGGGTGTGGGTCAGCACGTGGATCTTGGCGTCGCGCCAGTCGACGAGCTCGCCGTCCATCCAGATTTTGCCATCGCGATCGTGCAGCGGAAGGGGTGTCGCCATCGGAAATCCTTCGGGTAGCAAGCGACCTGTACGCACCAGGCGGCAGCAGGCCCCTCGCGGGTGTTGATGAAAGTGCCATTTTACGGTGGCCCGCGCCGCGGTACGGCGATACGGCGGCCACCGCCGACGCCTATGGGGCAAGGGCGGTGCCGGGCGAGGCGATCGGTTGAAAAACGCTGCATTTCACCCTAAAGTCGCGCTCAAGTCGGTCGATAACGCAGATGAGCCCGAGGCGTGTAGCCCTAGCAGGCCGTTGAAAAATCCCTCGCCACCCCCCGCGTCGGGCGGTACGATCTGAGGCCAACCGAGAACAACGCAGACGAGCACGATGAGAGGCAGTCAAGACTTCCAGGGGGCGATGTTCAGCTACATC
>NZ_VJOL01000036.1 GCF_007556705.1 Tepidimonas thermarum | reverse complement strand
AGCAAGATCGCATAAGCGGCTTCCAAGGGGTTGGTTTCGACTCGTATTGCCATGAGGGTTACACTCCTTTCTCGAAGTCATGGCGTCAGACCCACCCTCGCGCTGTCTGCTGGGCGGGGAGCGTAGGCGCGTAGCGCCGGAGATCCCCGCCCAGCAGACAACCGGCAAAATGGAATTTACAGAAAGAACGATACACAACTGCCTCCAGCACGATGGGGAAGAGCGGGCTGCCGTCGGCATTGCGGGCGATGCGGGTAAAGCCTACCGCCAGCGCACCCCCCAACCCGGCGCCCAGCAGCGAGCCGCCCAGCCCCACGAGCGCGCCTTGCAGCAAAAACACCCCCAAGATACGCCGTCGCGGCGTGCCCATGGCGCGCAAAATGCCGATTTCGCGCTGGCGCTGCACCACCGACACCACCAGCACGCTGGCAATCCCCAGCGCCACCGCCACCGTCACGAAGGCGCGGATCATCAGGCTCGAGGCGCTTTGGCTGCGCAACGCGGTGACCAGTTGGCCGTTGGCGACCTGCCAACTGTCGGCGGTCAAGCCGGTGGCGCGCTGCAGGTCGGCCGCGAGCGACTCCGCCTCGAAGAGGCGCGCGGCGCGAATGTCGATTTCGCTGACCTCGCGCCCCAAGCCCAGCAGACTCTGCGCGTCACGCAGGGGCAGCAGCACGCGGCGGCGGTTGAGGTCCTGGATGCCGTAATCGAGCACCCCCGTCACCCGCACCGACAGACTCGCGCCCGTGGCCGACTGCAGGCGCAGGCGGCTGCCCGGTGTCAGGCCCAGATCGTCGGCCAGCTCTACGCCTATCAACGCCTGACCGGCCTGCAGCGTCAACGCACCGGCGCGCAGCTTGTCGTCGAGCCGGATCACCTGCTGGTAGCGCTCCAGCTCCACCCCCTGCAGCACCACCGCTTTGCGCACGCCCCCCTGCTGGGCCACACCGGGGCCGGTGACCACCGCGGCCGCCGCCCCCACGCCCGGCACGGACTGCGCGGTGGCCAGCACCGCCGCGGGGTCGGCGATGGTGGCCTCGCGCTCGGTGCGCTTGCGCACATCGGCCAGCGTGACCACCCAGTCCCCAGCGGAGAGCACCGGCTCGTTGCGGCGCTCGGCCGGGCGCAGCACCACGTGCGCCTGGCTGGAGAGTGTGCGGTCGATGATGTTGGCCTGCAGGCCATTGATGATCGCGGTGATGTAGACCACGACGGCCACCCCGATGGTGACGCCGCCCAGGATGAGCGCGGTCTGGAACCGCCCCTCGCGCAGCAACCGCCACGCCACCACCCACACGAACCTCATGGCCGGACCTCGACGCGCGCGCCGTCATCCAGCGCGGGCGCGGGATCGATCACCACCGCGCCTGCGGTCACACCCTCGCGCACTGGCAGCCAACGCCCGCGCGCCGGCTCGGTCTGCACGGCTTGCCAGCGCACGCGCCCCTCCACCACCGTG
This sequence comes from Tepidimonas thermarum, assembly GCF_007556705.1. Classification (GTDB taxonomy): domain Bacteria; phylum Pseudomonadota; class Gammaproteobacteria; order Burkholderiales; family Burkholderiaceae_C; genus Tepidimonas; species Tepidimonas thermarum. The sequence continues at coordinate 25,426 of NZ_VJOL01000036.1, read as the reverse complement.
GCCACCTGGCCGTTGCGCACCGCCGTCACGGGCAGCAGCACGCGCGCGCGCGCCGCGCCGGTGACGATCTCCGCCGACACCGTCATCCCGGGCAGCCAGTGGGCGGCGGGGGCGGTGGGCGTCAGCTCGACCTCGACGGTACCCCGGGTGTGGTCGACCTGCGCTGCGATGCGCTGCACCCGGGCGGGCACCGGCTGGTCGGGCCAGGCGTCGGCGCGCACCGCCGCGGTCTGCCCCACGGCCAATGCCGCCAAATCGCGCTCGTCCAAATCGAGCAGGATGCGCGGCGGCCCGGCAACGGCAAAACGCGCCAACGGCTTGCCCGGCGTCACGCCGTCGCCCACTTCCACCAGGCGCTCCAGCAACACGCCGTCGTCGAGGGCGCGCACCGCTGCCAGCGCGCGCCGCGCCCATGCCTGCTGCACCGCGGCATCGGCTTGTTCGAGGCGCCGCTGCGCCGCGTCGCGCGTGCGCGCCGCCGCATCCAGGGCCGCGGCACTCACAAACCCGTGCGCGTGCAGCTCGGTCTGGCGCTGCCACTGCCGTTGCGCTTCGGCCGCCTGTTCGGCCGCATCGCGGCGCTGCGCCTCGGCCTGCGCCAGCGCCGCCTGCCACTCGTCGGCCTCCAGGGCCACGAGCACCGTGCCACGGGATACCGCCGTCCCGGCCGCCACCGGCGTGGCCACCACGCGGGCGGTGACGGTGCTGGCCAGGGTCGTCTCGCGCGCGGACGCCACCCGCCCCGATGCGACCACACTGGTCTGCACCGGCTGCTCGGCCAGCACGATCACCCCCACGCGCGCGGGGCGCATCACCCACACGGCCGCGCCCGCTGCCAACCCCACCGCCACCGCGGCCACCGCCCACCGCATTCGCCTGCCCATGCCCGCCCTTTCGTCCGCGCTTGCTGCGGCGCTTGGCCCGCGCCGCAATGGTGCGATTGTGCCTGGGCTGTCGTGCCGACACGGCCCTACGGGGCATCGCCCGCTGGGACGTGCCTACCCGCAACACGCCGCGCGCCGCCGACAGCGGATGCGCAACGCTCAGAACCGATCGCCGGCGGACGCGGGCAGCGCAGGCGTTGCGTCCGTACCGATGCCCAGCCGATCGGTGCGCGCCAACAGGTCCAGGGTGGCGCGGATGTGCGCTTCCAGCGCCAGCGCCGCCCGCGCTTCGTTGCCCTCGATCGCCGCCTCGAAGATCTGGCGGTGCTCGGCGTCCACGTCGCGCCCCTGCGCCGCGTGCAGCGCAATCGCTTGGCTGCGGTAGCGTTCGCCATGGCGGGCCAGCACCCGCCACACCCGCAACGTCCAGGGCGAGCGGCGCCCGGAGATGAGCACCTCGTGAAAGCGCGTGTTGAGCGCTTCCCAGCGCTTGCGGTGCTCCGGGGTGACGGGACAGGCGCTGAGCTCGCCATAGGCGGCGCGCAAAGCGTCGCGCCAGGCCGTCCCACCATAGCGGATCGACTGGCGCAGCGCATCCAGCTCGATGTGCAGCCGCAATTCGGTCAAATCGGCCAGGTCGTCGAGCGACATCGGCGCCACGCGAAATCCGCGCTGCCCTTCGGCCTGCACCAGGGCATCGCTGACCAACCGGGTCAAGGCTTCGCGCAGCGTGCCCGCCCCCACGCCATAGCAGGCGCGCAGGTGTTCGATGCGCAGCTTCTGGCCCGGTGCCAGGCGTCCTTCCACGATGTCGTCGCGCAAACGGACATACGCCTGCTCGATCAGGGTGCGCGGGGCCGCCGCGGCAGCGGCGGCATCCTGCACGGGCATGCGGCGCTTGCTCATGACGCCCCCGGCTCGCGGTGTGCGCAACGGTAGCGCAATTGGGCGCGCGTCAACCCCAGGCTGCGCGCCGCCGCCGTGAGGTTGCCGCCCGTGCGCGCCAACGCCTCCTCGATGAGCGCCTGCTCGAGCCCCTGCAGGTCCAGGCCACGCCGTTGCACTTCGTCGAACAACGCGCCGATGTCGGGGCGGGGGGGTGGCTGCAACCGCCCGTTGGCGCCCACGACCGCCTCGGCCGCCGTGGCCCGCGTGGGAAACAGGTGCTCGACATCGATGCGCGTGCCCGACGGCACGAGGATGACGCCACGCTCGATGAGGTTTTCCAGCTCACGCACGTTGCCCGGCCATGGATACTCGCGCATGGCGTCGAGGGCACGATCGGACAGGCCTATGGTGTGCTTGCCATGTTGGACGGCAAAGCGGCGCACCAGATGGCGCGCCAACAACTCGATGTCCTCGGGTCGCTCGCGCAGCGGCGGCACCCGGATCGGATAGACGTTGAGGCGGTAGAGCAGATCGCGGCGAAAGCGCCCCTGCGCCACCGCCTCTTCCAAATCGACGTTCGTCGCCGCCACCAGGCGCACGTCCACGCGCCGCGCGGCACTGGCGCCGAGGCGCTCCACCTCCCCGTCCTGCAACACCCGCAGCAGCTTGGCCTGGGCTGCCAGGGGCATGTCGCCAATTTCGTCCAAAAACAGGGTGCCGCCGTCGGCGCGCTCGAAGCGTCCGGCCCGCGCCGCGTGCGCCCCCGTGTAGGCGCCGCGCTCGACCCCGAACAACTCGCTCTCGATCAGATCCGGCGGCAGCGCCGCGCAATTGACCGCCACGAACGGCGCGCCCGCGCGCGCACTCATGCCATGCAGTGCGCGCGCGAAGCGCTCCTTGCCCACGCCGGTCTCACCGGTCAGCAGCACCGTGACCTGCGTCGCCGCGGCCTTGCGCAGCAACTCCAACGCCCGCACGAAGGCGGGCGACTCGCCCACCAGGGCACCGGGGTCGCCGCTCTCCTGCAGGGTCGAGCGCAGCGTTTCGACCTGGCATTGCAGATCCGCCAGCCGCCACAGCATGGGATCGGCCTCGTAATCGGCGGCCAGCTCGGCACCGTCGGGCCACGCGCTTTGTGGCCGGCCCTCGATGCGGCAGTGGGGCGCGCCACAGGCGGCGCAGGCCACCTCTTTGTACAGAATCGGTTGGCCAAAAAAGCCGCTGGTGTAACCCGAGGCGTAACCCAGCAACATCCAGCACACCGGCTCCGACTGCGGGCCAAAGTCGCGCACATGGGCGTCGACCTCCCAGCTGTGGTCCCACCGGTAGATGCCCAGGTAGTGACCGCGCTCGGCGTCGTGTTCGAAGCGTTCCGGGGTCACCTGCACCGCGCCCTCGAGCATGTGCAGCTGTGGCCCCACGGCAAACATGTCATAGAGCCCCGCGCCCGCGCGCACCTGGCGCGCGAGTTGGGCATCGGCCTGCCCGGCCGCAAAGCCGGCGCGCAACAGCAGGCGCCGTGTGGCATCGCGGCCAATGGTTTGCATCAACTCGCGACGCAGCGCGCTCAACGCCGCCGCATGGACGAGCAGCATGCGCTGCCCGGCAAGCCAGATGCGGCCGTCGTGGGCAGAAAAATGGATGAGCCGCCGCAGGTCGTCGTCACGCGGCAGCGCCAAGGAAAGACTGCGAACCACCCGGCGATTATCGATAAGCAATCCCCTACGCCCACTAAGGGCAAACCCGATGTTGACGTGGCTGAAATCAGCCTGTCACGCCGCATGCGGTGTTCAAAATCATCACGCTGCAGCGCAGCATTGATCCAATAGTCGCTATCACGTCGGCGCCCACGATAACGCGTGGCCGCGATCGCGCCGTGACCGAAAGTCGATCCATACAGGGATTTCCCTAGTTTTATCGATATTTTTTACCGTTTCGCGTGGTGGCTGGCACGGTCTGTGCGTGATGTTTCACGCCCATCATGACCGTTGCACCCCCGTTTGCCATGTCCACGCCAACGCCCGCGCCCCCGCCCTCTGCCCACTCGCCTGCGGTGGACATCACCCGCCGGTTCGTGCGCATCACCGCGCAACGCGGCCCCTTCGTTGAATTCGACTTTGCCATCGGCTGGCCCGAACTCAGCGTGGAGCTCGTCCTGCCGCGCGCGGCCTTCGACGAGTTTTGCCAGCGCAACGCGGTGACGTTCCTGACGACATCACCCGAACTTCCCACCCCGACCCCCGACGACGAGGAGACCTGACCCATGTCCATCGATTTGAAGACGCGCACCATCGAGCCCTTGCGCAGCACCTACGCCCACGTGGCGCAGTACATCGGCGAGGGCAAAACGCCCAGCCGCTACGAGGAGGCGACCTTGGGCGCACAACCCATGGTCAACTTCCACTATCGCCCCACGTGGGACCCCGACCACGAGCTGTTCGACGCCGCCCGCACCCGGGTGGTGATGAGCGACTGGTACAAGCTGCGCGACCCGCGCCAGTTCTACTACGCGAGTTGGACCATGACCCGCGCGCGTCAACAAGACGCGATGGAGGCCAATTACCAGTTTGTCGAGCAGCGCGGCCTGATCGACAAGATGCCGGCCCAGATACGCGAGCTGGCGTGTCGCATCCTCATGCCGCTGCGTCACGCGGCCTGGGGCGGCAACATGAACAACGCGTCGGTGTGCGCCTACGGCTACGGCACGGCGTTTACCGCACCGGCCATGATGCACGCGCTCGACCACCTGGGCGCGGCGCAATACCTCACACGGCTGGGACTGGCGCTGGAGGGGCCGGAGGCGCTGGAAACCGGCCGCCAGGCGTGGTTGCACGATCCGGCCTGGCAGCCGCTGCGCCGCTACGTCGAAGACACCTTCGTCGTGCACGACCCGTTCGAGCTGTTCGTGGCCCAAAACCTGGCGCTCGATGGCCTGCTGTACCCATTGATCTACGGCGCCTTTGTCGACGACCACGTGGCCACCCAGGGTGGCACCGCGGTCGCCATGCTGACGGCCTTCATGCCCGAGTGGTTTGAAGAAAGCGCGCGCTGGATCGATGCCGTGGTCAAGACCGCCGCCGCCGAATCCGACGCCAACCGGACCCTCATCGCCGGGTGGGTGCGCGACTGGAGCGCACGCGCCGAAGCCGCGTTGCAACCGGTGGCGGCGCTGGCCCTCGGCGCCGCTGGCAGCAACGCGCTGGGCGACGCCCGCACCGAACTCGACGCCCGCCTGCGCCAAGCCGGCCTGGCCTGAAACCCCACCAGGAGCAGCCCCATGTCCAATGTGTTCATCGCCTTCCAGGCCAACGAAGAAGCGCGCCCCATCGTCGAAGCCATCCTGGCCGACAACCCGGGCGCCCAGGTCGACCACTCGCCCGCCCTCATCAAGATCGACGTGCCCCAGCGCCTGACGATCCGGCGCCAGACCATCGAGCAGATCACCGGCCAGCCGTTCGATCTGCAGCAACTCCACGTCAACCTCGTCACCCTTTCGGGTCATATCGACGAGGACGATGACCAGTTCACGCTGAGCTGGAAGCACTGACCCCTCCCCTGCACACAGGAGTTCACCCATGGATACCCGAGTTCTGAAACGCAAACTGGGCCTCAAGGAACGCTATGCCGCCATGACGCGCGGCCTGGGGTGGGAGACCACCTACCAGCCCATGGACAAGGTCTACCCCTACGACACGTACGAGGGCATCAAGATCCACGACTGGGACGCGTGGCAAGACCCCTTCCGCCTGACCATCGACGCGTACTGGAAATACCAGGGCGAAAAGGAACGCAAGCTCTACGCGGTCATTGACGCGTTTGCGCAAAACAACGGCTTCCTCGGCATCAGCGACGCGCGCTATGTCAACGCGCTCAAGCTGTTCATCCAGGGCGTCAGCCCGCTGGAGTACTACGCGCACCGCGGCTTTGCGCACGCGGGCCGCGCTTTCCGCGGCGAGGGCGCGCGCGTGGCGTGCCAGATGCAGTCGATCGACGAGCTGCGCCACTACCAGACCGAGACGCACGCCATCAGCACCTACAACAAGTACTTCAATGGCATGCACCACGCGAACCACTGGTTCGACCGGGTTTGGTACCTCTCCGTGCCCAAGAGCTTCTTCGAAGACGCCTGCACGGCGGGCCCGTTCGAATTCCTCACCTCGGTGAGCTTCTCGTTCGAGTACGTGCTGACCAACCTGCTGTTCGTGCCCTTCATGAGCGGTGCGGCGCACAACGGCGACATGAGCACGGTGACCTTTGGCTTCTCGGCCCAGTCCGATGAGTCACGCCACATGACCCTGGGCATCGAGTGCATCAAGTTCATGCTCGAGCAAGACGAGGGCAACGTGCCCATCGTGCAGCGCTGGATCGACAAGTGGTTCTGGCGCGGCTACCGGCTGCTGACCATCGTGGCCATGATGCAGGACTACATGCTGCCCAAGCGCGGCCTGAGCTGGAAGGAAGCCTGGGAAATGTACGCCGAATCCAACGGCGGTGCGCTGTTCAACGACCTGGCCCGTTACGGCATCCGCGAACCCAAGGGCTGGGCCGACGCCTGCGACGGCAAGCACCACATCAGCCACCAAGCCTGGAACACGTTCTACAACTACGCCGCCGCCGCCCCCTTCCACACCTGGGTGCCCACCGACGAGGAACTCGACTGGCTGAGCCAGAAATACCCCGAGAGCTTCGATCGCTACTACCGCCCCCTGTTCGAGTACTACCGCGAGCAACAGCAAGCCGGCAATCGGTTCTACAACAAGAACCTGCCGATGCTGTGCACCACCTGCCAGATCCCCATGCTGTTCACCGAGCCCGGTGATCCGACCAAGATCTGCTACCGCGAGAGCCACTACCAGGGCGACACGTACCACTTCTGCAGCGACCACTGCAAGGAGATCTTCGACAACGAACCGGAAAAGTTCGTCCAGAGCTGGCTGCCCGTGCACCAGATTTACCAGGGCCACTGCTTCAAGCCCGGCACCGATCCCACCCAAAAGGGCTTCGACCCGTTGGCGGCCGTGCTCGACTACTACGAGTTGCAGTTTGGCCGGGACAACCTCGACTTCGAGGGTTCCGAAGATCAAAAGAACTTCGCGCGCTGGCGCGCCGGCGCGGCCTGACCGCACCCACCACCGGAGGAATCGACATGACCGTCGCCGCTGTCAAGGAATACCGCTTTCCGGCGCAAGACACCGTGGACAAATTCCCGGCCCCGCTGCTCTACATCGGCTGGGACGATCACCTGATGTTTTGCGCGCCGTTTTGCCTGCCCCTGCCGCCAACGATGCCTTTTGGCGCCCTGATCGAGAACGTGCTGCCGGGCCTGTATGGCTACCACCCCGACTTTGCCAAGATCGACTGGGCGCAGGCCCAGTGGTTCAAGTCGGGGCAGCCGTGGACGCCGGATCCGGCCAAGTCGCTCGCCGACAACGGGCTCAAACACAAAGATGCGATCCGATTCCGGACGCCCGGTCTGACGGGCATCAAAGGCTCCTCCCACTGACGTTGCTTCCATGAGTGCGCGCCCGCCAGCGGCGGGACCGCGGCGGGCGTGCGCGACGACCATGACGTATCAACTCACCATCGAACCCCTGGGGGCGACGATCGACGTCGTCCCCGGCCAAACGCTGCTCGACGCCGCCCTGCGCCACGGCATCTACCTGCCCCACGCCTGTGGGCATGGGCTGTGTGGAACCTGCAAGGTGCAGGTGCTCGACGGCACGGTCGATCACGGCGCGGCCAACCCGTTTGCGCTCATGGACATCGAGCGCGAGGAGGGCAAAACCCTGGCCTGCTGCGCCACGGCGTTGGACGATGTCGTCATCGAGGCCGACGTCGACGACGACCCCGACGCGCAGATCATCCCGCTGCGCGATGTCACCGCCACCGTCGAGCGCATCGCGCCGCTGACCCCCACCATACGGGGCATATGGCTGCGCCTGCCCCAGGCGCTGCCGTTTCAAGCGGGCCAATACGTGCAGGTGCACATCCCCGGCGTCGAAGGGACACGCGCGTTTTCCATTGCCAATGCACCGCAGGAGGTGGAACGCACGGGGCTGTTGGAGCTCAACGTTCGCCGCGTGCCCCAAGGCGTTGCCACCAGCTGGCTGCACGAGAAGCTGCAAGTCGGCGACACGCTGCGCATCAGCGGGCCCAATGGCCGCTTTTTCGTGCGCGCCTCGGCGCGCAAACCCCTGCTGTTCATGGCGGGGGGGTCTGGGCTGTCCAGCCCGCGCTCGATGATCCTGGATCTGCTGCAGCGCGGCTGGGACCTGCCCATCACACTCGTGTACGGGCAACGCACGCGCGAGGAGCTCTACTACCACGAAGAATTCAGCGCCCTGGCACAACAGCACGCCCATGTGCGCTACGTGCCGTGCCTCTCGCACGAGCCGCCCGAGAGCGACTGGAGCGGCGCGCGTGGCTTCGTGCACGAGGTCGCCGCGCAGGTGTTCGACGGCCAATTCGCCGGCCTGCAGGCCTACTTGTGCGGCCCGCCGCCGATGATCGAGGCGTGCATCGCCACGCTCATGCGCGGCCGGCTGTTCGAGCGCGACATCTACACCGAGCGCTTTCTGACCGCTGCGGACGCCGCCAGTGCGTCACGCAGTCCGCTGTTCCACCGGATTTGAGGCATGCGGCACGCCCCCTGCGCGGATCGAGGCCAAAAACGCCGTCAGCACTGGCGAGGCATCGTCGCGCCGCCACAGACAGCACAGCTCCAGCTCGCGCAAGCGGCGGCTGCGCAACGGGCGAAACACCACCCCTGGCAAGCGCAAATTGGTGGCCGATCCGGTGGTGATCGCGGCGCCAAAGCCCGCCGCGACCAGCGCGATCGCGGTCACCACATCCTCGACTTCCTGCTCGACCTTGAGCGTCACGCGTTCCGCCTCGAAGGCGGTGCGCACCTCGTGCGCCAAGCCGTGCAGCGGCAAATTGGGGTAGAGGATCATCGGCACGCCATCGAGTTGGCGCAGCGCGATGTCGGTCGCGGCGGCCAGCGCATGCGCGGCCGGCAGCGCCACCACCAGAGGTTCGCGCAGCAGGGTCTCGACCGCAATGTCCGGCTCCGGCGGCACCAGGCGGTTGAAGCCCACGGCGATGCGCCGCTCGCGCAACGCCTGCAGCTGCTCGGCCTTGGTCAGGTTGTGCAGCACGATGCGCACCTGGGGGCGCTCGGCATGAAAGCGCGCCAGCAAGCGCGGAATCACGTCGAGCACGCCCGAGCCGAACAACCCGACGTCAAGACGGCCCGCAACCCCCTGCCCGGCCGCCCGGGTGCGCTCTGCGGCCTGCTCGCCCAGCGTCAACAGGTGGCGCGCCTCCTGCATGAGGACGCGTCCCGCAGCGGTGATTTGCATGCCTTTGGCGGTGCGCACGAACAGCGTCACCCCCAGCTCGTCCTCCAGCGCTTGGATCTGGCGCGACAGCGGCGGCTGCGCCATGTGCAGCCGCTCGGCGGCACGGCCCACGTGGCCTTCTTCGGCCACGGTCAAAAACATGCGCAGCCGACGGCCGTCCTGCAAGGCTCGGGCCCAACGCTCCATACCGCCATGGTATCAGACCGTGCCAAAGCGGTATTGGACGGTATCGATATCGATTTCTAGACTGCTGATTCGATCATGTTCTACACACCCCGCCCCACCGTGCGTGTCGAGGTCACCGATACCGGTGAAACCTACCGCTGCGCCAAGGATGAAAACCTGTTGCGCGGCATGCTGCGGCTCGGCCGGCGCGGCATCCCGGTGGGCTGCGTCAACGGCGGCTGCGGAGTGTGCAAGGTGCGCATCCTCCACGGCGAGGTGCAGCGCCTAGGCCCGATCAGCCGCGCCCACGTGACGCTGGACGAAGAAGCCGCGGGCTGCACGCTCGCGTGCCGCGTCGCGCCCCAGACAGACGTCGTGCTGGCCGTCGAAGGCCGCATGGCCAAGCCGTTTCGCGCCACCGCCGCCGCCCGCGGCGCCACCAACCCCACCCCTCAACCCCAACCGTAAAGGAGACAACGATGGGCATCATGCGCATTGGACACGCCAGCCTGCGTGTCATGGACATGGCCGCCGCCGTTCGGCACTACGAACGCGTGCTCGGCATGAAAAAAACCATGGAGGACAAGCACGGCAACGTGTACCTCAAATGCTGGGACGAGTGGGACAAGTACTCCCTCATCCTGACCCCCTCCGATCAGGCGGGCCTCAACCACGTCGCCTACAAGGTCGAAAAGGACGCCGACCTCGACGAGCTGCAGCGCAAGATCGAAGCCTACGGCATCGCCACCGAAATGCTGCCAGAAGGCACCCTGCCGTCCACCGGGCGCATGCTCAAATTCCATCTGCCCAGCGGGCACGAAATGCGCCTGTACGCGATGAAGGAATTCGTCGGCACCGACGTTGGCAGCACCAACCCCGACCCGTGGCCGGACGACATCCGCGGCGCGGGTGCGCACTGGTTGGACCACTGCCTGTTGATGTGCGAGCTCAACCCGGAGACGGGCGTCAACAAGGTGGCCGAAAACACCCAATTCGTCACCGAGGTGCTGGATTTCTTCCTGACCGAGCAGGTCGTCGTCGGCCCGGGCGGCGCGATCCAGGCCGCCACCTGGCTGGCACGCACCACCACGCCGCACGACATCGCCTTTGTCGGCGGGCCGCGCAACGGGCTGCACCACATTGCCTTCTTCCTGGACAGCTGGAACGACATCCTCAAGGCGGCGGACGTCATGGCCAAGAACAAGGTCAAGATCGACGTCGCGCCCACCCGGCACGGCATCACGCGCGGGGAGACGATCTACTTCTTCGACCCCAGCGGCAACCGCAACGAGACCTTCGCCGGCCTGGGTTACCTGGCGCAGCGTGACCGCCCGGTGACCACCTGGACCGAAGACCAGCTCTGGACCGGCATCTTCTACCACACCGGCGAGGCCGTGCCCTCGTTTACCGACGTCTATACCTGAAGCCTTCGCGGGTGCGAGGCGCGGGGGCATCGCCCCTGCGCCGCGTGCGCCGAGCCGGTGCCCCCGGCGCGCCGGCTGTGCCCACGCCAGCCCCCCACACGACCATGAGCACGCCCACCGTGACCACCGCGCAGATCGACGAGGAAGCCGCCGCCCTGGCCTGCACCGGCGCCATCGCCCACGCACGCGAGCTGGGGATACGCATCAACGTCGCCGTGTGCGATGCCGCTGGCACGTTGATGGCCTTTCGGCGCATGCATGGCGCGTTTTTGCACTCGATCGACATCGCCATCGACAAGGCGTACACCGCCGCGAGCTTTGGCTTTCCGACCGCGCAGTGGGCATCCATCCTGGCCGCTGACGAGGCGCTGCGCATCGGCATCGTCCAGCGCCCGCGGCTGGTGGTCTTTGGCGGCGGGCTGCCCATCCACCACGAGGGCCGTTGCATAGGCGGCATCGGCGTCTCGGGCGGTTCGGCCGAGCAAGACGCCGATTGCGCACTTGCGGGCTTGCGTGCGGCCCACTTGATCTAACACCGTTTCCCAGACGGGATCGGGGTGGCTCTGCCATGCCGGACCCGTTTTTTTCCCGACGACCGTCATGAAGCAAATCCTCAATTTCATCAACGGCGAATACGCCGCTTCGAGCCGAACGTTCGACAAACGCAGCCCGCTGACCGGGCAGGTCATCGCCCAGGTGCATGAAGCCGATCGCGAACAGGTCGATGCCGCGGTGCGAGCAGCACGCGCTGCCCTGCGCGGCGCTTGGGGCCGCCTGACGGTGGCCGAGCGGGTCGAGCGCTTGTACGCCGTGGCCGCCGGCATCGAGAAGCGCTTCGACGAGTTTTTGGCCGCGGAGTGTGAGGACACCGGCAAGCCCATGAGCCTGGCGCGCCACATCGACATCCCGCGCGGGGCGGCCAACTTTCGCATCTTCGCCGATGTGATCAAGAACGTGCCGACGGAATTCTTTGAGATGGCGACGCCCGATGGACGCGGCGCCATCAACTACGGCTACCGCACGCCGGTGGGTGTGGTGGGCGTCATCTGCCCCTGGAATCTTCCGCTGCTGCTCATGACCTGGAAAGTGGGCCCGGCGCTGGCCTGCGGCAACGCGGTGGTCGTCAAACCCAGCGAAGAAACCCCGCAGACCGCCGCCCTCCTGGGCGAGGTCATGAACGAAGCCGGCATTCCACCCGGCGTTTACAACGTCGTGCACGGCTTCGGCCCCGACTCGGCCGGCGAATTCGTCACCACCCACCCCGGTGTCAACGCCATCACGTTCACGGGCGAGACGCGCACCGGCGAAGCGATCATGAAGGCCGCCGCCAAAGGTGCGCGCCCCGTCAGCCTCGAGATGGGGGGTAAGAACGCCGCCATCGTTTTTGCCGACTGCGATTTCGACGCCGCCATCGAAGGCACGATGCGCTCGGTGTTCGCCAACTGCGGCCAGGTGTGTTTGGGCACCGAGCGCGTCTATGTCGAGCGGCCCATCTTCGAGCGCTTCGTCGAGGCGCTCAAGCGCGGCGCCGAAGGGCTGCAGCTTGGCCGGCCGGAAAACCCCGCCACCAACATGGGCCCGCTCATCAGCGCCGAACACCAGGCGAAGGTCCTGTCCTACTACAAACTCGCGGTCGAGGAGGGCGCCACCGTCGTCACCGGCGGGGGCGTGCCGACCATGCCGGGCGAGCTCGCCGGCGGGTCGTGGATACAGCCCACGATCTGGACGGGTTTGCCGCAAACCGCCCGGGTCATGAAGGAGGAGATCTTTGGCCCCTGCTGCCACATCGCCCCGTTTGACACCGAAGACGAGGTGCTGGCCAAGGCCAACGACAACGACTACGGGCTGGCGTGCGCCATTTGGACGCGCGATGTCAGCCGCGCACACCGCGTGGCGCAGCGCATGGAAGTGGGGCTGAGCTGGGTCAACAGCTGGTTCCTGCGCGACCTGCGCACCCCGTTTGGCGGGGCCAAGCAATCAGGCATCGGGCGCGAAGGCGGCGTGCACTCGCTTGAGTTCTACACCGAACTCAAGAATGTCTGCATCAAACTCTGACCCAGCTCAATACCCAGCGGGTATTGAATCAGACGAAATGAGCATTTGATCGGTATCGGCTCAATGCGTAGCATGCCTGTATGAATGCACCACCCGCCAACCCTGAGATCGGCGCTGCGATCGTCGCCGCCGGCATACGCACCAACTACCACGACGTTGGCCAAGGCTTTCCGGTGCTGCTGATCCACGGCTCCGGCCCGGGGGTCAGCGCCTGGGCCAACTGGCGCCTGACGATGCCACGGCTGGCCACACGCGCGCGCGTGCTGGCACCGGATATGGTCGGTTTTGGTTTCACCGAACGCCCTGCGGGCATCCAGTACGGCATGGACACGTGGGTCCGGCACGCGCTGGGTTTCTTGGATGCGCTGGGCATCGAACAGGCCGACCTGGTGGGCAACTCGTTTGGCGGTGCACTGGCCTTGGCGTTGGCCATTCGCCACCCGCAGCGCGTGCGGCGCTTGGTGCTGATGGGCGCGGCGGGGGTGCCGTTCACGCTCACGCCTGGGCTGGATGCGGTCTGGGGTTATGAACCCTCGGTGCAGGCCATGCGGCGCCTGCTCGACATCTTTGCCTACGACCGGCGGCTGGTCAACGACGAGCTGGCCGAGCTGCGCTACCGCGCCAGTGTTCGCCCCGGCGTGCACGAGGCGTTTGCGGCCATGTTCCCCGCGCCGCGTCAGCGCTGGGTCGATGCGCTGGCAAGTCCAGAAGCGCACATCCGCGCCCTACCGCACGAGACCCTGATCATCCACGGCCGCGAGGACCAGGTGATCCCGCTGTCCAACGCGCTGACGTTAGCGCGTTGGATACACCGCAGCCAGCTGCATGTGTTCGGGCGCTGCGGCCACTGGACCCAAATCGAACATGCCGAGCGCTTTGCGCAGCTCGTGGGTGATTTCTTCGCCGAAGCCACGCCGGACGAACCCAAGCCGCTCGACCCCACCGAACCCCGCATGGATCCGCTGACATGACACCGCACACCATCGAAGCCTTGGGCGATGAACTCTACGACGCCCTCACCCACTGCCACGTCGTCGAGCCGCTGACGGCACGCCACGCCGACATCACCATCGAAGACGCCTACGCCATCCAGCAACGGCTCAACGCCCGGCGCTTGGCCGCCGGCGAGCGCGTCATCGGGAAAAAAATCGGCGTCACCAGCCAGGCGGTGATGAACATGCTGGGCGTCAACCAGCCCGACTTTGGGCTGCTGACCGACGCCATGGTCTACAACGAAGGCGAGGCCATTGCAGCCTCGCGTCTGATCCAGCCCAAAGCCGAAGGCGAAATCGCGTTCGTCCTGAAAAAAGATTTGCAAGGCCCGGGCGTGACCGCCGCCGATGTGCTGGCGGCCACCGAGGGTGTGATGGCCTGTTTCGAGATCGTCGACAGCCGCATCCGCGACTGGAAGATCAAGATCCAGGACACCGTGGCCGACAACGCCTCGTGCGGGGTTTTCGTGCTCGGTGACCGGCTGGTCGATCCGCGCGCGGTCGATCTGCACACCTGTGGCATGGTGCTCGAAAAGAACGGCGAGATCGTCGTCACCGGCGCCGGCGCGGCCACCATGGGCTCGCCCCTGACGGCGGTGGCCTGGCTGGCCAACACCTTGGGCCGCATGGGGGTGGCGTTGAAAGCGGGGGAGGTCATCCTCTCGGGCGCCCTGGGCGCCATGGTCCCGGTGCAACGCGGTGACAGTCTGCGGGTGACCATCGGCGGCATCGGTGGCTGCTCGGTGCGCTTCATATGACGACGACGCGCCCTGCCCATGCGGTGATGGTGTTGGTCTCGCGGCGCGCCCGACCTGGCCACGAGGCCGCGCTGGAGGCGACCTGGGCACGCTTGTCCGAGGTGGCAGCGACGTTCCCGGGCTATGTCGGCGGGCAACTGATACGGCCGGGTGACAGCGGCGCCGATGGCGACGAACGCCTGTTCCACATGCTGTTTGCGTTCGACAACCCCGCGCATCTGCGCGCCTGGCAAGCGTCACCCGCCCGGTTGCTGGGCCTGCAGGCGCTGGAGCCGCACGTCGAGGGCCACGCCGTGGTGCGGGAACTGTCCGGCTTGGATCATTGGTTCACGCCTTCCGCCACAACGCCGGCGACGCCACCGCCGCGCTGGAAAGTCGCTGTCGTTACCTGGCTTGGCATCTATCCAACGGTCCTTTTTTTGTTCCTCGCGGTCGCGCCGTGGCTCGATGCTTGGCCGCTGCCGCTGCGCACCGCGGTCATCACTTGCCTGGTGGTCGTGTTGATGACCTGGCTGGTCGCCCCGACCCTGACGCGCTGGCTGCGGCCCTGGCTGCACGCGCGGCCAACCGCGACATGACCCGACACCCCACGAAGACAGACCCGTTGATTCTGGAGAACCCCATGACCCGTAAAGTGAAATGCGCCCTGATCGGGCCCGGCAACATTGGCACCGATCTGCTGGCCAAGTTGCGACGCAGCCCCGTTCTCGAACCCGTCTGGATGGTGGGCATCGACCCGGAGAGTGACGGCCTGAAGAAGGCGCGCGAGCTGGGGCTGAAGACCACCGCCGAGGGGGTGGACGGGCTGGTGCCACACATCCGCCGCGATGGCATCCAGATCGTCTTCGACGCCACCAGCGCCTATGTGCACGCCGAGAACTCGCGCAAAGTCAACGCCGAGGGCGCGATGATGATCGACCTCACGCCCGCAGCGATCGGTCCCTATTGCGTGCCGCCGGTCAACCTCAAGGAGCACATCGGCAAGCGCGAGATGAACGTCAACATGGTGACCTGCGGCGGGCAGGCCACGATCCCCATGGTGTATGCGGTCAGCCGCGTACAGCCCGTGCGTTACGCCGAAATCGTCGCCACCGTCTCCAGCCGGTCGGCCGGGCCGGGCACGCGCAAAAACATCGACGAGTTCACCCGCACCACCGCCGGCGCCGTCGCCAAGGTGGGCGGTGCACGCCAGGGCAAGGCCATCATCATCATCAACCCGGCCGAGCCGCCCATCATCATGCGCGACACGGTGCATTGCCTGGTCGACGGCACGCCGCGCGCGGCGGAAATCGAGGCGTCCGTACACCGCATGATCGCCGAGGTGCAGAAGTACGTGCCGGGCTATCGGCTCGTCAACGGCCCGGTCATCGACGGCGACCGCGTCTCGATCTATCTGGAGGTCGAGGGCCTGGGCGACTACCTGCCCAAGTACGCCGGCAACCTCGACATCATGACCGCCGCCGCCGCCCGCACGGCGGAGATGTTTGCCGAGGAGCTGCTCGCCGGCTCGTTGACCCTGGAGCCCGTCACCGCCGCCTGATACCCGCCACCGCGCCCGTTACCCGCTTACGCACAGGACCCATCCCATGAAAAGCGCACTCGAAGGCCGCCGCGTCACCCTGCACGAAATGTGCCTGCGCGACGGCATGCATCCCAAACGGCACCAGATCACGCTGGAGCAAATGACCTCCATCGCCCAAGCCCTCGATGAGGCCGGCATGCCGCTGATCGAAGTCAGCCACGGCGACGGCCTGGGCGGGGCCTCGGTCAACTACGGCTTTCCGCGCCACAGCGACGAGGAGTATTTGAAAGCGGTCGTGCCGCTGATGAAGCGCGCCAAGATCTCGGCGCTGCTGCTGCCCGGCATCGGCACGGTGGACCACCTGCGCATGGCGCACGATCTGGGCGTGCACACCATACGCGTGGCCACCCACTGCACCGAAAGCGACGTGGCCGAACAGCACATCAAGCTGGCGCGCCAACTGGGCATGGACACGGTGGGTTTTCTGATGATGTCGCACATGGCCAGACCCGAGCGGCTGGTCAAGGAGGCCAAGCAGATGGAGAGCTACGGCGCCAACTGCATCTACATCACGGACTCGGCCGGCTACATGCTGCCCGATGACGTCAAGGCCCGCATCGCCGCCGTGCGCGCAGCGCTGCAACCGCAGACCGAGCTGGGCTTTCACGGCCACCACAACCTGGCCATGGGCGTGGCCAACAGCATCGCGGCCATCGAAGCCGGGGCCAACCGGATCGACGCCGCCAGCGCCGGGCTGGGCGCCGGTGCCGGCAACACACCCATGGAGGTGCTGGTGGCCGTGCTCGACCGCATGGGCGTCCAAACCGGGGTCGACGTCTGGAAGATTCAGGACGTTGCGGAAGACCTGGTGGTGCCGATGATGGACTTCCCCATCCGCATCGACCGCGACGCCCTCACGCTGGGCTACGCGGGCGTCTACGGCAGCTTCCTGCTGTTTGCCAAACGCGCCGAGGCGCGCTACGGCGTGCCGGCGCGTGACATCCTGGTCGAGCTGGGACGCCGCGGCATGGTCGGCGGCCAGGAGGACATGATCGAAGACACGGCGCTGCGGATGGCCCGCGAGCGTGGCCTGCTGCCGGCACGCAACACCGTAGCGGCCTGACGAGGGGAGCCCGAGCATGACCCTGGACGACGCCACCCTCGATCGCCTGGCCGAACACCTGGAAACGTGCCAGCTGCAGGCGCGCGACACCACCAAGATCACCGACGATCATCCCGGCATGGACTGGGAGGACGCCTACGCGGTGCAGGACCGCATCCTAAAGCGCAAGCTGGCGCGCGGCGCACGCGTGGTCGGCCTCAAGTGCGGCTTGACCTCGCATGCCAAGATGCGCCAGATGGGCGTGGACGAGCCGGTGTTCGGTTTTCTGGTCGACGCGTTTGCGCTCGCCGAAGGCGCGAGCGTGCGTTGCGCCGATCTCATCCACCCCAAAGTGGAACCGGAAATTGCCTTCGTGCTCAAGCACGAGCTGCGCGGCCCCGGTTGCCATGTCGGCGCGGTGTTGGCGGCGACGGATTTCGTCCTCCCCGGCATCGAAGTCATCGACAGCCGTTACCGCGACTTCAAATTCGACCTCAAAAGCGTCATCGCCGACAACACCTCGGCCGCGCGCTTCGTGGTTGGAGGCCACGCCCGTCCCGTGGCGGAGGTGGATCTGCGCACCTGCGGCGTGGTGCTGGAGAAAAACGGCCAGCCAGTCGCCCTTGGCGCCGGCGCCGCGGTGCTGGGGCACCCGGCCGCGGCGGTGGCGGCGCTGGCCAATCACCTCGGACGGCGCGGGCAATCCATCCCCGCTGGCACGCTCATCCTCTCGGGTGGCGTCACCGAAGCGGTGGCCGTCGGCCCCGGCGATCATGTCAGCCTGCGTGTGCAGGGGATGGGCCACGTGGGTCTGCGCTTCGTCTGAACCCGATCGACAGCAAAGGACGTCCACCATGCCATTCGCCCAAATCTACATGCTCGAAGGTCGCACACCCGAGCAGAAAAAAGCGGTCATCGAAAAGGTGACACAGGCCCTGCAAGAAGCCACCGGGGCGCCCAAGGAGACCATCCGCGTCTGGATCCACGAAATGCCCAAGGAAAACTGGGGCATCGCCGGCGTCAGCGCCAAGGACCTGGGGCGCTAGGGCGCATCGGCAGGGGCTGGCCGAAGCGCCTGGGGCGGGTAACATCGGGCCCCCATGCACGCCCCTGCCACCGCCCACGACCTGTTTGCGGCCTACGAGGCCGTGCGCGCGCACTGGCCGACCTGCCCCGTGGCGGCGGGCTGGCAGCGCTTGCCGGATTTGGCGGCACTGGCGCCACAGTTCGACGCGTTTTGCCTGGACGCGTTTGGGGTGCTCAACATCGGCCAAACGCCGATTGCGGGCGCGCGCGAGCGGCTGGCCGCACTGCAACGGCTGGGCAAGCCCGTGCTGGTGGTGAGCAACGCGGCCGCGGTGCCCTCGGCGCAGATCGTGGAGCGCTACCAGGCGATGGGCTTTGCCCTGCCCGCGCAGCAGTGGTTGACCAGCCGCGACGTGATGGTGCAGGCGATGACGCGCTGGCCGATGCGGCGCTGGGGGGTGGTGGCGCCGGCCGGCACCGATGTGTCGGACCTGCCCGCCGGCACCCTGGTCTTGAACGACGCGCATGCCGACTGGGACGCGGTCGAGGGCTTCGTCCTGCTGTCCGCGTTGGAAGGCGATGCCGCCACCCGCCAGCGCCTGCGCGACGCCCTGCGGCGCCACGCGCGGCCGGTGCTGGTGCCCAACGCCGACCTGGCCTCGCCGCACGAGTCGGGGTTTCGGCTCGAGCCGGGCGCGCTGGCGCACTGGCTGCAGCAGGAAGCGGGCATCGAACCGCAGTGGTTTGGCAAGCCGTTTGCGCCAATCTTTGCGGCGGCGCTGCAGCGGTTGGGTTTGGAGGCGGCACCGCAGCGCGTGCTCATGGTCGGCGACACACTGCACACCGACGTGCTGGGTGGGCGCTGCGCGGGGATGGCCACCGCCTTGGTGGTCGGCCAAGGTGCCAGCGCCGGTCTGCCTTGGACCACGGCAATCGCGCGCTCGGGCATCGTGCCCGACTACGTGATCGACCGCATTTGAGCCCCACGCGGCGCCGCGCGCCGCCACCGCACGTCACGCCATGACGTTGAGCCGGGTGCCCAGGGGCCCCTCGGTGGCCAGGGGCAAGGGCCCCGTGGGCGTCGCCGCAGGCGCGGGTGCCGGCACCGCCTGCAGCAACGCCAGCGCGCTTTGCTGCTGCACCTGCATCGCTTTGCGCAGCACCAGGATGGAGGCCGCGGTCGGCGTGTCAACCGCCGAGGTGGCGGCCTGGGTGATCAGCGAATTCGACGCAATGTCCATGATCGGCGGGTGACCGTTTGAGGTGTTGTGCGAAGGGTACCGCCACGGCCCCCGCCGGTGATGCAGCGTCCGACGAACGGTCGCGCCGCGGGTGGCATGACCACCAGCCGGCCCGCCGGCGAAACGGCGACAACCCAAAGCCCCTGGTGCGACGGGGACTGGGGCAAACGCGGAGTGCGCTGCGTGCCCCGCCGCGCCAGAATGGACGCAGCGCACGCGGTGGGGCCATCCCCCGCGTGGGCGCTGCGGGCAGGAGAGCGCCATGGGATGGGACGATTCGGCGTCGAGGTTTGCGGACAAGCCCCGGCACCTGCAGTGTTTGGCAGACGTCGGGCGTGTGGTGGAGCAGCTGCTGCGCGACGACGACCCGCGCTTGCGCGAGGTGGGGCGTTCGCTGGCGGTGTTGCTCGAGCATGCCCAAGGGGACTTGGAACACGTGCTGCGCCACGCGCGCGAAGGCACGCTGGTGGGCGTGCCGGCCAATCTGGGCGCATGGCCCACCGACCAGGCGGCCGACTATGTCGAGCGCCACCTCGAGCTGCTGGCGCGCCTGAACCCCACCGACGCCAACCTGGTGGCGCTGCAGCGGCGCCGGCCCGAGGTGTTTGCCCGCGCCGCCGTCTGGCTGGAGGTGGCGCGCTGGCATTACGAACGCGACCACCCGGACAGCGCAGCCTCGTAAGGCACGCGGCCAGGCCGGCCGCGCGCGCCTGAGGCGCCGCGCGGGCCGCGTCGCTCAAACGTTGAGCAGCAGGTAGCGCCGCTCCCACGGGCTGATGACGTCGAAGTACTCGCGGTACTCCGCCTCTTTGATGGCGGCGTAGGTGCGCACAAAGTGCTCCCCGAACAGCTCGGCCAGCGGCGCGCAGGCCAGCAGGCGGTCCACCGCATCGTCCAGGTGGCGCGGCAGTTGGTGCGGCTGTTCGTAGGCGCTGCCGGCCAGCGGCTCGGAGGGCTGCCGCCGCTCGCGCATGCCCAGGTAGCCGCAGGCCAGGCTGGCGGCGATGGCCAGATAGGGGTTGACATCCACGCCCGCCAGGCGGTTTTCCACGCGGCGCGCCTCGGGCGTGGAGTGCGGCACGCGCAGCCCACACGTGCGGTTGTCGTAGCCCCAGCTCAGGTTGATGGGCGCGGCGGTGTAGCGCGACAGGCGGCGGTAGCTGTTGATGTACGGGGCAAAAAACGCCATCGCCGCCGGCAAATAGGTTTGCAACCCTCCGATGAAGTGCAAAAACGCCTCCGACGGCGTGCCGTCCGCGCGGCTGAACACGTTGCGGCCGGTGGCGCGGTCGATCACGCTTTGGTGGATGTGCATGGCGCTGCCGGGCTGGCCCTGCATGGGCTTGGCCATGAAGGTGGCGTACATGCGGTGCCGAATCGCCGCCTCGCGCACCGTGCGCTTGAACAAAAACACCTGGTCGGCCAACGCCAGCGGCTCGCCGTGGTCGAGGTTGATCTCCATCTGGGCCGTGCCCATTTCGTGGATCAGGGTGTCGAGCTGCAACCCCTGCGCCTCGCACCAGTCGTAGATGACGTCGAAGATGTCGTCGTACTCGTTGACCGCGTCGATGGAAAAGCTCTGCATGCCGGCCTCGGTGCGGCGGGTGCGGCCGACCGGGGGCTTGAGCGGGATGTCCTCATCCGGCTCGACCTCGACCAGGTAGAACTCCATCTCCGGCGCGACGATGGGCTGCAAGCCGTCGCGCTCGTAAAAAGACAGGACGCGGCGCAGCACGTTGCGCGGCGCCAATTCGGCCGCGGTGCCGTCGAAGTGCAGGCAATCGTGGATGATTTGCGCGGTGGGCTCTTTGGCCCACGGGACGACGCGCAACGTGCCCGCGTCGGGCACGAGCCGCATGTCCGGGTCCGCCACCGGGGTGAAATCTTGCTGCGGGTAGTCACCCGTGACCGTCATGGTCAGAACCGCTTCGGGCAAGCGCAGCCCGACCGCGGGGTCGTACTTGTGGCGCGGCACGATTTTGCCGCGCGCCTGTCCGGTCATGTCCGGAATCAGGCACTCGATTTCGGTGATGCGGTGCTCGTCGAGCCACTGCTGGATGCGTTGCACGTCAGGTGTCATGGGCGGTTGCGAGGCGGTTGCGCGTGTTACGCAGTATGCCGCCGCAGTCGCGCCCGCGGGGTGCCAGCCGCGCCCTGTGCAGCGGCACCACTGGACCGGCGCGCGACGGTGGGACAATGGCGCGCATGGCAACCAACCCAGAGCATGCAACCATGGTGGACATGGCCGACGTCGAGGCTGCGGCGCGCCGGCTGGCGGGGCAGGTGCTGGTCACCCCCTGCCTGGAGTCGCGCACCCTCTCGCAGATCACGGGGGCGCAGCTGTTCCTCAAGTTCGAAAACCTGCAGTACACCGCCTCGTTCAAGGAGCGCGGGGCGTGCAACAAGCTCGCGCAACTCACGCCCGCAGAGCGCGCGCGCGGCGTGATCGCCATGTCCGCCGGCAACCACGCGCAGGGGGTGGCCTACCACGCCCAGCGGCTGGGGTTGCGCGCGGTGATCGTCATGCCGCGCTTCACCCCCGGGGTCAAAGTGGAGCGCACGCGCGGCTTTGGCGCCGAGGTGGTGCTGCACGGCGACACGTTGGAGGAAGCACGCGCCCACGCGCGCGCCCTGGCAGCGCAGCAGGGACTGACCTTCGTCCACCCCTACGACGAAGAGGCGGTGATCGCCGGTCAGGGCACGGTGGCGCTGGAAATGCTGCACACGCAACCCGAGCTGGACATGCTGGTGGTGGCCACGGGCGGCGGTGGGCTGATCGGCGGCATGGCGCTGGCGGCCAAAACGCTCAAGCCCGGCATCGAAGTCATCGGGGTGCAGACGCGGCGTTTTCCGGCCATGGTCAACGCCATGACCGGCAGCCACTGGCCGCAGGGCGCCACCACCATCGCCGAGGGCATCGCCGTCGGCGCGCCGGGCGAGCGCACCATGGCGCTGGCGCGCCGCTACGTGGACGACTGGCTGCTGGTGGACGAAGAAGACATCGAGCAGGCCATCGTGATGCTGCTCGAAATCGAAAAAACCCTGGTCGAAGGGGCAGGCGCGGCGGGTCTGGCCGCGGTGCTGCGCCACCCCCAGCGCTTTGCCGGGCGCCGGGTGGGGCTGGTGCTGTGCGGCGGCAACATCGACCCGCTGTTGCTGGCCTCGATCATCGAGCGCGGCATGGTGCGCGCCGGCCGCCTGGTGCGGCTGGTGGTGAGCACACGCGATCTGCCCGGCCAGTTGGCGCGCATCGCCAGCGTGGTGGCCGAGGCGGGCGCCAACATCGATCAGGTGCAGCACCAGCGCGCTTTTACGCTGTTGGCGGCACAGAACGTGGAAATCGAGCTGGTGCTGCAAACCCGCGGGCCGCAGCACGTGCAGGAGGTGCTGGCCGCCCTGCGCGGGGCGGGCTTCGACGTGACGCAGCGCTGACGCGCGCCCCGGCGCGGGCTCGCGCGGCCTTATTCGTCGTCGCCGCCCACCAGGCCGCCCAGCAGCCCGCCCGCGGCAAAGCCGCCCAGCAGCGAGCCCTCCTCGCGCCGCCCACCCAGCTGCGGCGCGGCGGCAAACACGCGCGAGGCCAGGCGCGAAAACGGCAGGCTTTGCAGCCAGACCGTGCCCGGCCCGCGCAGCGTGGCCAGGAACAGCCCCTCCCCGCCAAAGAGCGCGGTCTTGATCTTGCCGACGTATTCGATGTCGAAGTCCACCTGCGGTGTGTAGGCCACCACGCAGCCCGTGTCCACGCGCAGCACCTGGCCCGCGGCCAGCTCGCGCTTGACCACCGTGCCGCCCGCGTGCACGAATGCCAGCCCGTCGCCGTCGAGGCGCTGCATGATGAAGCCCTCGCCGCCAAAGAAGCCCACCGACAGCTTGCGCTGCAACGCGATGCCCAGGCTGACGCCGCGCGCGGCGCACAAAAAGGCGTCCTTCTGGCAGATCAGCGAGCCGCCCAGGGCACGCAGATCCATCGGCAGGATCTTGCCCGGGTAGGGCGCCGCAAAGGCCACGCGCCGCTTGCCGCTCGCCTGGTTCACATACACGGTGGTAAAGAGCGACTCCCCCGTGATGAGGCGCTTGCCCGCCCCCAGGAGCTTGCCGAAAAAGCCGCCCTGCTGCGCGCTGCCGTCGCCGAAGACGGTGTCCATGACGATGCCGTCGTCCATCATCATGAGGCTGCCGGCCTCACCAATGGCGGCCTCGCCCGGGTCGAGCTCGATTTCCACGAATTGCATCTCCGCACCGCGGATGTCGTAGTCGATGACGTCCATGGCCATGTGTGTCTTCTCCCAAAAAACAACGTGTCGATGGGCAGGGCGCCGCGCCCCGCCACCCGTCAGGGGCCGGTGCGCTGCAGCAGCACCACGCCGCCGCGCTGGTAGATCACGGTGTGCGGCCAGTCGGGTGTGCGGTCGATGCGGGTGAGCGCCAGCTCCCCCGGCTCGGCGGCCCGCTTGGGCGTTGGCGCCTGACGGTACACGCTAAAGCTGGGCGCATCGAAGCGCCATTGCACCGCCGGCACCCCCAGCGCGCGGGCGCGCAGGCCGGCCTCCTTGACCGGGCCCTGCAACAACTGCCCCAACCATGGCACCACCAGCAGCGCCAGCAGGGCAACCTGCAACCCGGCCGCCGCGCCCAGCCGCTGCCACACCGTCCAGCGCCGCTGCGCCGCCACCACCAGCCACGCCACCAGCACGCCCACCGTGACCGTGCGGTACAACCCGCCGGCGCTGTCCTGCGCCAGGGCCAGCAGGGCCTGGTAGTAGCCATTGTCCGTGCGGCGGCCCAGGTAGGCCAAGCCCTCGGGCAAGGCGACGAGCAGCGCCAGCAACAGCGTTGGTGGCACCAGCCCCCCCACCCCGTGCCGCAGCGCCACGCCATGCCGCGCCAGCAGCACGAACAACGGCGTGGCCCCGTACAGCGCGTAGTGCGGCAGCTTGGTGCCCGACAGCGAAAAGAACACCACCACAAACCCGCACCACAGCCACAGGTAGCGCGCCAGCGGGTCGTGCCAGTCGGTGCGCAGCCGGCGCAGCGCCGCCCACAACACACCGCTCCAGGGCAGCAACAGCAGCGGCAGCACGACCACGTAGTACAGCAGGCTGCCCGAATGCCCCTCCAGGGTGGTGGTGAAGCGCTGCACGTTGTGCCGCAGGATGAAGCCGTCGATGAACGCCTGCCCATGCACCGCCAACATCGCCGCGTACCAGGGCACGACCAGCACCAGCAGGATGACCCAGCCCCGCGGATCGAACACCGCACGCAGCCACGTGCGCGCGTCGCGCCGCGCCAGCGCCTCCAGCGCGGTGACGGCCAGCGGAATCAGGATCGCCACCGGCCCCTTGGTCAGCACGCCCAGCCCCATCCAGGCGTAGCTGCGCAGCAGCGGCGCGCGCGCGCCGCTTTCCCAGTGCCGCCAGGCGTCGAACAAGGCCAGCGCCAGCCACAGGTTGAGCAGCGCATCGGCGGTGGCGGCGCGGCCGATCGCCCACGGGCCCAGCGCCGTGCAGGTGACCAGCAGCGCCCCCAGGGCCACCTCGCGCCCCCAACGGGGGCGGACGAACGCCCACACCGCCCAGGCCCAGCCACAGGCCGCCAGCGCCGAGGGCAAGCGAAACGCCCACTCCGTCACGCCGAACACGGCCACCGCCAACGCCTGCAGCCAGTAAATCAAAATCGGCTTGTCAAAGCGCGGCGCGCCATTGAGCCACGTGGACAGGTAGTCGCCGCGCTCGAGCATCTCGCGCGTGGCCTCGGAAAACGCCCCCTCGTCCACGTCGAACAAGGGCGCGCCGCCCAGGTGCACCAACAGACACAGCAGCGGCAGCGCCCACACCAGCAGGCGCTCGCGGACATCGGGCTGTGGCGCCTTCATGCCCCCACCCCCTGCGGCGTGCGCGCCGCCCAGCCGCGCAGCTGCATCCAGCCGCTGACCATCGCATCGGCATACGGCCCCAGGCGGCGCAGCCCGGGTGAGCCCTGCGCCGACGGCGGCGCTATGACCAGGGCGC